>JBFYJK010000024.1:0-33477 GCA_041311445.1 Candidatus Nanopelagicales bacterium
ACTGCGCTGGGGTACCAGGACTCGAACCTAGACTTACTGAACCAGAATCAGCAGGGCTGCCAATTACCCCATACCCCAATATTCTTTTTTGCTCCTAATTTGAAGGCTGGCGTAGTTTACCCAAGCGTGGAATTAAAGGCTAATCGCGCCTTTAATGCGTGAAATCGAAGCCTCTTTGCCGAGTAGCTCCATTGATTCAAAGAGCGGTGGCGAGATGTGGCTACCAGTTGCTGCGATACGAACTGCACCGAAAGCAATACGTGGCTTAAGCCCCATCTCTTCGACAAGCGCAGCACGAAGCGCACCTTCGATTGCTTCATGGTTCCAAGATGCAAGTGGTTCAAGAACTTCAAGCGCACGCTTTAGAACTTGCTTGCTCTGATCGTCTTTGATCTTCTCTTTTGAATCTGCTTCCACTGCAAATTCCTTAACAAATAAGAACTTAAGCATTGCTGGAATTTCATCTAACTTAACAATGCGCTCTTGAATAATTGGTAGAGCTGCCTTAACGAGGTTTAGCTCTGCATCAGTGCCTGAAATAATTCCGGCATTTGTTAAGAATGGCAGAGACCACTTTAGGAACTCATCTGGTGAGAGAGCACGAATCTTGTCGCCGTTGATAGCTTCAAGTTTCTTCATATCAAAACGTGCTGGCGATGAATGAACATCATGAACTTCAAAGAGCTCTACAAGTTCCTTCATAGTGATGTCTTCGCGATCATCACCAGGAGACCAACCTAGAAGCGCAAGGTAATTACAGATTGCTTCAGGTAGGAATCCTTGTTCGCGATACCACGCAATAGAAACTTCACCATTTCGCTTTGAAAGCTTCGCATTGTCCTGCCCCATTACGAACGGCAAGTGTGCAAATGTTGGATATTCATCAGGCTTTAAGCCCATTGCTTTATAAACTTGTATCTGTCGTGGTGTAGATGAGAGCAGATCTTCTCCGCGCAGCACGTGAGTAACTTTCATCATCACGTCATCTACGGCAACAGCCAATGTGTATAGCGGTGAACCATCAGCGCGCATCAGTACAAAGTCAGGTACATACTTATGGTCAAATGAAACTTCGCCGCGAATCTCATCTACGAATGTTGTCGAGCCATCATCCATGCGCATACGCAATACAGGTTTGCGACCTTCAGCTTTGAATTTCTCAATCTGATCAGCGGTTAAGTTGCGGCAAGTTCCGCCGTAACCTGGAGCGACATTTGCTGCGCGCTGACGTTCGCGCTCTGCTTCAAGCTCTTCCGAACTGCAGTAGCAGTGATATGCAGCGCCACTTGTTAAGAATTTATCTGCCCACTCTTTGTAAATTGCCAAGCGCTCTGACTGTAAGTACGGACCGTTAGGGCCGCCAACTTCGGGACCCTCATCCCAATTTAGTCCGAGCCACTTTAAAGTATCGATTGCGCGTTGAATATATTCATCGGTAACGCGTTCTTTATCTGTATCTTCAATACGGAAGATAAATGTTCCGCCAGTATGACGAGCAAATGCCCAATCAAAGAGCGCGGTGCGGATATTGCCGACATGCAGATCTCCGGTTGGAGATGGTGCGAAACGGACTCGAACCTGTGAGTTTTGACTGTTAGCCACGAGCAGAGAGTTTATTAGTTAATGACCCTAACCCTGAAATCGCACAAGTTACCTCGGCCTTTTCAGGCATAGGACCGATTCCTGCAGGTGTGCCAGTCAAAATTACATCGCCTGGGAGCAGAGTCATTACTGATGAAACGAAGTGAATGATTTCATCTACGCCAAACATCATCTGATTAAGGGTGGCCTTCTGCTTAACTTCACCGTTTACAGTGCAAGTGATCTCTTGGTTGCCTGGAATGAAATCGGTATCGATCCATGGTCCAAGTGGGCAGAAAGTGTCGAAACCTTTGGCGCGAGTCCATTGACCATCACGTGATTGCAGATCGCGTGCAGTTACATCGTTACCAATTGTGTAACCAAAGATAACTTCAGCAGCTCGTTCGCGTGGAACATCTTTACAAATACGACCAATAACAATCGCTAGCTCAGCTTCGTGATCTACTCGCTCTGACATCCATGGCCAATGAATTACATCGTTCGGGCCAGCAACTGAAGTATTTGGCTTAAGGAAAATAATCGGTTCAGCCGGAACTTCCCCGCCCATCTCTTTTGCGTGATCAGAGTAATTCTTGCCTACACATACAACTTTGCTTCGCGGTAATACTGGTGCAAGCAAACGAACATCTTCTAGTTTTGTAATCTGACCGCTCTTTGCAATGCCGTTAAATAGCGGATCACCATTAATTACAGAGATAGTCTGATCATCTTCTTCGATAACACCGAAAAGTGGATCGTTACCAAGTTCAGAGCCAGGCTTTGGAGTAAATCTAATTACGCGCATAAGCCAAGGTTACAGGGCTACTTCGCTCTCTTCGCGCTCCATAATGACGCTACTAATACGACGGCGTCGACCAACTGGACGCTCTGCAGTTACTTTCCAACCAGCTAAATTAAATGTTGAACCTGGGATCGGAACGCGGCCAAGAACTTTTGCCATCAAACCACCAATGGTGTCGACATCTTCGGCCAATGTTGGATCTAACTCAATCTCCAACTCTGCCGCTAAATCTTCGATGTGAACCTTTGCCTGTACGCGCAATTTATCCTCTGATAGCCAGACGAATTGCTCTTCTTCATCATCGAATTCGTCTGCAATTTCGCCGACAATCTCTTCAATGATGTCTTCAATAGTGATAAGACCTGCGGTTCCGCCGTACTCATCTACGACAATCGCAAGGTGAATCTGATCGCGCTGCATATCTTTAAGTAACTCTGCGGCAGACTTAATTTCAGGCACAAACACCACTGGTCGCATCAGTTGCTCGACCTTTTCGGTCTGTTCAGCTTCATGATGATCATGTGAACGTTTTGCTAAATCTTTAATGTAAGCAATGCCAACAATCTGATCGATATTCTCACCGACTACTGGAATACGTGAGTATCCTGAACGAAGCGCAAGTGAGAGCGCTTGACGAAGAGTCTTATCGTGTTCGATCCAAACCATTTCGGTACGAGGCACCATAAGTTCGCGAACCAGTGTTTCGCCCAGTTCGAAAACTGAGTGAATCATTTCATGTTCGTCTTCTTCTACTAATCCACGTTCATGGGCTTGATCTACAAGTTCACGTAGCTCATCTTCATTCTTAAAGACATTGGTTTTAAAGCGTTGGCCCGGTGTCAAAATATTTGCAATGCCAACAATCAACTTTGAGAACGGTCTAATGAAGATGGCTCCGAAACCAGATAAGAAAGCCACTAAAGCCAAAATAAAGTACTTCACAGCGCTGCCTTCTTAACTAGATCTTCTTGTAAAGCAAACATAACTTTCTCTTCATCAAGTTCTTGATGATCGTAACCAAGAAGGTGTAGCAATCCATGCGCTGCCAAGATGTAAACCTCGTGTTCGAAAGAGTGGCCAGCCTTCTCTGCTTGTGCACGCGCAAATAGTGGTGAAATAACAATGTCGCCAAGAATCCCTGGCTCTGGATCGTTAGGACGGAGTTCATCCATTGGAAAACTCATCACATCTGTAGATCCAGGAAGATCCATCCACTTAATGTGCAGCTCTTCCATTTCAGCATCATCAATAAATGCTAGGGAGAGTTCGCAATCTGCATGTAGGCCGAGTTCTTTAATGGAAAATTCCATTAATTTACGGACGTTTGCTTCAGGGGCTAGTTGTCCTGAGCGATTTTCAACTTCGATCATGATTGGCGGAGCTGTCGCGCTTGTGCCAACGCCTGCTCTTTTGCATCGTCATATGCTTCATATGCGCTGACAATGTCACTAATTAAACGGTGGCGGACCACATCTTCAGCAGTTAAATCTAAGAATGAGATGTCATCCACTCCATCAAGGATCTTGCGAATTGTCGCTAGTCCTGAATTCTTGCCGCCAGGTAGATCCACTTGAGTAACGTCACCAGTAATAACCATCTTTGAACCAAAACCAAGGCGCGTTAAGAACATCTTCATCTGTTCAGGTGTGGTGTTCTGCGCTTCATCAAGAATAATAAATGAATCGTTAAGCGTTCTGCCACGCATGTAAGCAAGCGGTGCAACTTCGATAACACCAGATTGCATCAGCTTTGGAATTGCATCGTTATCTAACATGTCATGCAACGCATCAAATAGCGGGCGAAGATACGGATCAATTTTTTCAGTAAGTGATCCTGGCAAGAAACCTAGGTGCTCGCCTGCTTCAACCGCTGGACGAGTAAGAATGATGCGATTTACTTCGCGCGCTTGTAACGCTGCAACGGCTTTAGCCATTGCAAGGTAGGTCTTACCGGTACCAGCAGGTCCAATTCCAAATGTAATCGTATTCTCTGCAATTGCTTCAACATAAGCCTTTTGATTTGCAGTCTTTGGGCGAATAGTGCGTCCACGATTACTAACAATATTTAATGAAAGAACTTCCGCAGGATGCTTCTGTGGGTGTTTGCTCAACATTGAAATTGAGCGCTTAATAACTTCAGGACTTATATCCTGGCCAGAACGAACTACAACCAAGAGTTCGGTAACTAGCTGTTCGACCTTCTCGCACTCTTCAATATCTCCGCGAAGTGCAATTTCATTGCCGCGGACCGTCATCGAAACATTAGGAAAAGCGCTTTCGATTTCGCGTAAGTTTTTATCGGCTGGGCCTACAAGTGCGACCATTGGAATGGCGGTCGGTACCGTTATAAGAGTTCGTTCCATCAGTGATGAAATACTAGCGCTCTAGCCTGCATTAACCTGGTGGCCACTTGAAATCGCGGCCGCCGAGCAGGTGCATATGAGCGTGAAATACCGACTGACCGACTGCTTCGCCAGTATTAAAGACGGTTCGATACCCCGGAAGGTCTCGATCTGAGGCGATCTGCTTTGCAGCTTTTAATAGCGAGGCTGAAATAACTGCGCTGGCTTCAGCCATTGCAGCGGCATTCTCTACATGCAGCGTTGGAATCAAAAGAACATGTGTAGGTGCTTGTGGGTTGAGATCGTTAAATGCGACAACATTTTCATCACGGTAAACAATCTCTGCAGGAATGTCACCTTCGATAATTTTGCAGAAGATGCAATTTGAATCTAGCGCCATGTAATTACCATACCCGCATCAGTGCACTTATGGCGCTTATTGCTGCAATTCCTGCATGTGCCGAGCGGAGCACTGGGCGCCCCAACTTAATTACCTTGCCGCCTGCGCTCTCAAAAGCTGCAAGCTCTTCATCTGTAATGCCACCTTCAGGGCCAATCACAATCAAAGTCTTTGCCGCTGGCTTAACTACTTCGGAAATCTGGACTGTTGCTGATTCATGGCAGATTAGGACTTGATCGAAATCTTTAAATAGCTCAATTGCAGATGCAGTATCTAACTTTGGTGCAACCGTTGGAATATAGAAACGACGTGATTGCTTGCTCGCTTCAATTGCAGCAACTTGCCATTTGTCGCTCTCTTTGCCGATTGCTCTCGCAGATTGCCATGGATAAATATCGGTAACACCTGCTGCAGTTAAAAGTTCGACAGTCTCTTTAGCGCGATCGCCTTTAGGGATTGCTTGCAATACAGAAATTTCACTCTTTGAAGCTGCTTCGAGACCACTTTCAATAACTGAAAGTTGAACTTCCTTCTTGCTGATCTCTGAAATCGAACATCTAGCCCAAGCGCCTCTGCCATCTGAAACTAGAATTTCTTCGCCAACGCTCATGCGCAATACGCGTTCGGCGTGATGCGCGTTATCGCCAGCAAGATTTGGATTCGCGATATCTTCAACAAAGAAAAGTTGGAGCATTAGAACCTAAAAGCTCCGCGCAATTTATTCATGATCGAACCATCATCTGCTTTCACGGTTGCAGAGTTGCCATCTTCGCCGCGTAAAGATGCGAATTTCTTGATTAGCTCCTCTTGTTCGCGGTTTAACTTAGTTGGCGTGGTTACCTCAATATGAACGATTAGGTCACCGCGACCAGCTCCGCGCAGACGGTTCATGCCCTTATTCTTCAGAGCAATCTTTGTACCCGACTGTGTGCCAGCTTTAATTTCAACTTCTTCGTCGCCATCAAGAGTCGCAACTGTTGCTTTAGTGCCTAAGGTCGCTGCGCTAAATGGAATTGAGAGAGTTAAGTGGAGTGTTTCGCCATCGCGTACTAAGTATTCGTGTTCGCTTTGCACTATTTCAACATAAAGATCGCCCGCAGGTCCGCCACCTGGGCCAACTTCTCCGCGACCTGATAATTGAATTCGATTTCCGGTTTCGACACCACCAGGAATCTTTACGTTTATTGTCTGACGTGAACGCACACGACCATCACCGTGGCATTCGCGGCAAGGTGACGCAATAGTTGTTCCAAAACCTTGGCATGCTGCGCATGGTCGTGAAGTCATAACTTGTCCAAGAATTGAACGAGTTACTTGTTGTGTTTCGCCGCGTCCCTTACAAATTCCGCAAGTTGTAGGTGAAGTACCTTCTTGACAACCACTGCCTGAACATTTTTCGCAACGCGCTGCACTTTCAACATTGATCTCTTTCTCAACACCGAAGCAAGCTTCTTCTAATGAAACTTCAACGCGAATAAGCGCATCCTGTCCGGCACGAGCGCGTGAACGTGGACCACGTTGTTGTCCGCCTTGTCCGAAGAACGCATCCATGATGTCGCTGAAACCAAAGCCACCATTAAATCCACCAGCGCCTCCACCGAATGGATTACCACCCATGTCATATTGCTGACGCTTCTGCGCATCACTTAATACATCGTACGCAGCTGTAACTTCTTTAAAACGGTCTTGCACTTCAGGATCTGGATTTATGTCAGGATGAAGTTCGCGAGCTAACTTTCTGTAAGCGCGCTTGATCTCATCTGCATTCGCATCACGCGAAACGCCAAGCGTTTCGTATAGATCTGCCATTTAAGCGTTCTCCTGTAAATATCTGCTTACATAATTAGCTACAGCGCTAACTGCAGCCATCGAGCTGGCGTAATCCATACGTGTTGGACCAATAACGCCGAGCGCACCGACCTCACCATATCCCATAGAAATTACCGAAGTTTCCTGCAAGTTAACTTCACTCTGCTCGCTGCCAATTCGAACCTGCACACCGCTTGATGCGCCGCCTAATAGACGAAGTAGAACCACCTGTTCTTCGAGCGCTTCTAAGATTGGATGGATCTGAGCCGAGAAATCTTGGCGGAAGCGAGTTAAGTTGGCGGTTCCGGCTAGAACAACTTTCTCTTCTGGCTTCTCAAGCGCCATCTCAATTAAAGTTGAAATAAGTACCGCCATATTGCGACGGTCAGATTGGTTTAAAGAATCCATTAACGCAGATAACTTATCAGCAACATCAGGTAGGCGTTGTCCAGCAATTGAGTTATTCAATTTAATGCGCATTGCATTCAAGAACTCATCGTCGACTTCGGTAGCTAACTCAATTACGCGCTGCTCAACTCGTCCAGTATCCGTAATCAAAATCAACATGGTTCGGATTGAATTTAGAAGTACTAGTTCGACGTGACGAACGCGAGACTTAACCAATGAAGGATATTGAACAACCGCAACTTGCTTAGTTACATCTGCAAGCAACTTAACGGTACGCATCACAACATCATCAAGATCCAAGGCGCCTTCAAGAAATGTTTCAATTGCGCGGCGTTCAGGAGCCGACAATGGCTTCACATTTGATAGCTGATCTACGAACATGCGATATCCGAGATCTGTTGGAATGCGACCTGCGGAAGTATGCGGTTGAGTGATTAAACCTTCTTCTTCAAGTACGGCCATTTCATTACGAATAGTCGCTGGAGATACACCCAGGTTATGGTTTTCGGCCAACGCCTTAGAACCAACTGGTTCCTGAGTAGCAACGTACTCATCAACGATTGCGCGAAGAATCTCTAAACGGCGGCTCATGATTGGCAGATTTTATAACCTAGATCAATTCACGGACTATTCGGTCTGCGATTAAGCGGCCAGAAGGAGTTAAAACCGCACGGTTTTCAATGATTTCGACATCGTTTGGATAGTTCGCAAATACCTTCAATTGCTCTGGGGTTAAATCTGATAATCCTTCGCGTAAACGAATCTGCAACATAATGCGCTCTTCATTCTTCTCTTTATCGCCCAACACTTCGCGATCTTGCATTGGAGATTCGAAGTTAGCCAACTTCTCTGAGTACTTACTTGGATGCTTAACGTTCCACCAACGCACGCCATCTAAATGTGAGTGTGCGCCCGGGCCAAGTCCCCACCAATTCTGATTACGCCAATAAACCAGGTTATGTTCTGCTGGTCGACCCCAATTGCTAAGTTCATACCAAGGTAAACCTGCTTTATCTGCCTGCGCGTCGACAGCTAAGTACATCTGTGCCATTAAATCATCGTCAGTTCTAGCAATTTCACCGCGTTTGATTTTGGCAGACAACTTGGTGCCATCTTCGACTATGAGGGCGTATGCACTTAAGTGGTTGACGCCGTAGCTAAGCGCGCTCTTAACTGTGCTCTCCCACTCTTCGAGAGTTTCACCTGGAGTTCCATAAATTAAATCTAAACTAACGTTATCGAAACCAGCTTTACGAGCGTTATCAACAGATTTTGCTACATTCTCTGGATTATGTGTTCGGTCTAAAACTTTAAGCACATTGGTATTGGCAGATTGCATACCCATCGAGATGCGATTAATGCCAATTGCTCGATACTCTTCTAGCGATTGCAGAGTTAAAGTATCTGGATTGCACTCCATAGTTACTTCAATATCTGGCGCAAATTCCCATCGCTGTTTAAGCAGATCAATTACTCTTCCGAGTTCCTTAGCTGGCATTAATGAGGGTGTGCCGCCACCAAAGAAGATGGTTGGAATGGTTGTGGTTTGAGTTCGTGATGCGAATGTAACTTCAGCAATTAAGGAATCAATAAAACCTTCAGATACGCCTTCAAGAGTTCCACCATCACGAAGTTCAGCAGGTGTGTAGGTATTAAAGTCGCAATAACCGCATCGTTTTACGCAGTACGGAATATGTACGTAGAACGAAAGGTTTTGCATTACTTGTCTCGCGCGGCTTTGACCTTTTCGATATCCGCATCGGTAGCTAGCGCTGCCACGAATGCCTCTTGTGGCACTTCTACGCGGCCCACCATCTTCATGCGCTTCTTACCTTCCTTCTGCTTCTCCAGAAGTTTGCGCTTACGAGTGATGTCACCGCCGTAGCACTTAGCAAGAACGTCCTTACGGATCGCACGGATATTTTCACGAGCAATAATCTTTGCACCGATTGCAGCTTGAATTGGAACTTCGAACTGCTGCCTTGGGATCAATTCACGTAACTTGCCGGTCATCATCACGCCATATGCGTATGCCTTATCGCGGTGAACGATTGCGCTAAATGCATCCACAGTTTCTGCGTTAAGCAAGATATCAACCTTAACCAAATTGCCAGGCAGATTGCCCTTATCTTCGTAATCCAAAGATGCATAGCCTTTGGTACGAGATTTCAATTGATCAAAGAAATCGAAAACAATTTCCGCAAGTGGCAAGTCATAACGAATCTCAACGCGATCTTCAGATAGATAATCCATGCCAAGCAATGTGCCACGGCGATCTTGGCAAAGTTCCATGATGGTGCCGATGTATTCACTTGGCGCCAAGATAGTTGCTTTAACAATAGGTTCCTGAACTTCCATGATTTTTCCATTTGGAAATTCAGAAGGGTTGGTAACAGTGATGTGCTTACCGTCTTCTAAAGTCACTTCATAAACTACGTTTGGCGCAGTCGAAATTAAGTTAAGTCCTGCTTCGCGCTCTAGGCGTTCGCGCACAATTTCCATGTGCAGGAGTCCAAGGAAGCCGCAACGGAATCCAAAACCAAGAGCTGCAGAACTTTCTGGTTCATAAACCAGCGCTGCATCGTTTAGCTGCAATTTATCTAGCGCTTCGCGAAGCATCGGGAACTCCGCGCCATCAATTGGGTAAAGACCAGAGAAGACCATTGGCTTTGGATCTTTATATCCAGCTAGGGGTTCTTTAGTTGGTTTCTGATAAAGAGTTACAGTGTCACCAACACGTGATTGGCGAACATCTTTTACGCCAGTAATTAAATAACCTACTTCGCCAACACCAAGGCCCTTAGATGCGATCGGTTCAGGTGAAATTGCGCCGATTTCAAGCAATTCATGGCGAGCGCCAGTTGAATACATTTGAATCTGATCGCGCGGAGAGAGCTTGCCATCTACAACGCGAACATAAGTAACTACACCGCGATAAACATCGTAAACAGAGTCAAAAATCAATGCGCGAGTTTCGGCATCCTTATTGCCTACTGGCGCTGGAATCTGAGCAACAATCTCATCTAATAGTTCTTCTACGCCAACACCAGTCTTACCTGATACTCGCAATACTTCCTCAGGTTGGCAACCGATTAACTTAGAGAGTTCTAGCGCAAACTTCTCTGGTTGCGCTGCCGGTAAATCGATTTTATTTAGAACAGGAATGATTCGAAGATTGTTCTCCATTGCCAAGTAAAGGTTTGCCAATGTCTGCGCTTCGATTCCCTGTGCACAATCCACTAAGAGCACTGCGCCTTCGCAAGCTGCAAGTGAACGAGAAACTTCGTAGGTAAAGTCGACGTGGCCAGGTGTATCGATCATGTTAAGGATGTAATCCTTACCGTCACGACCTGATTGCCATGGCAGACGAACTGCCTGAGATTTAATTGTGATACCGCGTTCGCGTTCGATATCCATGCGATCTAGATATTGCGCACGCATCTGACGAGGATCTACAACTTCAGTAATTTGAAGCATGCGATCAGCTAGAGTTGATTTGCCGTGATCGATATGCGCGATGATGCAGAAGTTGCGGATCTGTGCAGGGTCAGTTGCAGCAGGCTGCGGAGCCTTACTTAATGGAATTGCCGGCATGGCGGCTTACGCGTTACTAAATTACTTCTTAGCTGCAGCGGCCTTAGCCATTGCAGACTTCTTATTAGCTGCGTTGTTGCGGTGAAGAACACCCTTTGCAACAGCAACATCTAGAAGACGTGAAGCGCTACGTAGTTCTGTCTGAATCTTTGCAGAGTCACCTGCAGCAACTGCATCGCGGAACTTACGGATTGCGCTCTTTAGACCTGAGGTAACTGACTTGTTACGCTGACGAGCCTTCTCGTTGGTCTTAATACGCTTAACCTGCGACTTGATGTTTGCCACTTATTTAACTCCCTAAACCCTAAAACTCATTTTTATACTTGCCGCCCTCGAGCGGACAGGTTGCAAAGGCTACCAGCGGGCGTAAGCACGCTCAAATCGGACTAAAGGGCTCCCGTACGCGCAGCACAGATCCGAGAAAGCGCCTGTTCAAGCGCGTAAACCGGGTCGCTCGCTCCGCCCTTTACTTGGGCATCACACTTGGCAATCGCCTCAACGGCCGCGGTGAGCGTATTGGCGTTCCAACCATTTAACTGGCGACGAGCTTTATCTATCTGCCACGGAGCCATTCCTAACTCCCCTGCCAATTCAAATGACTTCTGCGCTCGATTGGTTCCGGAAACTTTTGCAATGCCGCGCAAACTAGATGCGATCGCGCTGGTAATCATTACTGGATCTGTGCCCGTTGTTAGCGCATGGCGAAGAGTCAGAAGACTTTCTGCGAAGTTGCCATCCATAACCTTGTCGGCCACATCAAAACCAGTCGTTTCGATCTTTCCTTGATGATATTTATTTACATGGCTCTCATCAATTACACCTGCTGGTGAATCAGCGGCAAGTTGAGAAACTGATGCGCTTAGCTCTCGAAGATCGGTACCGGTTGCATTAACCAGCGCACTAATTGCCGCGGGCGATGCCTTGCGTCCTAAATCCAAGAATAGGTTCTTAACGAACTCTTCCTTTTCGGATTCCTTCTTAAGTGGATCACATGCAATCAACTCTGGTTTAACTTTTTTGATTTGATCTAGAAGCGCTTTGCCTTTGACTCCACCTTTATGGACTAAAACCAAAGTTAGAGTTGGATCTGTTTGATCTAGATATCTGGTGATTTCAATTTTGGCATCTTCAATTAAATCTTGTAAGTCGCGCAGGATTAACGCACGTCGCTCAGAGAAGAGCGAAGGAGAAAGCGCATCAGAGATTTCGCCGACTGAAACATCGCCAGCAAAGAGCGTTGTGATTTCGGCTTTCTCATCTTTTAACTCTGCTGATATTTTAGAAAGTGCGCGATCAGCGAGAGCGCTCTCGGAGCCAAGCAGAAGATAGATATCTTTCACGCAACCCTCCAAAGCACTGGTAATCCGAATGCGCCGACCTTACTAGATGAAACGCTACCTGTAATCGGGTCAATCGCGATTGCGCCATTTTTATCGGTTCTGAGCACCTTCTTAAATAGTTTCACCGTGCTATCAGCTGGATGGCCATATTTATTTCCCGCACCTACGCTGATGATGGCAACAGCTGGGTCTGCCAGCGCATTAAACCTTGGATCTTGATATCTAGAACCGTGGTGAGCAACTTTTAGGTAATCCACTTTCGGCGGAGTTATTAAACGCTGCACATCAGGTTCGGCATCTCCGGTTGCCAATAACTTATAACTCGGCGTAGTGATTAGAGCAATGATGCTTTGATTATTGATTTCACTACCTTCTCCGCCAGTATCTGCGAAAGAATGAACTGCACCATCTGGCCAGAGAATTTCAATTCGCATATCCGCGACTTGCAAGACTTCTCCCCTAGTTGCGCTCTGCAAGATTCTGCCAACTTTACGATTATGTATCGCGCCACTTAGCCCGCCAATGTGATCGGCATGAGGATGAGTAATTATCAGAAGTGGAATCTGCGATATTGATAGTGATTTCAAACATTGATCGATGAGCTTTGGATCAGGTCCGGTATCAATTACCACCGCGCTCTTTGGCGCAACTTTAAGTACCAAGGTATCACCTTGGCCAACATCGCAATTAGCAATCTGCCAATCATTATTTGGCCACCGCTGCAGATAAGTAACCAGAAGCAACAACGGCAGTATGAGAATCAAATAACGCCTGCCAAGAAATAACCCAGCGCCAAGCAACAGAATTAGTAACGCGCTTTTTAATTGAATCACCGGAAAATCGGCAGCTTTAAATGCAATCTTTGTAATTAACCCTGCAGGTATTTTGGCTAAGGGAATCAATATAGGTGCAAGTGGCGGAAGTAGCGCGGCGACAAAGCCCAGAATAGTTACCGGCGCTACCAATGGTGCAGCCAATACATTTGCGAAGATGGAAGTGATTGATAGATAACCACTTAGCGCCACAATGATCGGTGAACATAGAATCGTTGCGGCAATAGGTTCAGCGAAGCCTTTAGGCAGCTTCAATTTAGGTGCAATAAGCAGTAATCCAGCCGTTGCCAGTACCGATAGTGCAAAGCCTGGATCTCTTGATTGCCAAGGGTCTGCGATCACCACAATTGCAATCGCAAAACCCAACGATGGAATCGAATGGCTCTGCGAACGATGTGATTTAGCAAAGATGACAACTGCCGCCATTGCGGCGGCTCTAAGTACTGATGGTGATGGGCGAACCAACCCAATAAATGCAATTAAGAAGATTGAGGTCACTAATAATCGCGCCCGAACTCTCTTGATTGGAAATTGCATTAACCAAAGTAGAAAGGAGCTGATGATTGCAAAGTTGGCGCCTGACACAGCAGTTAAATGCGTAAGTCCAGATCTGCGCATCGCATCGCTAAATTCGACGCTCTGCAGCGAGGTATCCCCTAAAACCATGCCGGGAATTAGCGGCTCGCTCTTTGCCGCTTCTCTTAAACCTTTACGAACGTTGCCGAGTCTTCGTTGCCACCATGAAGCTTGATTGATACTTCGAAATTTCTTCCAGGATATAAAGAGCGCTGCAACTCTTGGCTCTTTGCTAGCCAACAACTTTCCGGTTGCCCGAAATTTCGCACTAGGCAGATACTCATCACCAAAACCAATAACTCTTACCGGTACGCCTCTGGCTTTAGCGATCAGACTTATCTTGCCGTTTCGAATCTTCTTGGGATCAGTAACAGTTATGAAATCTAAAGTCACGCTCTTGCCAATGTTGGCGTGAATCTCAGATGCTGCAAGCGAGCTCTGCCTGATACTCATCACACTTGCGCCAACTAGTAGCGCCAACAGCACGATTGAATATTTCTTTCTAGTGAAAAGCATTAGCGCACCTGCAACTAGACAGATGCGCCATGGTGCAATCCAGCTCTGCAGTAGCGCACCTATCCAGATAGCTGCGCCGACTACAGCTAGACGCGAATCTTGGACTTGAACTTCTCTAATGTTGAAGCGCCAATCCCTTGAACTTTTCGTAAGTCATCAATGCTCTGAAAAGCCCCATTTACTTTGCGAAATTCAATGATTCTGCCTGCTATTACTGGACCAATTCCAGGCAACTTATCCAACTCTTTTGCGGTAGCGCGATTGATATTTAGAATGCCATTGAAAGTGGTACTCGATTTCCTGCTTGTGCCTGCCGAGATATAGACCTTCTTCTCAACATAAATCTGTTCACCATCTTTAAGCATTCGAGCTTGATTTAGATAGGAAAGATCGGCGTTTTTATTGGCGCCACCTGCGGATTTAATTGCATCATTAACTCGCGAATTAATCGGCAGTTCGTATACACCTGGAGTCTTTACTTCGCCTTGAACATCAATAACTAACATCGGCGGCGTAACAATGGTTGGCACAGTTGGCACAGTTGGCGCAATCGCTTCGGCGGTATGAGGCTTGAAAATAAGAAATGCGCTCAAGGCCACAGAAGTGATACCGACTATCGCAAGCGCTTTACGTTGCGCGGTTGTGAAATTTACTTCGCGCCACCATAGGCGTAGCGCATAAATTGTTTTTGTTTGCATGGCGCAAATAAACCAATTGCGCGCTGTGGATTGCTGAGTAAAGCTATTTAGTTGGGGATAACTAAATTAACCAGCTTCGGCGCACGCGTAATGATCTTTACCGGCTTTGCGCCTGCAAGCGCTGCAACGATAGCTGGGTTTGAAAGCGCTTCTGCTTCAAGGTCTGCATCTGAGATATCTGGTGAAACTTCAATGCGCTCTTTGATCTTGCCATTAATCTGCAAAACAGCAGTAACTGAATCAGCAACCAATAGTGATTCATCAACAGTTGGCCAGCCAGCAAGAGCAACCGCAGGCTTATGGCCTAAGCGCTCCCACATCTCTTCTGCCGTGAATGGCGCAACAAGTGACAACATAATTGCGATTGCTTCGGTTGCTTCGCGAACCGCAGGATCTGCAGCGCCACAACCGGAATCGATTGCCTTACGGGTTGCATTTACCAATTCCATTACACGAGCAACAGCCACGTTAAAGCGGAATGATTCGACTGCAAATGCAGCGTCATTTAGCGCTTTATGGGTCGCTTTACGAAGATCCAGGTTGCCAGTTGTGAAATCAACGCCTGGTGCACTGGTGACATCGCCAGATAAACGCCATGCGCGAGATAAGAACTTAACTGAACCTGAAGGTGAAACATCTGCCCAATCAACATCATCTTCCGGAGGACCAGAGAAGACCATTGTTAAGCGGATTGCATCAACGCCGTGATTTTGTAATTCATCAGATAGTCGAACAAGATTGCCGCGAGATTTAGACATCGCTGAGCCATCCATAACAACCATGCCCTGATTTAGTAGACGGGTAAATGGTTCATTGAATTTAACCATTCCCATGTCAAACAAAACTTTAGTAAAGAAACGGCTATATAGAAGGTGCAAGATTGCGTGAGTAACGCCGCCAACATATTGATCAACTGGCAACCACTCTTCGATCTTCTTCTGATCAAATGGAACAGTCGCATTTGTTGGATCTACATAACGTAGGTAATACCAAGATGAATCTACGAAAGTATCCATGGTGTCAGCATCGCGCTTTGCAGGAGCTGCGCACTTAGGACATGGAACATTTACCCAATCTTCGGCAGCGCCAAGCGGAGAGCTTCCCTTTGGTTTTAAATCTAAACCTGCAGCAGGTGGAAGTTGCACTGGAAGTTGATCTAGTGGAACTGGAACTTCGCCGCACTTTTCGCAGTGAATGATTGGAATTGGTGTACCCCAATAGCGCTGACGTGAAATCAGCCAATCACGAAGGCGATAATTATTTGAAGCTTTAGCCAACTTCTTCTCATCAAGGATTGAAATAATCTTTGCGATTGCTTCTGCCTTATTTAAACCATTTAGCTCGCCAGAGTTAATTAGCTTGCCATCGCCACCGGTTGCTACACCTGTCTGGCTTGGATCTTCTTCTCCGGTTTCGACAACTACGCGCACAGGTAAGTTCATTGCCTTTGCGAAATCTAAGTCGCGTTGATCGTGGGCCGGAACTGCCATGATCGCGCCGGTTCCGTAATCTGCAAGCACATAATCAGAGGCCCAAATCGGCAACTTCTCGCCATTTACTGGGTTAATCGCATAACGCTGCAAGAAAACGCCAGTCTTAGGGCGATCTGTTGCAAGACGTTCGATATCAGTAGCTGCGCGAACCTTTTCTAGATAGGTATCAAATTCAGATTTTGCAGGTGAACCACTTGCAAGTTCAGCCGCTAATTCAGAGTCAGCTGCAACCACCATAAATGTTGCGCCGTACAAAGTGTCTGGACGAGTTGTATAAATTGAAATTGGCTCTGTGCGACCTTCGATTTCGAAAGTTACATTTGCGCCAGATGAGCGACCAATCCAGTTGCGCTGCATCAACAGCACCTTCTCTGGCCACTTACCTTCTAGCTGCTGCATGTCATCAAGAAGGCGATCTGCGTAATCAGTAATCTTGAAATACCACTGATTTAACTTCTTCTTGGTAACTGCGTTATCGCAACGTTCGCAAAGGCCAGCAACAACTTGTTCGTTAGCTAAAACTGTCTGGCAATCTGGACACCAGTTAACTGCGGAATCTTTACGATAAGCAAGACCGCGTTCGTACATCTTTAGGAATAACCATTGATTCCATTTGTAATATTCAGGATCGCATGTGTTGAATGTTCGATCCCAGTCGAATGAACATGCATATCGGCGCATCGAAGCCTTCTGCACTGCAATGTTTTCGTAGGTCCAACCTGATGGATCAATTCCGCGCTTGATAGCGGCGTTCTCTGCAGGAAGACCAAATGCATCCCAACCGATTGGGTGCATAACGTTGAAACCTTTTTGTGCCCAGTAACGAGCAATTACATCGCCAAGTGCGTAAGCCTCTGCGTGGCCCATATGTAGATCGCCTGATGGATACGGGAACATATCCAATACATATTTCTTTGGGCGAGGATCATCAGCGCGGCCAGAGCGAAATGGTGCAATCTCATCCCAGATTGGTAACCACTTCTCTTGAACATAAGCGAAGTCATACGCTTGATGTTCGGTGCTCATCGCTTTCCCTTCTATAAAAACTTCTCTTACTAAGTGTGGACCTGAGGGGATTTGAACCCCTGACCCCTTGCATGCCATGCAAGTGCGCTACCAGCTGCGCCACAGGCCCGGACATTGGGCCAAATTCTACAAGCGAAAAGCGCTACTTCTCGCCACCTGATTCTTCGCCAAAGATTGGTTCAGGAAGCGAACCAGAGTTATGTTCAACTAAATTCCAGCCCTTTGGAGTTGTCGAAAGTATCGACCAAGAGGCATTTGAAAGTCCGCCAATTGAACCCCAAGTTGTCATAGGCAAGTTCAACATTGATCCCAAAATGCATCGCGCAGTTCCACCATGAGTTGCAACAACCAGCGTTTGATTTGTCTTACCTGCGAGTGCTTCATTGATTGCAGCGGTTGCACGAGCTGCTACTTCACTTCTGCGTTCGCCGATATCTCCGGCAGGATTATCGTCGCCGTCAATCCAACGAATAAAGTTTTCGATATCAGTTTCGCGAATTACATCGCCAGTCTTGCCTTCCCAATTACCACCATCGGTTTCGCGAAGGCGCGCATCTTTCTTAATTTCAAGACCAACTAGATCGGCTAGCGCTTTTGCAGTATTAAATGCGCGAGATAAATCGCTCGCGATGATCTGTGTTGGCGCTAGACCTGTTAATAATTTACCTGCGCGAATTACTTGGCTCTGACCGGTTTCGTTTAATGGGATATCTGTTGAGCCCTGAAAACGGTTTGCGATATTCCAATCAGTCTGGCCATGGCGCCATAAAACAACTTTATTGTGATCGTGCATCTTGGAATCTATCGAGTTTCGTCCACGTGCAATGGAATTGTTGGGCAATCATTCCAAAGGCGATCTAACATGTAATAACGGCGTAGATTCTCAGTCTGTACATGAACTACTAAATCTGAGTAGTCAATCAGAATCCACTCTTCGCCATTTTCGCGGCGGACTGGCTTTTCGTTGATTCCCTTTAGTTTCTCTTCAATTTCATCAGCAATTGCTTCGACCATCTTTGGGTTATTTCCCGAAACGATCATGAAAGCTTCTGAGAGCAAGCTCTGCTCGGATAAGTCGATTGCTACTAAGTCTGTTCCTAATTTGTCGACTGCAGCCTGAGCTGCAATATCTAACTCTTTACGAACTAAATCACTTACTGGCATACAACTTCCTTTCGGTAATGTACTTACGCACGCTTGGCGAAGTTCCATTTACCTGGCTATCGCTTCTGATTTCTGTCGCTGAGATATCCAAAGCTCCGATATCTAAGCCATCACCATCGTCGCCTGGGCGATCAATGACGATAAAACTAACTTTATCTTGCAACTCTTCTGAGCGATGCCAGTTATCGATTTTTGCGTATGCATCGCTCCCGATAATCCAGAAGAGTTCGTTTGAACCTTCTAGAGCTTCAACAGTATCGATTGCGTAACTTGGACCGCTTCGCTTAACCTCGATATCGCTGACTGAAACTTTTTCCTTGATTCCACTTGGTAGATCATTGATTGCGACCTTACACATCTCTAAACGTGTTGCTCCGTCAACCTTTGGAGCATCGCGTAATTGCGGATCTCCGGCCGGAATCAAAATGATTTCATCAACAATTTTTCTAGAGATTAACTCAACTACTACTCGGAGATGCCCGTTATGAATCGGGTCAAAAGTGCCTCCGTAGATGCCTAACTTTTTGACGCTAATTTCGATTCTTAGCGATCTAGACGGAGTGTTAAATAAAGTAGCAAGCTAAGAATGCCGAAAGCGGTCAATCCGAAAACGACTGGGTGCTGTGGCAGGTGACGAGTTGCTTCTTCTAAATGGAACATGGCCAAATACTACTTCCCTGCCAGCAATTCTTTGAATTTCGCCTCGTCGATAATTTTTACGCCTAGCTCCTCCGCCTTTTTGGCCTTTGAACCTGGCTCGGCCCCAACCAATACATAGTCAGTTTTCTTGGAAACAGAAGATGAAGGCTTTCCACCGTGAGCGATGATTACTTCATTAATTCCATCGCGAGTAAATGATTCCAAGCTGCCGGTGACTACAAAAGTTAGCCCAGCTAATGTCTGAGGCGAATCGTTATCGTTGACTAGCTCCATCGCTACACCAGCTTTAGCCCAACGTTTAACAATCTCTTTATGCCAATCGACTTTAAACCAATCGACTATAGAAATAGCAATTACTCCGCCAACTCCGTCGACCTCGGACAACTCTTCTGATTTAGCTTTAGAGATCGCATCGATAGTCTTGAAGTGGTTTGCCAAAGCTTGAGCTGCGGTAGGGCCAACATGTCTAATAGATAGCGAAACAATTACTCGCCATAGCGGTCTGCCTTTTGCACTTTCTAGTGCACTGAGTAATTTCTGCACATTTGCACCAGCGCTGCCATCTTTCTTCGTAAAGAATGGCGAAGTCATCAGCGATCTTTCCGTTAAATCAAATAGCTCTGATTCATCTTTAATAATCTTGGCATCAAGTAGCGCATTTGCAGCTTCGTAGCCCAGGACATCAATATCTAAAGCGGCACGCGAACCGATGTAATAAAGACGTTCACGTAATTGCGCTGGGCAGCTCTGTGCATTTGGACAGCGAAGATCAACATCGCCTTCGGATTGTTCGACCAACTTAGTTGCGCAATCTGGACAATTAGTTGGCATTTCAAATTTACGTTCTTCTCCGGTGCGCTTATCTGCAACTGCAGAAAGTACTTCTGGGATTACATCTCCGGCCTTGCGGATTACAACGTAATCACCGATCAAGACTCCCTTGCGTTCTACTTCTTGAGAGTTATGCAGAGTCGCATGTGTAACCGTTGATCCTGCAACCAATACCGGTTCCATAACTGCAAATGGAGTTACGCGTCCAGTACGACCAACTGAAACTTGAATATCCAGTAACTTAGTGACAACTTCTTCGGGCGGATACTTGTAAGCAATAGCCCACTTTGGTGCACGCGAAGTCACGCCTAACTTTCGCTGCAAGTCAATCTGATCTACTTTGATAACCACGCCATCAATTTCATGTTCTAGGTCATGGCGATGTTCAGCGAAGTTAGCGATGAATTTAGCGACTTCTTTGCGGTTATTTAATACTTTGAAGTGCTGGCTAGTAGGTAGCCCAAATCCTTTTAAGAATTCATATGCATCGCTCTGGTTTGCGAATTCGGTATTTGTTGCACCAATGCCATGAACTAAAATGCTAAGAGGTCTTGATGCGGTAACTCGTGGGTCTTTCTGACGTAGCGAACCTGCTGCCGCATTACGTGGATTTGCGAATGTAGTCTTGCCAGCTTCTTCAAGTGATGCGTTTAGTTCATTGAATGCGGCAATTGGAAAATAAACCTCTCCGCGAACTTCAATTAACTCTGGAACGTTCTTGCCCTTTAATTCATGTGGCAGATTCTTGATGGTCTTTACATTTAGCGTTACATCTTCACCGGTGGTGCCATTTCCGCGAGTAAGTGCCTTGGTTAGCACACCCTTTTCATAACGTAAATTGATTGCCAAACCATCGATCTTTAATTCGCAGAGCCACTTTGGATCAGCGGCATCCTTTTCAACGCGATCAAACCAGGTATTTAGTTCGGTCTCATCAAAGACGTTATCCAAGCTCATCATCTTCTCAAGGTGATCAACCTGTTCGAAGGAGGTTGCAAAACCGCCACCGATACCAAGTGTCGGAGAATCCTCAGCACGAAGTTCTGGATGTTCTTTCTCAAGAGATTCTAGTTCGCGCATTAATTTGTCGAACTGCGCATCCGTAACTGTTGGGTTATCTAATACGTAGTAACGGAAAATATGATCGCGAATTTCTTCAGTTAACTCTGCGATTCTTTGACGTGGATTCATTCGGTCTCACAGATAGTTGCTGATCCGACTACGCGGTCACCGTCATAAAGCACTGCCGCTTGCCCTGTCGCTAAACCTAATAACGGCGCAGCTAATTTGATCTCTACCCCATCACTTGTTTCGCGGTAGGTGCAATCAAGCGGTGCACCATGTGCGCGAACCTGCACAAATCCGCTCTGCCAATCAGCGCCTGGATTAGGGCCACACCAAACTGGCTTCTCTCCAACAATGCGATTCACGGCTAAATCTTCGCGTGCACCTACGACAACCGTATTTGATTTAGGTTCGATCTTTAATACAAAGCGCGGATTGCCATCTGCTGCTGGAACAGTAAGACCTAAACCTTTTCGCTGTCCGATTGTGTATGTATAAGCGCCTTTATGTTGGCCAATTACATTTCCGTCTTGATCAACGATTGGCCCAACTTCACTACCCAAACGTTCGCGCAACCAACCGGCGTTATCACCGCTTGGCACAAAGCAGATGTCATGGCTATCAGGTTTGTTTGCAACTGCTAAACCTTTTGCTTCAGCCTCTTTACGAATATCAACTTTCTCTGTATCTCCCAATGGGAAATGTGCACCTTGAAGTTGTTCGCGATTAAGCACTGCTAATACATAAGATTGATCTTTACTGTTATCAATTGCGCGATGCAGAGTACGTTCGCCATTTACTTCGCGCATATTTGCATAATGCCCGGTAACAACACCATCAAAGCCCATTGCTTTTGCACGATCTAAAACCGCAGCAAACTTAATCTTCTCATTACAACGAAGGCATGGATTTGGGGTACGACCTGCTGCATATTCAGACATAAAGTTTTCGACAACACCATCGTGAAATTCTTCGGCCATATCCCAGATATAGAAAGGAATACCGATTACATCTGCTGCGCGACGTGCATCGTGTGAATCTTCGATGGTGCAGCACCCACGCGCACCTGAACGATATTTCTGCGGGTTGGAAGCAAGAGCTAAGTGCACACCAATTACTTGATGTCCCGCCTCTACTGCGCGACTTGCTGCAACTGCAGAGTCAACGCCGCCTGACATGGCTGCAATTAACTTCACTTTGCTAGCTTCGCTTTCTCAACTACTGCAGGCAATACTTGTAAGACTTTTTCGACATCTGCTTCTGCGCTTAGTGCACCTAAAGATAAACGTAGCGTTCCGATTGCTTCATCTTCGCTGCGACCAAGTGCGATTAACACATGGCTCGGGCGATGAACTCCAGCGCTACATGCCGATCCAGTAGAACAAGCAATTCCTTCCATATCCATTAGCAAGAGGAGGGTTTCACCCTTTGTGCCCGGGAAAGAGACATTAACTATGCCCGGGAGTGCCTTTGCTGGAGTATTAATTAGCGCGCCAGGAATCAACTCTTTTATACCTGCAATTAATTTATCGCGAAGCTTTGAGACTGCATCTGCTGGATAACTGGTAAGTGCGGCAGCAAAGGCGCAAATAGCAGGAGCATTCAAAGTGCCACTTCGAATTTCGCGCTCTTGTCCTCCGCCATGCAATAGAGCTGGAATATCTAAACCGCGCTTAAGCACCAGCGCTCCAACACCTACTGGGCCACCTACTTTATGAGCGCTAATTGAAAGTGCGGTTAGACCCTTAAATGAAACTGGCACCTTTAATAAAGATTGCACTGCATCGCTATGAACCGGAATATCGCCAGCAATTTCAATTACTTTATCGATTGGCTGCAGCGCACCGATTTCATTATTTGAGTGCATCACAGAAATAAGTGCAATCTCAGAACCGCGCTCTGCAACTAACTCTTTTAGGAAATCTAAATCAATAATTCCATCTTTGGTTATTGGAATCTGAATGAGCTCTGCGCCCTCTTTTTCAACTAACCACTCAGCAGGTTCTAGAACTGCTTTATGTTCGAAAGCTGAAATAACAATTACTTTCTTGCCTGACTTTTGAGACTTCCAAAATAAGCCCTTGATTGCCAAGTTGTCGGCTTCAGTGCCAGAACCAGTAAAGATAATTTCGCTCGGTGCACATTCAATAAATTGGGCAATCTTTTCACGAGCCTCTTCTAGCGCTCGACGTTGGTCGCGACCAAAGTTATGTAGCGAAGATGGGTTGCCGGTCTTCTGTAACTGCTTATTAAATTCGGCAAGCGAAATATCCGATATCGGCGTCGAAGCCGCATGATCTAAGTAAATCGCCACGCGGGCATTCTACTTGCGAGCGTTTATAAGTTCGCTCGCCTTAGAAAGCACGCTCGCCAAATCCCCCACAATGCCGAAATCTGCAATTTCAAAGAGTGGAGCTTCTGGGTCCTTATTTATTACGACAATATTCTTAGCGGTCTGCATGCCAGCCTTATGTTGGATCGCGCCCGAGATGCCGCAAGCAACATACAGATCTGGGCTAACAGTCTTGCCGGTCTGACCTACCTGCATATCGTGGCTGCACCATCCGGCGTCAACTGCTGCGCGAGATGCGCCGATTGCAGCGCCTAATGAATCTGCAAACTTCTCTACGTTAGACCAATCGCCATCAATTCCACGACCTCCAGAGACCACAATCTTCGCTTCCGTTAACTCCGGACGTGCGCCTTTTACCTTTGGCTTTACGTTCTTAATAGTTACCAATGAATTGTCATCGCCATCTAACTTAATTGCATCTGGAACATTAGCTGCAGGTTCTACTGAGTTTGGGCGAAGAGTAATTACTGGAATACCGCGATTTACTTTGGCTTTAACGGTATAGCTACCGCCAAAGATTGATTGCGTTGTAACGAAATCGCTATCAACTGCAATTGCATCTGTGATGATTCCGGAGTCAAGCGCTACAGCGATTCTGCCTGCTAACTCTTTTCCATCCATTGTCGCTGCAACAAATACGGCATCAAATGAGTTGCTCTTTGCGTATTCGGCAATCGCCTGTGCAGACTTCGAATCAACAACTACGGAATCTCCGGCCGCTGCAACCAATTCAGCAGTAACTTTTTCATTATCTGCCACTACTAATACTTTGCTCATATCAACTTCCTTTCAGCAAGGAAATTCACTAATTTTTCAGCTGCGCTTCCATCGTCATCAATTTTGATACCGGCAGCGCGAGGCGGCTTTGCATTAGCTTCAATTACTTGAGTGCCTGAAGTAGCGCTCATGGAAAGCGATGCAATCTCCTTCTTCTTCGCCGCCATAATTCCTTTGAATGCTGGATAACGCGGTTCGTTAATCTTTTCGACTACTGAAATGACTGCAGGGAAAGTTGCCTCCATCTCAACTTGTCCGCTGTCGGTAATTCGATTTATTGAAATTTTCTTTGCTGCGACATCAACTTCCACTTTATTAGCGAAAGTTAATTGCGCATGGCCTAAGCGAGCGCTGACCATCGCAGGAATAACGCTCATTCGCGCATCGGTACTTTCAACGCCGCTAATTACAAAGTCATATCCGCCATCGGCGATTACCTTTGCCAGAACTTCAGATGTAGCCATCGCATCCGCACCTGCTAGCGATGGATCGCTAACGACAATCGCATTTGTTGCGCCCATTGATAGACCTTTGCGCACTGCTTCTTGCGCACGAATTGGCCCCATCGAAATCAAAGTAATTGTGTGTTCGCCACCGTCATCAACGGTTCCGCCATTTGCTTCGCAGATACGTAGCGCTTCTTCGATTGCATATTCATCTAAATCATTAAGAACAGCATCAACGCTCTCGCGGTCCACGCGGCCATCGATAAATTTCTTCTCAGCCCATGAATCAGGAACTTGCTTAACAGTTACGGCGATCTTCACGTGTCAGATGTTACTCATGAGTAGCATTTCTTTACTAGTTATTTACCTACTTTCAGCGCGTTACAGGGCAGACTTACCGCCATGCTTCAGGCCGATCCACGTTACCTAGGCGCAATTCCAACCGAAGAGGGAACCAATTTCTCTATCTGGGCGGAGGCTGCCGATGCGGTTGAGGTCTGCCTATTTGATGAGGTCAACGGCAAGCTAGTTGAGACCCGCTACTCGCTCTCCCACCGAAACGGCCCAATCTTCCACGGCTACCTAAAAGGTGTTCGCCCAGGTCAACGTTATGGCTATCGCGTATATGGTCCTTGGGAACCAGAACGTGGTTCACGATTTAATCCAACTAAATTACTAATTGATCCATATGCGCATCACTTAGATGGCGAACTTTCATATGTTCCAGAAATTTACGGACATATCGCGGAAGATGGTTACGGCGCTGGCGATCCAAATGTTATTGATGATCGCAACTCTGCGAAATTCGTACCGCTCTCAGTTGTAACAAATGATGCGCCGCGTCATGTAAACCATCCGCATATCAACTGGCAAGACTTAGTTATTTATGAAGCGCATGTAAAAGGTTTAACTTACGCAAATACAGAGATTCCAGAATCAGAGCGCGGTACTTATAAAGCGCTTGGCCATCAATCAACAATTGATTACCTGAAGAAGATTGGCGTCAATGCGATTGAGTTGCTTCCAATTCACGAGCATGCAACCGAACCTGCAATCTGGGCACGCGGTCGTCGCAACCATTGGGGTTATAACGCAATTGCTTTCTCAGCACCGCACCGTGGTTATGCCGCAACGAGCGATCCAATAGCAGAGTTACAAGAAGCCGTAGATCGCTTACATGAAAATGGCATAGAAGTAATTCTTGATGTGGTTTACAACCACACTGCAGAAGGTGGCCCAGGTGGACCGCACATTACATTTAAGGGAATCGACAACCGTAACTGGTATCGCCATGGTGGCACTAGCCATTACATCGATAACACTGGATGCGGAAATACATTTTCTGCAGGTAAACCGCATGGCGTTCGTTTAGTTATTGATTCACTTCGTTGGTGGACACAAGTGATCGGTGTAGATGGTTTCCGTTTTGATTTAGCGCCAGCGCTAAACCGCACTGGAAATATGATCGATTCAGCGCTCTTTGCTGCAATTGCTGCAGATCCAGTGCTCCGTCAGCTTAAATTGATTGCAGAACCTTGGGATATTTCACGCTATTCATTGGGTGAATTCCAATATCCGTGGCGAGAATGGAATGACTACTACCGAGATGCAGTTCGCCAATTCTGGTTGGGAGATATCGCACGCGGATTCGGCGAAGGCGTAAGCGCGCTTGCCTCTTCTATCTCTGGCTCGAGCAACATTTTCTACTTCCGTGGACCAACCACATCCATCAACTTCATTACAGCGCATGATGGTTTCACTATGAATGACTTGGTGACTTATCACGAGAAGCGAAACCTTGCTAACGAAGAAGATAATCGCGACGGTAATAATTCGAATCGTTCATGGAATGTTGGACACGAGGGTCCAACGAATGATGTGAAGATTAATCAGATTCGCCAATCACTTCAGAAATCTATGATGGCAACGCTTCTGCTTTCCTCTGGCGTTCCAATGGTGACAATGGGCGATGAAGTTGGCCGTACTCAACACGGATCAAATAATGCGTTCACTGTTCCAATTGATTTGAATCGCGATAACTGGAATAAAGAGATCGCATGGTTTGGCGGTTGGACTCTTGATTGGAATCCGACTGGCGACAAGAAAGATTTACAGGATGCCTTCATCGAATTAATTCGCATCCGCAAGACTTATCTTTCAGATATCACTTCTGAATTCTTTACGGGTCGAGTTGATTTCGGTACTGAACGAAAAGATATTGCTTGGTTTAGCCTTTCAGGCAATGAAATGAACGATGCCCATTGGTCTGATGGCGATAAGCGTTCATTGACCGTCTTCTTCGAAGCAGGTCCAAAGACTGGAATAGTCCTATTAATGAACTCTTTTGGCGAAGAGACCACATTTACATTGCCAGGAAGCGCATGGGGCGAAGGAATGCGTTGCATCTTCGATTCATTCGAAACCACATCTACATATAACCCAGAACTAGCTGCTCCTGGCGCAAAGGTCCAAGTTTCTCCACATTCGCTACAAGTTTGGCTTGTAAACCGCTAATTACTTCTAAGTACCTGCATATCGCTTTAAACTAAACACATGCTTGCACTTCTATTTCCAGGCCAAGGTTCGCAAACACCAGGAATGTTGGCTCCTTGGTTAAACGATGAATCCAAGAAAACACTCGCTACCTGGTCTCTACATATTGATTTGGATCTAGAGCGCCTTGGTACCACCGCAAGTGCAGATGAAATTAAAGATACCGCCAACGCACAGCCGCTAATCGTTGCTGCAGGTTTACTAGGCGCTCAAGCTTTAGGGCTTACTAAGTTTGCAGTTGTCGCTGGCCACTCAGTTGGCGAAATTACTGCTGCTGGTGTTTCAGGAGTTCTCTCTCCTGCTCACGCACTTGAGTTGGTTAGACAACGCGGTATCGCAATGGCAAAGGCAGCGAGCCAAGTTGAAACTGGAATGGCTGCAGTACTTGGCGGCGATCGCAACGAAGTATTAAGTGCAATCAAGAGCTTTGATTTAGTTCCAGCAAACGACAATGGCGCAGGTCAGATTGTTGCTGCAGGTTCTTTAGAGCAGATTGATAAGTTGGTTGAGAACGCACCTGCTGGTTCGCGAGTACGCCCACTAGCTGTTGCTGGTGCATTCCATACTCACTTTATGCAATCGGCAGTTTCTCATGTTGCAGGCTTTGTCGAAAAGGTAACTGTCAACGAACCCGCAACGCAATTGCTTTCAAATAAAGATGGCGCAGTTGTAGCTGGCGGCAAAGATGCAATAGATCGCATCGTTAATCAGATTGCAAACCCTGTTCGTTGGGATCTATGCATGGAATCGCTAGTTCAACTTGGCGTAACTGGTGTTATTGAATTCCCGCCAGCAGGCACATTGGTTGGCTTACTAAAGCGCGCTACCCCAGGTGTTGAATCTTTTGCACTTAAATCACCAGAAGACTTAGCTGCAGCAAAAGAGTTCGCTGCTAAGCACGGTGGCGCATGATTAAAGAGAGCGCTGGTTCCAACTCTTCTATCCTCTCTGTAGGCATTTATCGCGCTACTAACCTGGTTCCAAACTCTGCAATTGTTGAGAAGATTGATTCAACAGATGAATGGATCCAACAACGAACTGGTATCGAAACTCGTCGCTTTGCAGATAAGAACGTTTCAGTCGTTGATATGGGAACTGCGGCAGCAAAGCAGGCGCTTGATCGCGCAAAGTTAACTGCAGCTGATGTTGATGTAATCATTTTGGCTTCGATTACCTACCCACATCAAACACCAAGTGGCGCTTCAGGTATTGCCGCAAATATTGGCGCTAACAAAGCTGCTGCATTTGATCTATCTGCTGCGTGCGCAGGCTTCACATACGGAGTTGGTTTAGCTAAAGATTTAATTAAGGGCGGAACCGCTAAACATGTTCTAGTAATTGGTTCAGAGAAGATTAGTGATTTCACTAAACCAACAGATCGTGCAACTGCATTTATCTTTGCTGATGGCGCTGGCGCTGTTGTGGTTGGTCCATCAAATGAAATTGGCATCGGCCCAACTGCGTGGGGTTCGGATTCAGATCAACGTGATGCAATCACAATGTCTTCATGGCTTGATTACAAAGATACTGACGCTCCTGCTAGTTCAATTGCATGGCCAGATATTATTCAGGAAGGTCAACGAGTTTTCCGTTGGGCAGTCTTCTCTGTAAGCAAAGTTGGAAGTAAGGCAATTGAACTTGCCGGAATTCAACCAAGCGACTTAAAGGCTTTCGTTCCTCATCAAGCTAACTTAAGAATTATCGAATCGATGGCGAAAGATATGAAGCTATCGCCAGATATCTTGATTGCAGATGACATCCGTACAAACGGAAATACCTCTGCAGCTTCAATTCCGCTGGCAATGGATGCGCTCCTTGAGAAGCACCCAGAGATGCACGGCCAGTTGGCGCTGATAATTGGGTATGGCGCAGGTCTCGCTTATGCGGCCCAAGTCATCAAATTGCCCTAAGAGTTGCCCTAATTGGACACCTTTTAAGCCCGATTACTCGAAAGTAAGGGCCTTTACCCTGCAGAATATCCACCTAAGCAAACGCAGTGACGCGTTGTAACAAAAATACGAAAAGAGAAATATCAATGGCATTAAACGAAGCAGATGTACTTGCTGGTCTAAAAGAGATCGTTGAAGAAGTTGCTGGTGTTCCAGCTGCATCAATCGAAATGGGCAAGAGCTTCACAGAAGACCTAGATGTTGATTCACTATCAATGGTTGAAGTTGTTGTTGCTGCAGAAGAGCGTTTCGGCGTAAAGATTCCTGATGATCAGGTATCTGAGCTTGCAACTGTTGGCGATGCAGTTAATTTCATCGTAAAGGCTTCAGCTTAATTAAATGACAAGACGCGTTGTTGTAACTGGTCTAGGTGCCACTACTCCACTTGGTGGAGATGTCACTACTACTTGGGCTAACGCTGTTGCTGGTAAATCTGGCGCACGTTTAATGAAGCACGAGTGGGCAAGCACCTTGCCAGTTCACTTCGCCGCAGAAGTTGTGGTTGAACCTTCAGAAGTTATGAAGCCAGTTGAGCTTCGTCGCTTAGATCGTTCCGAGCAGTTTGCGTTAATTGCATCTCGTGAAGCATTCGCAGATGCCGGAAGCCCTGAAGTTGATTTAGAACGCCTTGGCGTTGTAATTGCATCAGGTATCGGTGGCGTTACCTCGCTACTCGAGCAGTATCGAATCTTGGTTGAAAAGGGAGCGCGTTTAGTTTCGCCGCATACCGTCCCAATGATTATGCCTAATGGCCCAGCGGCTAACGTAGGTTTGGAATTTAAGGCAAAGGCTGGAGTACATACTCCGGTCTCTGCATGTGCATCTGGCGCAGAAGCAATCGGTTATGCGTTCGACATGATCCGTAACAATCGCGCCGATATGGTTATTGCAGGCGGCGTTGAAGCATCCGTTGATGCTCTACCAATGGCAGGTTTCGCTGCAATGAAGGCGCTATCTACTCGAAATGATGCGCCAGAGAAGGCATCTCGCCCATACGACCAAGATCGCGATGGTTTCGTACTTGGCGAAGGTGGCGGCGTACTTATTCTTGAAGAGTACGAGCATGCAAAAGCACGTGGTGCAAAGATTTACTGCGAAATCGCAGGCCAAGGTTTAACTTCTGATGGTTATCACATTGCTGCTCCAGACCCAGAAGGTCGCGGAGTAATCCGTGCGATGCAATTAGCACTTAAAGATGCTGGCCTATCAACTAAAGATATTTTCCACTTAAATGCACACGCAACCTCTACCCCTGCAGGAGATGTTGCAGAAGCAAATGCGCTTCGCGGTGCACTTGGCGTAGATGCAGATCACGTTGCAGTCTCTGCAACCAAATCAATGACCGGCCACCTACTTGGCGGCGCAGGTGCAGTTGAATCTGTTCTTATTGTTAAAGCTATTCAAGATCGCTTAGCTCCACCAACAATCAATATTGATAATTTAGATCCAGCGGTTACCGTTGACGTAGTTCGCGATAAAGCACGCGAACTTCCAAAGGGCGATATCGCTGCGCTTAATGATTCATTCGGTTTCGGTGGCCATGACGTTGTATTGGTGTTTAAGAGTATTTAATTACTCAAATCATGACTGACCCCAAAGATCCAGAACTTCGCATCGCGAAGTTGTTAGACCCTGGCACAAATCACTTAATCACCGAACGTGATCAAAGCGGCATGCTTGCTGCTCGTGGAAAGATCAAAGGCAACGAAGTTGTGGTCTTTGCATCTGATCCAACTGTTCAAGGTGGCGCACTTGGTCCTGATGGCGCAAAGGTAATTGTTGAAGCCTACAAAGTTGCAATGGTCGAACAGATTCCAGTTATCGGTATCTGGCACTCAGGCGGTGCGCGTTTACGCGATGGCGTGCTTTCATTGCATGCATTTGGCGAGGTTTTCCAGAGCTTTATTACTGCTTCAGGCAAGATTCCGCAGCTTTCATTAGTACTTGGCCCAACTGCTGGCGGCGGCGCATATGGCCCTGCACTTACAGATGTGGTTGTGCTTGCACCAGAAGGACGCATCTTTGTTACTGGTCCTGATGTAGTTAAGAGCGTTACTGGCGAAAATGTAGATATGGCAAAGCTTGGTGGCCCTGAAGCACATAAGAAGAATTCAGGTCTTGCGCACATCATCGCTTCAAGCGAAGAAGAAGCGATCGAAGATATTCGTAATCTCGCTTCCCTATTTGCGAATCAAGGTCATATCGACGTAAAGCTCGAAGATGTTGATTTAGCTCAGTTCGTTCCGGATTCTCGTAAGCGCGTTTACGAAGTTCATCCATTAGTAGAAGAACTTCTTGATCACGATGAATCCATGGAACTACTTGCTGATTGGGCGCCAAATATGTTGACCGCTATTGGTCGACTTGGTGGCCGCACAGTTGGTGTAGTTGCAAATAACCCAAAGCATTTAGGTGGCGTGCTTGATGCAGCTGCTGGCGAAAAAGCTGCGCGCTTTGTTCGTATGTGCGATGCATTTGGTATTCCGATGGTTGTTATCGCAGATGTTTCAGGATTCCTACCTGGCGCTGGCCAAGAATGGGAAGGAGCTGTTCGTCGCGGAGCCAAATTACTTCATGCGTTCGGAGAAGCAGTTGTTCCTCGCGTAACGCTAATTACTCGCCATGCTTACGGCGGAGCTTATGTTGCGATGAATTCACGTGCACTCGGTGCAACCAAAGTATTTGCGTGGCCTAATGCCGACGTCGCAGTTATGGGTAGCGTTGCCGCTGTTCGTGTTCTACACCGCCGCTTATTAGCTGATGTTTCAGCAGATCAACGCGAAAACATGGAGCTAGAGCTTGCTGCAAAGCATGAACAAGAATCAGGCGGCGTGCAGCGAGCTATTGAAATTGGCGTGGTTGATTCAGTTATTGAACCAAATAAGACCCGTTCAGAGATTGCTCGAGCAATTGCAGCTGCCCCATATCGCCGCGGATCTCACGGCAATATCCCGCTTTAGTTAGTCTTAAAACTTACCGTTACGGTCGCAGTTACAGTCTTCTTGATGCTGCTGGTGTCATACATTCCGTAATCAGCAGTAGCTGTTGAATCAGGTGTAGTTACCTGAATTGGACCAGCTTTTACTGAGGTAATTGAACCAACTTTGCCACCGACAGCTTTGGTCATCGCTTCTGCACGTGACTTTGCATCTTTAGTTGCTTCGCTTAGAAGCTGTGGGCGGATCTTATTTAGAGTTGAAACATAATATTGAGGACCGTAGTTACTTACGTTTACACCCTGTTGTAGAACAGATCCGATGTTCTGGCTTAGCTTTGAAACTAACTGAACATCTTTGGTGCGCACTGTAATTTCGCGGTTGGCGCGGTAATTCAAAATACGTCCGGTTGGATTACCGTTGATGTACTCCTCCGTTGGATATGAATTAACAGGACCAAGTGTTAGCGCCCCTGCAGGGATTCCGCCATCGGTTAAATACTTCTGCAACGCATTGATTCCTGAATCGATACCAGTGACTGCAGTTGCTGGAGTCTTGCCGGTATTTGCAATAGAGAGAGTCCAAACCACATTATCTGCAGTTGCCTCGACCTTTGCAGAACCAGTTACAACAATTCCGTCGCTGGAGCGAGATGCAAAACCGGTGCCGACTTTTCCAAGTCCTAAACCAAGCGCGCTTGCAATAATTGCAGCTGCAGCAATAATGGTTATCGCTTTACGTTTTTCAATCATCTCGTCCATTTTGATTCCTATTTTCTTCAGTACTCTTATTAGATTGCACGTAGCTGTGCGATCTCCTGCAAATCTACTCCTCGTAAGCGTTCAAGTTCTACTTCCCACTCTGTTCCAAGCGCCACATCAAGCGTTTCGCGCATTTGGTCATCATGTTTGGTCATCGCAAAACGAACTTGGTTTTCGGTTATTTGAATGCTGCCTAACTCATCTATCTGCGCACGATGCATTCCTAAATCGGGTGTATGCCTAAATAACTGAGAACCGTATGAGATTTCAAAACGTAGGTAATGCCAACTTTTTAGCGCACTTGCCAATTCCGCAGAGACATCTTTCGCGCTACGCCATTCGACTTGCGTGCGTTGAGTTCCGGCGACCAATGGTTGTGTACGCCAATCGATTTGGACGCGACCAAGCACTGATTCAATAGACCATTCGACATGACGAATTAAGGCCATTGGGCACGAGTGAATCGTGAGAAGACCACGATTTAACGTGTTCATAAATAGCTCCTACTAAGGCGCTTAACCTGCACCTTCCCCAGTCCAGTTAAGCCATGCCCTCGAGCCAGCGA
>JBFYJK010000030.1:0-4958 GCA_041311445.1 Candidatus Nanopelagicales bacterium
GCCAGTACCTTATTTATGGATTCATTGTCGTAGTTATTGGTGGAATGGGAAGCGTCCCTGGAAGCTTCTTATCAGCAATGATGATCGGCGTTATTCGCCAGTTCGCTAACTACTACATCACCGGTTTAGGAGATTTCGTAGTGGTAATTCTCCTTGCAGGAGTTCTACTAATCAGACCACAAGGTTTGCTAGGAAAGGTGGCTGCGTAATGTTACGTTGGAAATATTCACGCCAGCTATTAGCGGTTCTGCTTCTAGTTCTTGCGGTGGCACCAATGCTTGGTAACAATCCACTTTCAAAGCCAGGCTTGCAGCAAACCATGGCAGTTGCGTTTATCTACGGTGGCTTAGCGCTTACCTATGATCTCCTCTTTGGATTCACTGGCCTGCTCTCATTTGGCCATGCAATCTACTTTGGTACCGGTATGTATATAACCTGTATCTTGATTAACCATTCTGTTGCACCTTGGTTTATCGCGATGTTTATTGCAGTTGCGATAACAGCGCTAATAGCGATGCTCGTAGGCATGGCCTCTCTTCGCACTACAGGTATTACCTTTGCGATGGTTACATTGGCTTTCGGCGAAGCTGGCCACGTAATCATTAACCGCAACTTCTTCAACTTAACTGGCGGAGAGAACGGCATCGCACTTGATGCAACCAAAGTTCCTCAGTTCTGGATTGGTGTTGTAAATACAAAGTACCTCTACTGGACTGCACTGCTTGCCCTGGTAATTGTTTATGCAATTATCTGGTGGATTACTGAAAGTTCAGCTGGACGAGTCTTTGCTGCGCTACGTGATAACGAACTGCGCGTTCAGGTACTTGGACTTGATACTCAGAAATTTAAATTACTCTCATTTGTAATTGCAGGTTCACTTGCAAGTTTCCTTGGCGTTGCGATGTTGCTAGCGGCAGGTAGCGCAGCTCCTCGATTTGCTGATGCCAACTTAACTATCGCTCTTCTACTGATGGTGATTCTTGGTGGCGCAGTTACACGTTGGGGCGCGGTTTTAGGCGGTATTTTCTACTCAGTATCGACCACCCGCATGCAGGATCTAACGCAGCAGCCTTTCTTTACCAATATGCCAAAGGTGATTGGTGGTCCATTATCTGAACCAACACTTACCTTAGGCGTGCTATTTATCTTGGTAGTCATGTTTGCACCTGGCGGTCTATCAGGTGCTTATTACAAATTACGTGCACGAGCGATTGCAAAGAAGTGAAAGAACTCTTCAAACCAAGTAACCCCGAGAGTAGTGCGCTTGGAAAGTTAGAGCGCGAAAAAGGTACCGACTACTGGGGTCTTCATAAGTGGAGCGTGGAAAATCCAGGAGAATTCTGGTCGCGTGCTTGGGATGATTTGGGTTTAGTTGGCACGAAAGGTGACGTTAACTATGCACCTGCTGAAAGATTTATCGATGCAAAGTTCTTTCCAAATGGCTCTATCAACGTAGCCGAAAATTTACTTGCACATGGCAAGGGCGTTGCCATGATTGGAATTCTTGAAGATGGCACCCGCACTGAAATAACTTACGAAGAGCTTCGAATTAAGAGCGCTGCAGTTGCTGCCGCAATGCGCGAAATGGGAATAGTTGCCGGAGACCGAGTTGTTGCTTGGGTTCCAAATGTTCCTGAAGTAATGATCTACGCACTCGGCGCACTAAGTATTGGCGCGATTATCTCCACCGCTTCCCCAGATTTTGCACCACATGCAGTCGAAGATCGCTTTGGCCAAGTTGAACCAAAGTTAATTCTCTTAGGTGATAGCTATCAATACGGCGGCAAGACCTTTGATCTAAAAGAGAAGGGTGATGAGATTATTGCGTTACTACCTTCTCTTAAGAAATCTCTACGTATCTCTGAATTCGAGAATTGGATTGCGCCGCATATTGGGGCGAAGGCCGAATACAACCGTTTGCCATTTGATCATCCTGGCTTTGTGCTCTTCTCATCAGGCACTACCGGTAAGCCAAAGTGCATAACTCATAGCGGCGCAGGTGTAATGCTTAAAGCTGGCGCAGAGCAGATTTACCAGTTTGATATGAAGCCTGAAGAGAAGGTCTTCTTCTTCACTACCTGCGGTTGGATGATGTGGAATTGGCTATTTATGTGCTTAATTCGCGGTGTAACTATCGTCCTCTTCGACGGTTCTCCGGTCTTCCCTCGTGCAAATCGCCTCTTTGATTTAGCTCAGAATGAAGAACTTAATTTCTTTGGCGTCTCTGCAAAGTTCATTGATGGCATGAAGAAAGTCGGGCTAAAGCCGGCTGAGACTCACAACTTGAGCAAATTGCGCATGATTGCGTCAACTGGCTCTGTTTTGGTCCCTGAGAGTTTTGATTACATCTACGATTCAGTTAAGAAAGATGTACATGTTGCATCAATGTCTGGTGGTACCGATATCTGTGGATGCTTCGTTGCTTCAATTCCAACTCTTCCAGTTTACCGCGGAGAGTTGCAAGGTCCATGTCTCGGTATGGCTACTGCTGTTTTTGATGCGCAAGGCAAAGTTGCGGCCAAGAATGAGAAAGGTGAACTCGTCTGCACCGTTCCCTTCCCTTCTAAGCCAATTGGATTCTGGGGAGATAAAGAAGATGCAAAATATCTCTCTGCGTACTTCGAAGGCTTCCCTGGTGTTTGGACACATGGCGACTTTGCTTCAGTAAGTGAAACTGGCGGCTTTACCCTTTATGGCCGTAGCGATGCAACTTTGAACTCTAAAGGTGTTCGCATTGGTACCGCTGAGATTTACCGCGTGGTCGAAACTTTCCCTCAGATTCAAGAATGTATGGCAGTTTCGCAAGATTGGGATAACGACACTCGCGTAGTTCTATTTGTGGTTGTTAAAGAAGGTCAGACATTTGATGATGAAGTGGCCAAAGAAGTTAAGAAAGCGCTTCGAGATCAAGCAAGCCCACGTCACGTGCCAGATAAAGTCATTGTGGCGCCAGAGCTTCCTCGTACTAAATCAAATAAGTTAGTTGAGCTTGCGGTGACAGATGTAATCAATGGTCGCGAAGTTCGAAACCGCGATGCGCTAGCTAATCCCGGAGCGCTCGATTGGTTTAAAGATTTAGCTGATTTAAAGTAACTGCATCTCTGCAGCAGCTTTTGTAAGTTCCTCTTTAGCATCTGGGTGTGCTGCATATCTGATGATATTTGCAGCCTGCTGTTTAGTTGGATGGCCAAAACAAGGCGCAATTCCCTGCTCTGTTGCCACATATGAGTGCTGGAATGAAGTAACTGGCGCATCTAATTTAGGCACGATTGTTGAGACGTTTGCTTTTGGATGCCATGAAGGTAGCGCCATAAATGACTGACCGCCACGTGAATGAAGTGCACCGACGATAAAGTCTGTTGAGCCGCCAAAGCCTGAGTAGATCTGATTGCGAACAAATGAAGCGTTTGCCTGGTCGTATAGATCGATCTGTAACGCAGAGTTAATAGAGGTCATCTTAGCTTGTCGCGCAATTAACGAAGGATCATTTGAAGTCTCTGTGCGACGCATACGAATCTTGCGATTTAGATTAACCCAATCGTAAAGTTCCCTTGAACCAAATAGGAATGATGCGTTCAGTGGCATCTCTTCATCAAGTACGCCGGCCTTGAATAGGTCCAATACGCCATCGCTAAACATTTCTGTCCAGATGCGCATATCTTTGCGGTTCTTAAGTGCGCCTAGAACTGCATCAGGAACGCCACCAATACCTAATTGCAGAGTTGAATTATTCTCAATCAAAGCTGCGATGCGATCGCCGATTTCACGTTGGGTATCGCTTATCTCTGCAACTGGCTTCTCAAGCAGCGGTTCATCAACTTCAATCAGATAATCAATCTCTGATTCATAAACTTGCGCATCACCATAGGTATAAGGCATCTGCTTATTTGCTTGCGCAATCACAATTCCATTGCGAGCACGCGCTGCTTCAATTGCAGCTGGAAGAATGTTCACTTCAACACCTAGCGATACCGTGTCATAACGCTTTGGAGAGGTGTGCAAGAAGACAATATCTGGGCGGTAGTGATCGCGGAAAAGAATTGGCACCATCGAAAGTCGAGATGGAATGTAATGCAACCTTGGGTGGCGACGCATAGCTGGGCCAACAAAAGCAGATTCGTAATCAACGCCTTCGCGATCTGGAATACCCGGATGCGCATTGAGCATATGCAGGTTGAAGTTTTCGATGGACTCGTCAGCCGCTTTAAGCAGAGTCATGGGTGGTGCGAAGTTGCCTGAAGCTACGATTCTTGGCCACTCAGCTTGCTGGCTCAAAATGCTCTTTAATTGTTCGTAATTAATCACTCGCACAAGAAGAGTTTATTGCTCTAGGAGCGCATTAATAAAGAAAAGCGAGGGCAAGCACTTCGCTTACTGTGATTTACCGCGTTCTATTCCGGCGTTACGACGCCACTTTGCGATCTCTGCATGATTACCTGAAAGTAAAACATCTGGAACTTTGATTCCGCGCCATTCAGCTGGCTTTGTAAATGCAGGATATTCAATATATCCATCTTCTGCATGTGACTCATCAACTATAGATTCCGGATTTCCAAGTACTCCAGGAATCAAACGGGAGACAGCTTCAGCAATAACAATGGCTGCAACTTCCCCGCCATTTAATACATAGTCGCCAATTGAAACTTCGCGAACTTTGAAACCTTCATTCTTGTAATGCTGACGTACTCGATCATCGATGCCTTCATATCTGCCGCAAGCAAAGATCAAATGCTTGGATGTAGATAGCTCTTCAGCCATGCGCTGATCAAAGCGCTTACCTGCAGGGGTCAAAATTATTAGTTCGGAATCTTTAGTAATAATTGGATCAAGCGCTTTGCCCCAAACTTCAGGCATCATCACCATTCCAGCGCCACCACCATATGGAGTGTCATCTACTTGTTTATGAACATTAGTTGCTTGCTCGCGAAGATCATGTACGCCAATCTCGATCAGCGATT
>JBFYJK010000040.1:0-3604 GCA_041311445.1 Candidatus Nanopelagicales bacterium
GATTACGGAATTGTTGGCGATCTACATCAAGTACTTCCTAAGTTAATCGAAGCTGTAAAGGCGGCCAAGTAATGTCAGATATCGAAATTGCTCAAAAAGCAGTAATGAAGCCAATCGCTGAAATTGGCGCATCGCTTGGAATTGCAGCAGAACACCTAGAGCCGTACGGCCACTACAAGGCAAAGATGTCTCTTAAGTATTTGGATTCACTTCCAGAGAAGAAGGACAGCAAGCTAATTTTGGTTACTGCGATCTCACCAACACCAGCTGGTGAAGGTAAGACCACTACAACTGTTGGTCTTGGTGACGCGCTTCGCCATATCGGCAAGAACTCACTTATCTGTCTACGCGAGCCATCACTTGGTCCAGTTTTCGGTATGAAGGGTGGCGCAGCAGGTGGCGGTTACGCGCAGGTTGTTCCAATGGAAGATATCAACCTTCACTTCACCGGCGATTTCAGTGCAATTGCGCTTGCAAATAACTTGCTTGCTGCGTTGCTTGATAACCACATCCACCATGGCAATGCGCTAAACATTGACGTTCGTCGCGTCGCATGGAAGCGCGTTGTTGATATGAACGATCGCGCACTTCGCGACATCGTTAATTCACTTGGTGGCGTTGGCAATGGTTACCCACGTCAAGATGGTTTTGACATCGTTGTAGCTTCAGAGATCATGGCGATCTTCTGCCTTGCAACATCAATCGAAGATCTTAAGGAACGCATCTCAAAGATCGTTGTTGGTTACACAACCGATAAGAAGCCAGTACTTGCAAAGGATCTAAACGCACAGGGTGCGATGACAGTTATCTTGAAGGATGCATTCCAGCCAAACTTGGTGCAGACTCTTGAGAACACACCAGCATTTATTCACGGTGGTCCATTCGCAAATATCGCGCACGGTTGCAACTCTGTAATCGCAACAAAGTCAGCTATGAAGATTGCTGATTATGTTGTTACAGAAGCTGGCTTCGGTGCAGACCTTGGCGCCGAGAAATTCATTGATATCAAGTGCCGTAAGTCAGGCCTACGTCCAGATGCTTGCGTAATCGTGGCAACTGTTCGTGCGCTTAAGTATCACGGTGGCGCAGATCTTAAGGAACTTACAAACGAGAACCTTGCAGCTCTTGAAGCTGGCATCGTTAACCTAGAGCGTCACGTACATAACGTTTCAAAGGTTTACAACATCCCTGTTGTAGTTTCAATCAACAAGTTCGTTAGCGATACAGATAACGAAATCGAACTTCTTCGCAAGAAGGTTGAAGCAATGGGCGCAAAGATCACTCTGGCTAATCACTGGGCTGAAGGCGGTAAGGGCGCAACAGACCTTGCAAATATCGTTGTTGAACTTTGCGAGCAGCCAAATAAGGTAACAATGGTTTATCCAGATGAGGCAACTCTTTGGGATAAGGCAGTAGCTGTAGCAACAAAGATCTACGGTGCAGCTGAAGTTACAGCTGACGCGAAGGTACGCAATAAGTTGAAGGAGCTTCAGGAAGGTGGCTACGGCCACTATCCAATCTGCGTCGCTAAGACTCAGTACTCATTCTCAACTGATGCTTCTCTACGTGGCGCACCATCAGGCCATTCCCTAAACATCCGCGAAGTGCGACTATCTGCTGGTGCAGAGTTCGTTGTTCTAGTTTGCGGAGAGATTATGACAATGCCTGGTTTACCAAAGCTGCCTAGCGCAGAGAAGATCGACTACATCGACGGAAAGGTCGTGGGTCTCTTCTAATGAGCTCTAATTCGTGGAACGTTGCGATTGCAGAAGATGTAATCGCAACGCTTCGCGATGAGCCAGGTCCGGTACTCATCGCGTTACAAGCAATTCAAGAGAAGTTTGGTTTTGTGCATGAAGATGCGCTGCAGATGATTGCAGATGCATTTAATGTTTCGCGCGCTGAAGTATTTGGTGTATTTACTTATTATCATGATTTAAAGAAGGCTCCATCTAACGCGGTTAAGATCTGCGCTGCTGAAGCATGCCAAGCTGTTGGCTGCGACAAGCTAATTGCAGATGCAGAAGCTGCTGGCATTGAGGTAGAGAAGGCATATTGCTTTGGCAATTGCGCACTTGGCCCAGCTGCAATGGTGGGAGAGCGCTTAATTGGTCGCGCAACCGTGGAGAAACTTAAATGAAAATATTTGTTCCAGGGGATTCAGCGGCGCAATCAGTTGGCGCAGATTTAGTTGCAGTTGCAATTGCCGCAGAGGCAGCGAAACGAAATTTAGATATTCAGATTGTTCGAAACGGTACTCGTGGAGCACTTTGGCTTGAGCCACTTGTTGAGGTTGAAAAAGATGGCAAGCGCATCGGTTACACAAATGTAACTAGCGATGACGCTGCAGCAGTATTAGATGGTTCTCACGCTTCAATTGGCGATGTAGATAGCTTCGAATGGCTAGCAAGCCAAGATCGCGTTACATATAAGCGCGTCGGAATTATTGATCCACTTTCAATTGCAGATTACGAAGCGCTCGGTGGTTTCAAAGGTTTAGCTCGCGCGCAATCAATGTCTCAAGCAGATATCGTCGCTGAAGTTACCGAATCTGGCCTTCGCGGTCGCGGTGGAGCAGGCTTCCCTGCAGGTATTAAATGGAAGACTGTTATGGATGCATCTGCAGATCAGAAGTACATCTGCTGCAATGCTGACGAAGGAGATAGCGGTACTTTCGCCGATCGCATTCTTATGGAAGGCGACCCATTCACACTTATCGAAGGTATGGCGATTGCTGGTCTCGCAGTTGGCGCAACAAAGGGTTTCATTTATGTTCGCTCTGAATATCCTGCAGCGATTTCACAGCTAAAGAAAGCAATAGAAATTGCATCGCCTAAGCTTGGCAACTTCGAACTTAAGGTTCGTTCAGGTGCTGGTTCATATGTTTGCGGTGAAGAGACTGCAATGCTTGAATCACTTGAAGGTAAGCGCGGCGTAGTTCGTGCAAAACCACCACTACCTGCGCTTGAAGGTTTATTCGGTAAGCCAACAGTAATCAATAACGTGCTTACTCTGGCATCAGTTCCAGAGATTATGGCAAGCGGCGCAGCTGCTTACAAAGCGCGCGGCGTTGGTCGCTCACTCGGAACACAGGTTTTCCAATTAGCAGGCAATATCAAGCAGGGCGGAATTGTTGAAACCGGTTTCGGTATTACTTTAGATAAGTTAATCAATGGCTATGGCGCAGGTACTGCATCAGGCAAACCAATTCGTGCAATTCAGGTTGGTGGCCCACTTGGTGCATATTTTGGTCAAGATAAGTTTGGCGTCAGCGCAGATTACGAATCAATGATTGAAGCCGGTGGAATGCTTGGCCATGGAGGCATCGTCCTATTCGATACCGACGTAAACCTAGCGAAACAAGCTCGTTTCGCAATGGAATTCTGCTCAATCGAATCATGCGGAAAGTGCACCCCATGCCGAATTGGTTCAACCCGCGGAGTAGAAACAATTGATTTAATTATCGCTGGAAAAGATGTAGCAAAGAACAAGTCACTATTACTTGATCTCTGTGAAGTTATGACAGATGGCTCGCTCTGTGCAATGGGTGGTTTAACACCTCTGCCAGTAAAGAGCGCTCTGCAAAACTTCGCAGAAGATTTCG
>JBFYJK010000052.1:0-39126 GCA_041311445.1 Candidatus Nanopelagicales bacterium
ATCTAATCTAGTGAATGCCGATATGCGTCGTATCGCTGTACTAACTCAATATAAATCTCACTCACTTGACCGCCACATCACCACAACCTGGCGTATGTCTACACTTCTTGGAAATTATGTAACTCCAGTTCCTGCTCAGCAGCGACTAGGACCACGTTGGTATACCGGAAGCGCTGATGCAATTCTGCAGAACTTCAATTTAATTCATGATGAGAATCCAAAAGATGTTTTAGTTTTTGGTGCTGATCACGTTTACCGCATGGATCCAATGCAGATGTTCCAACAACATCGCGAAACAAATGCAGGAATCACCATTGCTGCAATTCGTGTACCGCGTTCTGAAGCATCAGAGTTTGGTTGCATCGAATTAGCTGAAGATGGAATCACCATTAAGGCATTCCATGAGAAACCAGCAAACCCACCTGCAATGCCTGGCCATCCAGATCTAACTTTGATCTCAATGGGTAATTACATTTTCAAGCGCGACGTTATGGAAGAGGCGCTGATTTTGGATTCCGAGAATCTCGAATCACGTCACGATATCGGCGGCAACATTATTCCGATGCTAACTGCGCAAGGCCAAGCAAAGGTTTACGACTTTGCAAATAACGTAGTTCCTGGCGAGACACCTCGCGATAAGGGTTACTGGCGCGATGTAGGTTCAATCGATGCTTACTTTGATGCGCATATGGATTTAGTTTCAGTGCATCCAATCTTTAATTTATATAACCGTGATTGGCCACTGCTTACAAATCCACCTTCATTGCCACCTGCAAAATTCTCTGAAGGAGGATTGGCGCAAGATTCAATCGTGGCAGCTGGTTCAATTATTGCGGGTGGCCACTTAGGGCACACTGTTACGGGTTACGACGTAGTAGTGGGTAGTGGTGCATTTGTAGATCACGCAGTATTAATGCCAAATGTGCGAGTCGGAGATCGCGCTGTAATTCGCCGTGCCATTATCGATAAGGGAGTGGTTATCGAGCCAGGCGCCCAGATAGGCGTGGATTTAGAGCGCGATAGACAGCGTTTTACAGTAACCGATAGTGGAATCGTTGTAGTTGGTAAGGGCGTACGCGTAAGCGCCTGATAGTAATCCGCGCTGGTTCGGGCTAGAATTTCGACCATCGTCAGCGTTGACATTACAAATTCAGTTTATAAATAAACAAAATTTATTGGAGTTTTTCATGCGTATTGGCGTGCTTACTGGCGGCGGCGACTGCCCAGGTTTAAATGCAGTTATCCGTGCAGTTGTTCGTAAGGGTGTTAAAGAGTACGGACACGAATTTGTAGGTTTCCGTGATGGATGGCGTGGACCGCTTGAAGGTCTAACCATGGAACTTAATCTGCAGACTACTCGCGGCATCTTGCCTCGCGGCGGAACAATTCTTGGTTCATCACGTACCAACCCATTCAAGATTGAAAATGGCGTTGAACGTATCAAAGAGAATTTAGAGAAGATGGGCATCGATGCACTTATCGCAATCGGTGGCGAAGACACACTTGGTGTTGCAACAAAGCTTGATGCACTTGGCGTAAAAGTTATTGGTGTGCCAAAGACAATCGATAACGATCTAAACAATACTGATTACACATTTGGTTTCGATACCTCAGTAAACATTGCAGTTGAAGCTATCGACCGTCTACACACAACAGCGGAATCACATCATCGCGCACTCATCGTTGAAGTTATGGGCCGCCATGCTGGTTGGATCGCGCTTCACTCAGGTATTGCAGGAGGAGCTGCTTGCATCTTGATTCCAGAAGTTAAGTTCTCTGTAGACAAGGTTTGCGAATGGGTTGAATCTCGTTTCAAGCAGTCATATGCACCAATCATCGTTATCGCTGAAGGTGCGATTCCTCAGGATGGCGATATGGTCACAAAGGATCAGACCCTTGATGCTTTCGGTCACGTAAAGCTCTCAGGTATTGGCGATTGGCTAGCGCAGCAGATTGAAGCGAAGACCGGTAAGGAAGCACGCACATCTGTGCTTGGTCACATCCAGCGCGGTGGTTCACCAACTGCGTTTGACCGTGTTTTGGCTACTCGCTTTGGTCTACAGGCAATTACCGCTGCTTCAGAAGGCGATTGGGGCAAGATGGTTGCACTTCATGGAACCAATATCGCTCGCGTTCCTCTGGCAAGCGCAACTGAGAAGTTGAAGACCGTTCCTCTTGAACTTTATAAGGAAGCGGAGATCTTCTTCGGTTAGTTACAATTTGCAGATGTCTAACAACCTAAACGTGGATAGCCTCTTTAACGAATCTCATGTGGCTGCTCAGCAGCCACAGTGGCCAGCTGACGAATTAAAGTCAGCGGTGACAGAGCTAAAGAGCTATCCACCTTTAGTTTTTGCAGGCGAGTGCGATGATCTAAAGAGCCACATTGCTCAGGCGGCAGAAGGAAAAGCATTCTGGTTGCAGGGCGGCGATTGCGCAGAGACTTTTGCTTCTGCAACTGCGGATTCAATTCGCGATCGCATTAAGACAATTTTGCAGATGGCTGCAATCTTGCAGTACTACTCATCAATGCCAGTTATCAAAGTTGGACGAATGGCTGGCCAATTCGCAAAGCCACGTTCATCAGATACCGAAACCCGTGGAGATGTAACGCTTCCGGCATACCGTGGTGATGCAGTTAATGATTTAGCTTTCACGCCAGAAGCGCGTCGTCCAGATCCGCAGCGTTTGGTTAAGGTCTACAACACCTCTGCTGCAACTCTAAATTTAGTTCGCGCATTTACTCAAGGCGGCTTTGCAGATCTTCGTAAAGTTCATGATTGGAATAAGGGTTTCGTAAAAGATACTCCTTACGCAGCGCGCTATGAAGCAATGGCCACCGAAATCGGTCGTGCACTCGATTTCATGAAGTCAGCTGGCGTTGAACCAGAGCAATTTAAAACAGTTGAATTCTTCGCAAGCCATGAAGCGTTAATCATGGAGTACGAAAAGGCGTTGACACGTATCGACTCTCGTACCGGAAATCCATACGATGTTTCAGGACACTTCATCTGGATCGGCGAACGTACCCGTCAATTAGATGGCGCACATGTTGAATTCGCATCAAAAGTTAAGAACCCAATCGGCGTAAAGCTTGGGCCAAAGACCACAGTTGAAGATGCGCTAGCACTTATCGAAAAGCTTGATCCAAACCGCGAACCTGGTCGCTTAACTTTCATTACTCGTATGGGTGCTGGAAAGATTCGCGAAGCTTTGCCACCGCTAGTTGAAGGCGTAACAAAGTCTGGCGCTAAAGTGCTTTGGGTCTGCGATCCAATGCATGGCAATACCTTCGAATCATCTACTGGTTACAAGACTCGTCAATTCGAAGATGTAATGGATGAAGTTAAGGGATTCTTTGAAGTTCATAAGGCTCTTGGCACATTCCCTGGCGGCGTTCATATCGAATTAACTGGTGACGATGTAACTGAGTGCCTTGGTGGCGGAGCAAAGATTTCAGCAGAGGACCTAGCAACTCGCTATGAGACCGCATGCGATCCGCGCCTAAACCACACTCAATCTCTTGAGCTCGCTTTTCTAGTTGCGGAGATGTTGCGCGACCGCTAATTTTTGCGCGTGGCCCTGCTCTCTAGCACCTTCGAATCACCCATCGGTAACATCAATTTAATTGCCGACGATTCCATTCTTTTGGCAGCCAATTTGAGCACCATGAAAGCTGCCAAAGAGTCGCTACATGCTGATTATGTAGACCATAAAATCGAATCGGTAAAGAAGATTCCGGTAATTACTGAGCTACTTAAAGATTATTTCGATGGTGAAATCTCCGCGATTAATGCCATCAAAGTCATGCAGCCAGGTGCCTCATTTTCACAAGCCGCTTGGAAAGCGATGCGAAAAGTTAAAGGCACAATCTCTTATGCAGAGTTAGCAGATCGCGCGGGTTCTCCAGCGGCGGTGCGTGCAGCCGGAAGTGCATGTGCAAAGAATGCAATTGTTTTAGTTGTCCCATGCCATCGCATCGTAAAGACGGGTGGCAACTTAGGAAATTATGCCTACGGTTTAGGTAAGAAAGAGTGGCTATTACGCCACGAGGGTGCGCTTTAAAACCTCGCAGGTCTTTTCAATATCTGCATCAGTTAAATCCATATGTGTCACTAAGCGCACAAAGTTCTTACCCAAAGCTCCAGCCAAAATTCCATTCTCTTTAAGAACGGCAGCATATTGAGCTGCATCAAACGGATACTTTGATACATCAAGCGCCACAATATTTGTATCTGGTTTAGCTAAACCTGCTGCTTCCGCAATCTTTGCGGCGTTCTGATGATCAATCTTTAAGCGATCAATATTGTGATCAAGTGCGTAATTAATTGCGCCAGCAAGTAATCCAATCTGACGCATGCCAGCGCCATATCGCTTACGCCAGATGCGTGCTTCCGCAGCTTTTTCTTTAGTTGTAAGAATCATTGAACCAACTGGAGCGCCAAGGCCCTTTGAGAAACAGACGCTAAAGGTTTCGAAGTACTTACCGTATTCGGTAAATGAAGTACCTGATGCAACATGTGCATTCCAGACACGAGCACCATCCATATGAAGTGGAAGTCCCAGCTCTTGCGCACCTGCATAAAGCTTTTTGATTTCATCAATTGATTGCACTGTGCCGCCACCAAAGTTATGAGTATCTTCTACAGCAATCGCTTTTGTTGAAACTAGATATGGGCCAGCATCAGGATGGGCTAAATCAAGTGCAGTTTGCGCTACTAATTTGCCTTTGATTGATGGGAAGGTGCGAGTGGTAATTCCGCTAAATGCTGCGGCAGCGCCTAATTCGGCGCGTGCAATATGAGCAGTCTGATCCAGGATTAACTCTTCGCCAGGTTTCACCAGTAATCGAATTCCTAATTGGTTGGAGAGTGAACCAGTTGGCGCGAAGAGACCTGCCTCTTTGCCGAACATCGCAGCAACTCGCTCTTCTAGGGCATTAACTGTTGGATCATCGCCATAAACATCATCGCCAACTGCCGAACTCATCATCGCATCGAGCATTGCTGCTGACGGCTTAGTAACGGTGTCTGAGCGCAGATCAATCATGTGCTGGTTTACTTTCATGGAAGACGATGGTGTACATAGAGATTACAACTAGAAGGCCACCAAATAAAGTGCGAGTAGATAGAACTTCGCCGCCTAGAGTTACTGCAAATAGGGCAGAGAAGACCACTTCCATGGTCATAATAACTGCAGCTTTAGTTGATTCCAGAATTGATTGAGACCAAGTCTGGATAATAAAAGCAGTAACGGTGCAGACAACTGCAGTGAATACGATAACGCCCCATACGCCGTTATCTGGCGGAGCTTGGAAACCTTCAAGCAGGGCAGCGATTCCGGTAACGATCGCAACAACTACGATCTGCATAAATGTCATCGCCCAAACATCGCGACCTTCGCTCCATTTGCTTAAGCCGATAATCTGGCCGGTGTAGCAGAGCGCGCTAATTAGAACTAGTAGTTCGCCAATTCCGACTGAGAAACCTTTTAATGAAAGTAATCCAAGACCAGTTGTGGCAATTACAATTGAAACCCAAACTATTCGGCCAAGTTTCTGTCCGCCAAAGAATTGTTCAAATAGCGGAGTGGCCACAACATAAAGTCCTGTGATGAATCCAGTTACTGCGGCGCCGGTCATATCTAGCCCATATGTCTGGAAGATAAATCCTGCCGCGAGAAATAGCCCAGTAATTCCGCCATGTTTGATGACATCTTTATCTAACTTCCTAAAGATTTGCGGATGCACAATTACAAGCGCGATTGCTGCTAGAGCGAAACGGTAGAAGAGGAAGCTATTTACAGATTGGCGACCAAGTGCATCTTTCATGGTTACGAAAGCGAGTCCCCATGACATTGCGACAAGGAGTAGAAGCCAGGATGCGAGTTTGTGCTTCATCCACGGAGCTTCTTTAGCAGCGCAACTTCTTTGCCATGCTCTGGCTCTTCGCCAGGAGTTTCAAGAATCAACGGCGCATTTGCAGTAGCTGGGTGCTTTAGAAGTTCTTTAAATGGATCAACACCGATATGGCCATCGCCAATGTTTTGGTGGCGATCCTTTAGCGCACCGCAAACATCCATCGAATCATTTGCATGCACTAATTGGAAACGCTCAACGCCAGCAATTTCGACCAGCAAATCTAGAGTCTCTTTCATGCCGCCTTTTTTCGCGATGTCATGACCTGCAGCAAACACGTGACAGGTATCAAGGCAGATGCCAACCTTTGGGTGGTATTCGAGAGCCTTTAAGTAATTCTCAAGATCATCTAACTTCTTAACCAAAGATTGTCCTTGACCCGCAGTTGGTTCGAGAAGTAGTGATGGTGAATCTTCATCAAGCGCATCAAGAATCGGCATCATGCCTTCGTGAATCTGCTTCCAGGCATTATCAACGTGGGATGCATCAACTGCAGAACCGGTATGGATAACTACGCCAAGTGCACCGATATCTTTTCCGCGGCGAAGTGAATATGCAGTTGAGTTAAGTGAATTCTTATATGTGCCTTCGGTAGGCGAACCAAGATTAATTAAGAATGGCGCGTGAACATATGTCGCGATATCCATTGCTGCAGCTTTGGTACGAAACTCTTCATCGGCTGCTGGATTTGGTTCGGGGGTGGCCCAACCTCGAGGGTTAGAGGTGAAGACTTGAATCGCTTCAGCTTGAATAGTTTCGGCATATCCGAGTGAACGTTTGGCCATGCCACCTGAAGTAGGGGTGTGGGCACCGATGCGCGGGAGCTTTTTAGGCATTCCCTTACCCTACAGTGATAGTTACCTTGCTGCCACGAAGGACTTTACTGCCGATTTTCGGCGAAATTGCAGTTACTTGTTTCACTGCCTTGGTGCCCATTCGCTTAACAATTACTTGAAGTTCAAGAGCGCTTAGCGTTGCCTTCGCTTTAGTTTCAGATAGTGAGTAAACGTTTGGAATAAATACATAGGCAGAGCCCTTTGAGATATTTACCGAAACTGCAGTGCCTTTTGGATAATCCTTTGCAATCGCAGGATCTTGTGACACTACGGCACCCAGTGGAACCTTTTCACTAAAGACATATTTTGAAGTTACCTTGAAGCCGGCGTCATTTAAAGTATTGATAGCTTCTTCGCCTGATTTATTTACAAAATTAATCAGAGCAATCTGTTGGACGCCTTTTGAAAGAATAATCTTGATACCGGCGCCGCGCTTTACTTGGCTACCGCTTGCAGGTTCGGTATCAATAACAAAGCCTTTTGGAATCTTGTCATTAAATACTTCTTGAACAACTGGGGTGGCCACAGGAATAGTGGAGAGAAGTTTGGTCGCAGCTTCAGCGGTTAATTGAGCAACGCTTGGCACGGTGTAGCGCTCAGGACCTTTTGAAAGTGTCAGGTGAACGACTCCGCCTTCGCTTACTTTGTCACCGCCAGCTGGCTGGGTTGAAATAATCACGCCTTTATCAATATCTTCACTAAATTCTTGTGAAGATACGTCGCTAGTTAAACCAACTGGCTTAAGTAAGTTTGCTGCATCATCAAGCGTGCCGCCCACCAATGAAGGAACAGTCACTTTAGAACCAGGGCCGATCATGTTCCACCAGCCACCAAAGCCGACTGCGATTGCAAGCACGACGGCAACTTTCATCAAACCTTTACGAGATTTACGTTCTTTCTTCTCTTTTGGTGGTTTAGGTTCTTTAACCGGTTTCTCTCGCTTAATTGGTCTAGTGATCTCTTCGGTTAACTTTTCAGCAATTGGTTCAGCCTTTTTAGCAGCCGCCTTTGGAACTTCTTTGCGAATAGGTAAATCAAGCTCCAGGCTCATCTGTTGCTTAGTTGGGTCAAATTTAATCTGGATATTTCGTAGATGGCTGGCAAAACTTTCAGCATCTGCCGGACGATCGTCTGGGTTGCGACTTGTTGCAGCAAAGATAAGTTCATCAAGCTCCTTCGGAAGCTTGATTCCTTTACTGCTTACCTTTGGAATATCTTCATTGACATGCATGTATGCAATCTGAAGTGGTGAATCGCTAATGTGCGGACGCTTACCTGTCAGCATTTCAAATGCCATCACGCCAACAGAGTAGATATCGCTACGTGAATCAGAGATACCACGTTGAACCTGTTCAGGGGAGAGATAAGAGACGCTACCTAAGATGACGCTAGCTTCAGCAGTCATTGTTTGGCCTAAGTTGGTTCCGCGAGCTAAACCAAAGTCAGCAATCTTTATTCGACCATCATTTGAAATAAGAATATTTTCAGGTTTGATATCGCGATGAACAATTCCGATTTTATGCGCTGCTGCCAAAGCGTTTACAACTGGTGATAAGTAATTAATTGTTTCGGTAACCGAGAAGTTGCCTTTGCTTGCGATTAGTTCGCGCAAAGTTTGGCCTTCTACCAGTTCCATTACTAAGAAGACCGCAGGGATGCCAGATTGGTTCCAGCCTTGATCCATCACATTGACGATATTTGGATGTGAAAGCGATGCCGCAGCTTTAGCTTCGCGGATAAAGCGAGTAATAAATTCTTCATCCTGCGCTAGATGCGGGTGCATGATTTTGACGGCGACTTTACGGTCTAAGCGCGTATCAAGACCCTCGTAAATTGTGCCCATTCCGCCATTGGCAATTACGCGGATGAGTTCGTAGCGGTTATCGATTAACTGGCCGCTTAGATCACTCACGGGGTGGATTTTAGGTGGTTGAGATAATGAAATTCGCGAATTCGCGGGTGCGTTCTACTTGAAAGTGGTTCGCTTCACGTATTTGCCAGACTTTTATCCGCTCTTCGTAATCCGCGCCATCTCTTTCAAGGACTCTAGCCAAACCGATTTCGGGTTCAGTTTCGACCCAATAGAGCTTGGTCGCGAATGGTCGGATCTGACTCTGGCCAGAACCGACTCCTTCGATAATCAAGGTTTTCGCAGGAGCAATCTCTTTGTTGCCTTCAAATTTCGCAAGGTGCCAATTAAAAGTGGGTACCACTGATGTTCTGCCATTTACAAAGTTCTCCACTATTTGCAAGAGAACTGCAGTCAGATCTGGGCCGAGCGCTTCGTCCCATCCGTTGTAATGATCATCTAGGTGAACTACTTGGCAATTGAGTTCAGCGCTTAATTGAAGTGAGAGCGTGGTCTTTCCAGAACCTGCTGGGCCATCTATAAGGATGATTTGTGGATTCGTAGCCATCTAACCCAACCAACAATTGCAATTGCAGTAAATGCTAAATAGAGAACCGAAGTGAACCAATACTTTAGAACTGCGTATTCGATTGTTGCTAGCGCATCGACTGCAAACCATAGCGGCCAGTTCTCGTACTTTTCGTAAACCATTATTACCTGCGCCACGAATGAACCTAGGAAGATAAGTGCATCAGTTTTATAAGCGGCTGCGCCGATTGAATGTAGCCATGGTGTGAAAATTATCCAAGCAACAATCAATCCTGCCAGCCAGAGTGAGCGATCTTTATTGGTTAACTTGCTTGGCTTCGCTCCTTTTGGGCCCCAACCAAACCAACCCCAGATTCCTGCAAGAATGAAAACAATCTGCAGTAACGCAGATGCGACAAGTTCAACTTTCCAGAAGAAGATGCCGTAAAGCGCACTAGAGATAATCCACCAAGGCCAAGTAACGCGCTTAGTAGTTGTTCCGTACCAAACTCCAATTGCGCTAGTAAGTGCAGCAACGAATTCAAGGTAAGAGACGTTGTAGCCCCATGCGGTGAAAAAAGTAGACATCATTGAAATAAACCTCCCTGGCTCGCATTATCGAACCGGTTATGCGGTCGACCCTTGGTTTTATTACCTTTGGGTCCTCTCAGCCAACTTTTGGCTCCCGCGTGGTGCAAATACTAGCGGTTACGTTTGGTAACTACGCCAACCATCTCTATTAATAGCGTTTTAGCTTCGTTATTTAACTCATCACGCTCAACTGCATCAAGCGCTGCTTCAGCTAACTTCTCAATCAAATCTTCAACATGGGTTGGCGCTCCGCTACTTTCAATAGCATCTGCCAAGCCATCAATATCTGCACTACCAAGTTTCTGTTCAATTAAATTCTTAGTCGCAGCATCGCCACGATCATATGCATATGCAATTAGGGCAGTGCGCTTTCCTTCACGTAAATCATCGCCGGCAGGCTTTCCAGTTTCGACAGGATCGCCAAATACGCCAAGTAAGTCATCGCGCAATTGAAAAGCTTCGCCCAGAGGCAGTCCATACTCAGAGTAAATATCTAAATATGTATTTAAGTTCTTTGGGCTAGCAAGCGCTGCGCCGTAATGCAGTGGGCGTTCAATGCTGTACTTACCTGATTTGTAGCGGGCGATCTTTAATGAACGTTCGACGCTATAGCTCTTTTGTGTTTGTTCGTAAACATCCAAGAATTGCCCTGCCATTAATTCGGTGCGCATGATGTCGTGAATATTATTTAGGGCATCGGATTGCATTCCTGATTGATGAAGCGCTTGTTCGTTCCAGACCAATGCCAGATCGCCAATTAAAACCGCTGCGGCATCGCCAAATTGTTTATGCATTGCTGGTTTGCCGCGACGAGTATCTGAGCCATCCATCAAATCATCGTGAATCAGCGCGCTTGCTTGTAGGAATTCAAGCGCAGCTGCAGCTTTATATACGTTTGGTGAAATCTGCCCATTGGCGCCTATGAAACCTAGAAGCGAGAAGAGCGGGCGAAAGCGCTTGCCTTCGGATAGATAATCTTTTAATGATTTTGCAATAGGGATTAACTGATCATCGATTTCAGCGATAGTGGCGCAGTATTGATTGACTTGCGAATCTAAAGCTTGGTTAACGCCTTGGCGCAGTTGATCAATGTTCATGGCTAGGACGATTCTTTATGCCACGGACTGCATTTGCAAGTAGCTCACCTGTGATTCCGGCGTGTGCCAATGAATCAACATGGCGCACCTTGTATCTGCGCTTATTAGCGGTGCGAATCTTGGTAATTACTTGGTTATCTGAACTGCCTTCAACGCCTGTGCGTATCTGATCAACCACGGCATACTCTTTGAAATTATCAATATCTAGCTTGCCGGTAAGCACTAAAGAGAATTTTCCGGTCTCTAATTTGGTGGAGTAAATATCTGTAGTCAGGCCATCTTTATGAAAGAGCACAGTTCGAATAGGTAGCTCGTGAGGGTAGTTGGCCAAACCTAAGAGCCTCTGAGTCGGTGTTGTATGTGTCTGAGTTGCATCGATGAAGTAATCAAAATCTGCATGGTTGCCAAATGTTGCGCCGCAATCAATTGCACGCTGCTTGATGGCTTCAGTTAGCGCTTCCAAGCCACCTGCAACCTGCCAGATGCCAAAAGACTCTTCAATAAATGCCACGATATGCGACCACTTGTAGATTCCAGCAGGGTAGCCAAAGTAAGTTGCGTAGTGCGAAAGAATCTTATTTAAGTATGGATTGCTAACGAATGGTGCACGTAGGCGCATATAGGTATCAGGGTTAAAACGTGCTAATGAGAATTCCCATTCGACATAGTTTTCGCGCATGCGATCCCACATCTTTTCGCCTTGCTTGAGAATTGCATCCCATTCATTTGCTGCATCAGCGCCAAGTTTCGCTTCGATCTCTGCTAAGCGAGCGTTTCTTGAGAGATTGGCAAAGTTGATCTGAAGATCGCCAAAATCAAATACAAATGCTGGATCCATTGGTTGAACATTCAATACCTGGCCAAAGTGTTTTCCGGTTTTCTGAAAGAAATCACGATAAACAGCTGGCAGAGAGAGCAGTGGGGCAGAATCAAATTGGTAACCATCAATCTGGGTGTTCTTATAGCTTTCACCAGCGATTGTTACTTGATACTTAAACTTCGCCAATCTAGCAGCAGCGGTAAGACCAGCGATACTTGCGCCATCGATAAAGACTTTATTTTTCAATTAGGGCTACCTAAGTAACGCTTGGTTAAGTAATAAGCCAGTAGCGCTCCATAAATTAAGCCGCCAATAAGTGCGGTGCCTTGTTTGCCGAAGAAGAATAAGTTAGCAAGTACGTTATAGATCCAAGTCCAGACCAAGAAGATATCAACCGAAGCGATTCCCGCACTTATCTTTCGACGCTCTTTAGGAAGAATGAAATTAGCTAGACCGAAATAGAGCACACCAACAAATAACCAGCCAATGACGTTATCTAGTGGAATATGCGTTTGGAACGGGATGTGAGCGCTATTGAAGTGCCAGACCTTGTACTTGTTCGCGACAAGCAATTGATCAAAGAAGAGCGCATATGCAGTTACAACTGCGCCGCCAGAAACCAGCACCCAATTAGGCGCAATCTTTCGAGCCATAATCAAAAGCGGATGCAGGGATGCGAGCCAGAAAACGAGCACCAGTAGCGGTACGCCAAAGATGGCATAACCAAGGTGTTTGTATGTGACGTCTCCAAATGGCCATCCAGTAGAGAGCGAGATTCTTTCAATGGTGAAGCCAATGAAGAGCGTGAAAGTTAGATAGCTCCAGAAATATCGCTTTGCGTAAGCCAATTGCGCATGAGAGAGCGCAAAGGTGGCAGCAAAGATATTTGAAGCCAGAATCAATTTCGGATTATGGTTAAAGAGAAATGCAATCTGCATAAAAATACTAAGAGTTAAAGCAGAGTAGAGAAAACGTTCTGCAGCAACCGATACGCGACCTCGACGATTGCGGCCGTAATTAAATTGTCTGATCGCCATTATTCAACCGCAATCGGGGTAGCGGCAGTTACTCGTTTTAACTCTTCGAAGGTAGTTGGAAATACTGCATGTGGATGTCCAGCTGCAGCCCAGATCGCGTCGTAGTCATTTAAAGCTTCATCAATATAAATATGGTTGATAGTGGTAATCCAACCAAGCGGGCTTACGCCACCAACAGAGAAACCGCTTAGCTCTTTTACGAAATTGGCATCAGCGCGATCTAAATTCGAAACGCCAAGGGTACGAGCAACTAATTCGGTATCAACGCGATGGCGTCCACTGGTGATTACCAAGATTGGTGCGCCATCAGGCAGTTTGAAAATTAATGAAGATGCGATCTGGCCAACTTCAATATTGAGAGCGGTAGCGGCATCTTGTGCGGTGCGAGCAGAATCTGCAAGCACATGAACTTTGCCCATGCCGTTAGCTGAAAGCGCTTCTGATACACGCTTTACCGGGCCACGCTCAAGTATGCCATCCATGAATTGAGTATATTTAAAGAATCCAGGTCTCAATAATCGTAAATGCCGCAATGCTAAATAGCAGCGCTGCAAATGATTTTCGAAGCAAAGCTGGGTTGGTTGTAGCCGACTTCTTGCCAGCTAATTGGCCAATAAATACCGCGCTAATCGCCATGAATAGCGGTGTATTCCAATTGATCTGGTTCCAACTGCTTTGATGCGCAAGAAGTGCGATAACACTATTTAAGACAATAATCATTAGCGAAGTGCCTGCAGCTTTATTTTGCGGCGTATTAAAAGCGAGCACCAGAACTGGGATTGCGAGAAAACCACCACCGATTCCGAAGAATCCCGTAAGCGATCCAATTACAAGTGAGAGCAGCACCAATGTTGCAAAAGGAATCTTCTTCTCTGGAGCCTCAATTGGATTTCGTAGCATCGTTAGCCCTGCAAAGATAATTACTGCGCTAAAGCCGGTAATCAGAATTGAATCACTAACGTTCTTGACTAATTGCGCTGCGCCAATATTTGCAACGGCACCAAGCCCGCTAATTATTAGCGCTTCTTTAAAGAGGACTTCGCGGCTTTTAATTCTTGGGTAGAGCCCTGACGATGCTGCTGCGATCACAACTGCAATTGCAGCTACTGATGCCTGGTGGGCAGGAAAGTCAAAGCCGTAAACCAGAATTGGCACTGTAAGCATCGCGCCACCTGCGCCGACAAAACCTAGAACTGCGCCAATTGCACAGCCAGCGATTAGCGCAGCAAGGATTTCCACCTGAGTATCTTGGCAAAGAAAAACACCCCCAGAGATTTCTCTAGGGGTGTTTTCTAAGTGAACTTTAGAAGAAAGAACCTGTGATGTTGATGCCAAGTTCAGCGCCACCTGCAACTAGTGCGTAGATGATTAGCGCTGCGCCAGCTAGAGATAGATCCTTGAAGAAACCGATTGTTTCGTTCATCTTTGCTGTTGGATCTGTTTCCTTCCAGAATGTGTGCATCATTAGCGCTGCTGGGATTAGGAATAGCGCGATCAGAAGTGCACCTAGGTCAGCGTAGATACCTAGAGCAACGAAGATGCCGCCAACTAGGATCATTAGACCTGAAACGATTACTGAAAGCTTTGCCGCTGGAACCTTCTTGTACTTTGCATAACCTGTCATCGCCTCAAGCTTGGTTAGGTGGCTAATGCCTGAGTTGATGAAAATAAGTGCAAATAGGATCTGGCCGATTGCTAGAACTGCGTTCAATTTAAACTCCTGTTTGGGATTGAAAGTATTGAATTTGTACCTGAGTAGGGTAGCAGAATAGTTGAATTTTCAACTATTTTAGGCGGAGCTAGGGCGTGTCTTGCGTAATGTCGGAGGTTCGGACTAGATTTCGAACAAATGTTCGAAAATGATGGATTACCAGTAAATACAGACGGGGCGACCCCGATCGAGTTCACCTACCGTGGAAAACGCTTCCGAATTCATAACGTACTTAATAGATGGTGCGAAGCGGGCGGTTGGTGGAACCGCATCAGCGACGGAATTTATAGACCTGACGATAACGCCCGCGCAATCTGGCGCGTTGAAGCAGCTCCAATCGGATCGGTAACGACTTTCGAATTAGAACGCGATGAAGCAACAGGTAAATGGCTGATTCGAATTGTTTAACCATCTCTCCGTTGCCAGCGCATTCTCTTTTAAATATGGCACCACGCAGCCGCACGATTTAGTCGCACGTGCGGCGCAATTTGGCGCACCTGCACTTGCAATTACAGATCGCGATTCATTGGCTGGCGTAATCAGATTTGTTCAAGCTGCAAAAGATTTTGGAATCGCACCGATCGTCGGCGTTAATTTAGCTCTCGATAATTCGCGCGTAACGCTATTGGCGCAATCAGATGGCGGCTGGCGTTCGCTCTGCAGATTGATGTCGGTGCTTCGTCCAGATCGCAATCCGCCAACTCTGCATCTTGAAAAGATTAAAACGTTATCCGAATACACCAGCAATTTAATTCTGCTACATGGCCCTGATTCGCAGATTGCAAATCTGATTACCAAACATCGTCCAGACCAAGCGCTACACGAATTTAACAAATACCGTCCTTACTTCGCGGATTCAGTTATCGAATGTGTTTCGCATTTAGCACCAGGGGATGGGCCGCGATCTACTGGACATGCCGGCCGAATGTTGGGCTTTGCACGCGATCACGATCTACCTGCAGTAATCACTAATGGCGTACGAATGCTGGATGCAGCAGATGGGCCAGTTGCAGATATCTTGGATGCAGCGCGCAAATTAGTTCCGTTACATAAACGCCACGTTGAACGCGCAAACAATGAGGCGTATTTAAAAGATAACCAACAGATGCGCGATTTAGCAGATGAAATTTCACGCGCTGCCGGAGAACGTAGCGGTAGAACTTTGCTTCGCGCCACGCAGAGAATTGCGGAACGTTGCATCTTGTCGCCACAAGAATTTGGTCTTGGCGGAATCGAACTTCCGGAAGCCGAAGTTGTCGGCGTAAATAACTACCAAGAGATGCGGGCTTTACTGCGTAGCAGGTGCGAATCAGGGCTTAATTGGCGTTATTCCAGCAGTGATGATTTAGCTAAAGCCCGCGCACGACTTGATGACGAATTAGCGACGGTTGCAACGCTCGGTTACGAAAGTTATTTCCTAACCGTTGCTGATGTAACAGATATGGCCCGCGGCGCAGGTATTCGCGTTGCAGCTCGCGGTAGCGGCGCAGGTTCTTTGATCTGCCACTTACTTGGCATCTCTGGCGTTGATCCAATTCGGTATGGCTTACTTATGGAACGCTTCTGTTCGCCACTTCGTCGCGCGCTACCAGATATTGATATCGATGTGGAATCTGCAAGACGTCTTGAAATTTATGATTTAGTTTTCAAGAAGTATCAACACCGAACCGCAACCGTGGCGATGCTCGAAACTTATAGAGCGCGCCATGCCATCCGCGATACCGGCGCCGCGCTTGGGATGTCTCAAACTGAAATTGATTTAATCGCCAAGAGCTTGCCCCATATTCGCGCCCGTAATATTTCAAAGGCTCTCGAATCTCTACCGGAACTTCGTAGTTTAAATATCAATACGCCGCTTGCCGCGATGGCTATCAAATTAGCCGAACGCCTTGATGGGCTGCCGCGCAATATCGCAATGCATCCATGCGCTGTGGTTCTAAGCAATAACACGCTGCCTGATCGCGCACCGATGTTGATTAACGCTAGCGGTTACTCAATGGTCGAATTCGATAAGGATGATGTCGAAGCAATCGGTTTATTAAAGCTAGATATCTTGGGCGTGCGTATGCAATCTGCAATTGCTTATGCGCTAGATGAGATCGAACGAACCGAAGAGCGTTCAGTAGATATCGAATCAGTGCCGCTTGATGATGCAGATACTTTTAAGTTGATTCAATCCACCCGCACCATTGGGTTATTTCAGATCGAATCACCAGGGCAGCGCGAATTGGTCGGCAAGCTACAGCCTGATTGTTTTGAAGATTTAATTATCGATATCTCGCTCTTTAGACCGGGGCCGGTGAAGAGCGACATGATCACGCCATTCTTAAATGCGCGCCACGGCTTTAAATCGCCGCAGCTAATTCACCCTGATTTACATGGGGTTTTGGCGCAGACTCAAGGGGTAGTGGTCTTTCACGAACAGGTAATTCAGATCATCTCGATCATGGCTGAAATCTCTTACGCCGAAGCGGATGAGAAGCGTCGCGCACTTGGTGATTTCTCTAAACAGCAAGAGATCTGCGATTGGTTTTACGAACGCGCTTCCCGCTACCCAAAAACAGTAGTCGATGAGATCTGGCAGGTACTTCGCGCCTTTGCATCCTTTGGTTTCTGCAAAGCGCACGCCGCTGCATTTGCGCTACCTACATATCAATCAGCTTGGCTAAAGACGCACCATCCCGCCGCCTTTATCGCAGGTTTATTAACGCATGATCCAGGTATGTATCCAAAACGTTTGATATTAGATGAAGCTCGCCAGATGAATATCGCTGCGCTACCGGTTGATGTAAATAAATCAGATACCACTTATCGCGTCGAAGAGAACGGTATCCGAATGGCGCTAAGCGATGTTTCCGGAATCTCTGAAGCAGAGGCCATTAATATTGTTCGCGCACAACCGTATTTAGATTTAACAGATTTCGTTCGCCGTGCAGGCGCATCGCTACCGGTGACCGAAAAGTTGGTAATGGTCGGTGCATTTGATTCGTTGCATAACATCAATCGCCGCGACCTGCTTCTACATTTAGCAGATATCAATCGTTCACCTGCAGCAGCGCTTCCTGGCGCGCAGATGACTTTTGGCTTTAAAGCACCCGACCTAAAACCAAGCGGGCTACCTGATTTAAATAGCATCGAAAAGGTGCAGACCGAAATCGAAACTTTGGGCATGGAAGTTAGCGCACATCGATTGCATTTCTATGGCCACTTCTTAAATTCAATAGGTGCAGTTAAATCATCTGATCTACTTAAGCAACGTTCGGGTTCTAGCATCTTGGTCGCAGGGGTCAGGGTTGCGTTGCAACAACCACCGGTGCGTTCTGGCAAGCGCGTGATCTTCTTATCTTTAGATGATGGCTTTGGTTGTAGCGATGCCACGTTTTTTGGCGATACTCACGAAGAGTTCGCACAGACACTATTCTCTTCAAAGCTGCTATTGGTGCGTGGAGTAGTGCGCCGCACCGGCCCTAAGGGGGTCTCAATTCGCGCGACTGGCGCATGGGATTTAGGCGCTGCTTATGAAAGTTTTCTACTTAAGAAAAGTAACCTCGCCTAATGAAGACGATCATTCACTGCGACATGGATGCTTTCTATGCATCTGTTGCTGAATTAGATGATCCCTCACTTCGCGGAAAACCAGTTGTAGTCGGCGCCGGAATTCGCGGCGTTGTATTGAGTGCAAACTACTCAGCTCGTAAATTCGGAATCCGCGCAGCAATGCCGGTTGGTCGCGCAAAACGAATGGCGCCAAGCGCGATCTTCGTAAGCCCTGATCATCATAGATATGCAGAGATCTCTGCCAAAGTAATGCAGATCTTCGAAAGCTTTACGCCATATGTCGAACCGCTATCACTTGATGAAGCATTTATGGATGTCACTGGTGCGCAACGCTTACTCGGAACACCGCGCGAAATCGGCCAAGCAATTCGCAAACGCGTACATGATGAATGCGGCATAACCTGTTCAGTTGGTATCGCATCAAATAAATTTGTCGCAAAGCTGGCATCAGGCCATTGCAAGCCAAATGGGTTATTAGAGATTCCAGATGATCGCGTAATTAGCTTCTTGCATCCGCTGCCGGTTTCGGACCTTTGGGGAGTGGGACCTAAGACTGCAGAGTCGCTACAACGGTTGGGCTTGCATCAAATTAAAGATATCGCCAATACGCCGTTAGATACTTTAAAGCGCGCGCTGGGAGATGCCACCGGTGAACATTTATACGAACTCTCATGGGGACGCGATTATCGCCAGGTAGTCGTTGATGATCCTGATCAATCTATTGGCGCGAACGAAACATTCTCTTATGACATAGATGATCCAGAGCTGATCTTGCGCGAATACTTAAAGCTAACCGAACGCGCTAGCACCAGACTTCGTGCACGCGATCAATATGCAAAGACCATCGGCATCACAGTCCGCTTTGCAGATTTCAAAACTATTACGCGCTCTAAGACTCTGCCGCTACCTATTAGCTCCACCCATGAGATTTATCAGGTAGTTAAAGAGCTATATCTAGCGCTTAAATTAGATCGTGCTCGTTTGCGTTTAGTAGGCGTATCGCTATCTAACTTACGTGATGATGCCCCAGAGCAGTTGATGCTTGGCCAGCGCGAGAAGGGGTGGCGCGAGGCTGAAAGTGCCGTAGATCAGGCTTCAGCGCGCTTTGGTGAGAAGTCGGTGCGACCTGCTCGTTTGTATAAACGAAAAAGGGAAGAGTAAATTAGCCCTATGGGCTTAACTGATCGCGAAAAGAAGATCATCGAGGAGATGGAGGCAGCGCTTAGCGCTGAAGATCCACGCCTTGCGGCATCTCTCGAGAAGCCAGTCCGCCCAAATATCCTTCGAAACCTCCTGGGCCTAATAGCTGGAATCGCCCTGATTCTCTCTGGCGTGATCGCCAAGTTCGTACTTCTCGGGGTCCTTGGATTCGTTATCGCGCTCGCATCCCTTGCCACCATCCGCGTCGGCAAGTTCTCGCTCAAGGCGCCAGCTTCAGGTAAGCCACGCAAACCCGGAGGCGGCATGCAAGCTCGTTGGGATCGACGAGCCCAGTAAAAAATTAGCTCAATCAGGCGTCCGAAAGGACGCCTTTTTTGTTGGAAAAAAGTGGGGGGAAGTGGGAAAAAAGTGGTTAAAGGTGGTTGAAAAAGGAGGAAAAGGGAGTAAAGTGGGGAATTGTAAGGCGGATTGAGCGTGTGAATCCGTTAAAGATCATTTAGGAACCTGGGGAAGGGGGCCTAAGCAATGTTCTTGGGAACCCACGAACCAAAGCTTGATGAGAAGGGTCGTTTGATCCTCCCTGCGAAGTTCCGCGAAGAGCTGGCAACCGGTCTAGTAATTACCAAAGGCCAAGAGCGTTGCCTATATGTATTTCCACAAAGTGAATTCGTAAATATCACTGAAACTTTAAGACAAGCACCAGTTACTCAAAAAGCTGCTCGTGATTATTCACGTGTCATGTTTGCTGGCGCACACGATGAAATTCCTGATCGTCAAGGTCGCGTAACTATTCCGCAGAGCCTTCGCGAATATGCAAGTTTAGAAAAAGAGTGCGTAGTTATTGGCGCAAATACTCGAGTTGAAATTTGGGACTCAAAGGCGTGGAACGAATACCTCGCAGATCGTGAAAAGAATTTCGCAGATGTTTCCGAGGAGGTTTTCCCCGGGCTGTTCTGAAATTAATACAACTAAATGTTGTGGCCACTGCCTTCCTCGTTTCGACTTCACTTCCCCGAAGCCGAAACCTGATCCGTAGGACGGCAGTGACCAGAGCAGTTAGCTAGAAGTTTTAAAGCGAAAAGCAGGAAAGAAAGAAGCAGTACTTAAAGCAAGTGAAAGAAAGGGGAAGAGAGTGCATATTTCTGTAGCGCTAGATCGTTGCATCGAACTATTAACACCAGCAATCAATAAATCTTCTTCTCCTGTTTTCGTTGATGCAACTTTAGGTCTTGGCGGACATTCATTTGAAATGTTAAATCGTTTTCCAAATTTAACTTTAATCGGAATTGATCGCGATACCTCAGCAATTGCAAAAGCGAGCGAAAGACTTGCAGAGTTTGGCAATCGCGTAAACATTGCACATTCAGTATTCGACCAGTTCGAAAACGTTGTAAAGTCATTTGGATTTGAGAAGATTGACGCAGCGCTATTCGATCTAGGTGTTTCTTCAATGCAGCTTGATGTTGCAGAGCGTGGATTCTCATATTCACAAGATGCACCGCTTGATATGCGTATGGATCAAACACAAGGCATCACTGCAGAAGAGATTGTTAATACTTGGTCTCACGGCGATATCGCACGAATCTTGCGGGTATATGGCGAAGAGAAGTTTGCTCCACGTATTGCGGATTTCATTCTTCGCGAACGCGAAATTGCACCTATCAAATCAACTGCAGCGCTATCTGCGCTAGTAAAGAACGCGATCCCTGCAGCAGCTCGCCGCACTGGTGGCAACCCATCAAAGCGCACATTTCAAGCGCTACGCATCGCGGTAAATAACGAATTGGAAGTAATCGAAAACGCTCTTCCTCAAGCGCTCGACCTATTAAACGTAGGCGGCCGCTTAGTAGTTCTCTCATTCCAATCACTTGAAGATCGCATCGTTAAAGAGGCTTTCGCGCAGGTCACGCAATCAACTTCTCCTCGTGACCTTCCGATTGAACTTCCTGGACATGAAGCGAAATTCAAATTAATTGCAAAAGGTGAAGCAGCAAGCGATCTAGAGATCTCTGAAAATTCACGTGCGCAATCTGTACGTATCCGAGCAGTAGAAAGAGTGGCGGCTTAAATGGCTCTACCAAATTTCGCACCAGCGATTACCAAAACCCGTGAAGCGATTACGCAATCATCACAGCGCGCAATCTTGCGACTTGTTCCTGAATTGGAAACAGGCAGCAAGATTTCAAATCGCTCTATGACAGTACTTGGTACCGCAGCTGGACTGTTGATGTTGATGATGATGTTTGCCATCACCTCAATGTCTACTCAAGATGCATTTACATTGGCAAAGTTGCAGCGCGAGGCTCAGGTGCTAAGCGATGAGCACGATGCCATTAATAGCCAGATTGCTTACAAGAGCTCACCAATCGCTCTTGCATCACAAGCTCGCAAATTAGGCATGAGCCCAAATACTCAGCCACGCTTTATTGATATCAACGCTTCAGTAAATGGTTAATTAGATGCCAAAGAACGAATTCCAACAACGCATTACAAAACTGATTGCAATACTTGCAGTCGGTGTTGTTGTGCTTGGCATTCGTTTACTGGACGTCCAAGGTATTAACTCAGGAGATTATGTAACCCGTGCCGAGAATGAGCTTTACCTAACCAGTACTTTGCTTGCTCCACGTGGCGAAATCACCGACATTAATGGCATCGCATTTGCAAGAAGCGTTAGCCGTATAAATATCGTTGTGGATCAGAAGATGATCGCTAATCCAGAAGCAACCGCAGCTATTGCAGCGCCTATTCTGAACATGAGTCAGAGCGATGTGCTTTCACGAATAGTGGGAGAGAAGCGTTGGTATTTGGTAGCTCGAAATGCAACACCAGCGCAATGGAACGCGCTTAAAGAGGCATTTTCCAATTACAACGATGGGCTTTCAAAACAAGAATTCAATAAGCGAATAGTGGGATTCTTCCCTGAGCGCAATTACAGCCGTGAATATCCAGCAGGATCAATCGTTGCTTCGCTAATTGGATTTACCAATCAGGCAGGCGATGGCGCAGCAGGAATTGAATCTGCGATGAATTCAACCCTTAAGGGCCAAGACGGTAAATATGTTTATGCAAACGGTATTTGGGCTGAGATTCCAGGTACACAACAGCAGATTGTTCAAGCAAAAGCAGGTAATTCAATTCGCTTAACAATTGATCGCGATATTCAGTATGTTGCTGAGAATGCAATCGCTAGAGCGGTTAAGTCTTCAATGGCAAAGAGTGGAACCGTAATTGTTATGGATCCAAAGACCGGACAGATTTTGGCGCACGCGACTGCGCCAACTTTTGATCCAAATAAGCCTGTAAAGCTAAGCGATGTTCATAATGCTTCAGTTGAAGAAGTTTATGAGCCAGGTTCTACTGGAAAAGTAATGACCCTTGCCGCTGCGATTGAAGAGAATCAAGTAACGCCTACAACTGTATTCACGGTTCCTTACGCACTCAAGACTAGATATGCAACTTTCCACGATCACGAAAGACACCCAAATCAACAATTAACCACTGCAGGTATTTTGGCTGTATCCAGCAACACCGGAACAATCCAAATCGGCGCAAAGTTAAGCGATCAGAAACTTTATGATTATCTCCGTGCATTCGGTGTAGGAAGTTCTACAGAATCTGGACTTCCTGGCGAATCATCAGGCTTAATTAATTCACCAAGTAACTGGAGCGGCACTTCAAAACCAACGATGTCTTTTGGTCAGGGTTATTCCGTTACGGCAATGCAAGCAACATCAATCTTCGCGACAATTGCAAACGATGGCGTCCGTGTGGAGCCAACAGTTATTGCAGGAACTCTTGATTCACAAGGTCATTACACCCCTGCAAAAACACGCAAGAGCAGTAGAGTCGTAAGCGCAACAACTGCGCAGAAGATGCGTTTGATGATGGAGAGCGTTGTTAGCGCAAACGGAACTGCGCCAAGTGCTGCGATTCCTGGTTATCGCATCGCAGGTAAGACCGGTACAGCGCAACGAGTGGTCAATGGACATTACAGCGGTTACACCGCTTCATTTATTGGTTTTGCGCCAGCAGATAAGCCAAGATACGTAATCAGCGTAACGATCCAAGCGCCGCAAGGCATGCATTGGGGTGGCGTACTAGGTGGCCCGGTATTTAAAGAAGTGATGAGTTATGTATTAGAAGCGAAGCACATTCCGCCAAGCAATACTAAAGTTACCCCAATTCCATTGAACGCAGCTCAACTTGCAGCAGCTGCAACTAAGGAAAAGAAGCAATGATTAGACCAGAGTTAAAACCGAGCATTAGCTTTGCAACTGTCGCAAAGTTAATCGGTGCTGACTTTGATCAGGATATTGAAGTTTCTGGCATTGCGCAGAGCGCAGCTGATATCGAGCCAGGGGATATCTTCCTGGCATTACCAGGTGCAAAACATCACGGCATTGATTTTCTAGATCAAGCAATTGCAAACGGTGCAGTTGCAGTAATTACTGATCAAAAAGGTAGCAACCAAGCGCTTCCTACATTGGTTGTAAATAATCCACGACGTTTTGCCGGAGATATAGCCTCTGTGATTTATTGTGAACCAAGCCAGAACATGTTCGCAGTTGGAATCACCGGTACTAATGGAAAAACAACTGTTACGACTCTGCTTCATCAAATTTGGCAACGAGCTAATTGGGATAGCGGCTTAATCGGAACTGTTAATACCCAAATCAACTCTGAAATTCTTCCTTCCACACATACAACTCCGGAAGCAGCTCCTTTGCAAGCGATTATCGCAACCATGAAGGAGCGTCACTGCCGTGCAGTAGCCATGGAAGTTTCGAGCCATGCACTGGATCAATACCGAGTATCTGGTGCGCATTTCAAGGTGGCGGGATTTACCAATCTAACTCAAGACCATTTAGATTTTCATGGCGATATGGACTCTTACTTCAAAGCTAAGTCAAAGTTATTTGCCTTTGGATTTAGCGATCTTGCCGTTATTAATATCGATGATGCTTACGGCGCAAAGCTCGCGAACTCAGTTGAAATTCCAGTAATCAAAGTTTCTAGAACTGGCAAAGCTGATTGGCGATATGAGGAGATTACGCATTTTGGTTCCTCTACTCAGATCAAGATCCGCGGCTTAGATGGTGTTTTGATTGAAGGAACCACCAAGTTAATTGGAGATTTCAATTTAGATAACTTGCTTATCGCAGTTGCAATTGCTGTTATTAGTGGAGTAGATCCAATCGAAATCTCAGCAAATCTTCCGCTTTATACCGGCGCACCTGGTCGACTTGAGCAAGTGAACGTTGGTCAAGATTTTCTAGCGTTCGTAGATTATGCACACACCCCTGATGCAGTGGTTAATGTTTTGAAGAGCGCACGTGCCATGATTGATGAGACAAATGGTCGCGTGATTGCAGTACTTGGCTGCGGCGGAGATAGAGATAAAACAAAGCGACCATTAATGGGTAAAGCGCTTACCGCTGCAGATTTTCCAATTTTTACGAGCGATAATCCACGTAGCGAAGATCCAGTAGTGATTCTGAATGAGATGGTTGCTGGACTTTCACATAGCGGGGAAGTTATTGCAGATCGCCAGAAGGCGATTGAGAAAGCAGTTTCAATTGCTAAGCCTGGCGATGTGATCGCAGTTCTTGGCAAAGGGCATGAAAGTGGCCAAGAGATTGCCGGCACTAAACACCCATTTGATGATCGTAAAGTATTGGCACAAGCGATTGCGAACCTTAAATGATCCGCATGAACGCTGCGAAAATCGCTGAAATTGTTGGTGGTCAATTAAATGTAGCAGGCGCAACAGAAATCACGCTTGCTCCTGTATTTGATTCCAGAAAAGCCACTGCGGGATCATTCTTCTTAGCCCTTATGGGAGAGAACGCAGATGGCCATGATTTCATTGATGATGCTTTAAAGAATGGCGCAGCATTCGCTTTAGTTTCAAAGGATGTCGCGCAGCCAAATATCAAAGTTGCAGATGTCTATGAGGCGCTAGGTAAATTAGCTGCATACGTAAGATTGCAGTTACCTAACTTGAAAGTTATTGGTATTACAGGATCTCAAGGCAAGACCACGACTAAAGACTTATTGCACCACATCCTCGAAAGTATCGGTCCAACCATTTCGCCAGAGAATTCATTTAACAATGAATTAGGCGCCCCATTAAATCTATTGCGATGCGATGAAAGTACGAAGTTTTGTATTGCAGAACTAGGTGCGCGCCACATTGGAGATATTGCAAATTTGGCATCGATAGTTAAGCCAGATGTAGGTGTTGTACTCAAAGTAGGTAGCGCCCATATGGCTGAATTTGGAAGCGTTGAAAATATTGCAAAAGCCAAAGGTGAACTAATCCAGGCTTTGCCAACTGATGGCGTGGCGGTACTTGGCACTTATGATGAATTCACACCGAAGATGGCTGCAGATTTTGCAGGACGAGTTATGACATTTGGCGAGAGCGCTGAATGCGATGTAAGAGCAGCAGATATTGAAATCCGCGAAGGTTCACCACACTTTGATTTAGTAGATGGCGAAGGCCGTGTATCTGTAGGAATGCGATTGGTTGGCGCCCAGCAGATACCTAACGCGCTAGCAGCAGCTGCTGCCGCAATCGCCCTAGGAATTTCTAACGATCACATTGCCACCGCACTTTCAACTGCGGAGAACCGAAGCAAGTGGCGCATGCAGCTACATGAACTTCCAGGTTTATTGATCATCAATGATGCTTACAACGCTAATCCAGAATCAATGGAAGCAGCGCTATTTTCACTAAGGTTATTTGCGCAAGAACGTGGTGGATCTGCTTGGGCATTTCTAGGAAAGATGCATGAACTCGGCGAGTCTTCTAGCCAAGCGCATCAGAAAATTGGCACCCTTGCCCGAGATTTAGGCGTGGACCACTTAGTTGCAATTGGCGCAACAGAGTATGGATCAACGCTTAACTTTGAGAATTGGGAAGCATCTCTAGAAATGTTAAACGAGATGGCGCCGGGAGATGTAGTTCTAGTAAAGGCATCTCGTGCCGAAGGTTTAGAGAAATTAGCAGATGCGCTAATTAAAGGTTGGGGGGATAAGTGAAAGAGATTCTGCTTGCAGGCGTGATTGCGCTTATCTTTAGTTTCTTTGGAACACCTGCTCTAATCAAGTTATTAGCACGCCATGGTTACGGTCAGATGATTCGCGACGATGGCCCACAGAGCCATCATTCAAAGCGCGGCACACCAACTATGGGTGGCATCGCGATTATTCTCTCAACAATCGTTGGCTATGTGGCCGCGCATTTGATTCTCGGAATTACTTTTAGCGCCTCTGCAATCTTGGTAATTGCGCTATTTACCGGCCTTGGGTTAGTTGGATTTATTGATGATTATCTAAAGGTAATCAAGGCTCGATCACTAGGTTTAAATAGCAAGCAGAAGATAATCGGCCAAGTATTGGTTGCTGGCTTATTTGGATATTTCGGAACCAAGTTCCCGGATAACGATGGCTTAACACCAATCTCTCTCAACTTATCTTTCTTGCGTGATACATCCATTAAATTAGGTTTAGTCGCACTAATAATCTGGGTTATCTTCATGGTTACCGCAACAAGCAATGGCGTTAACTTAACTGACGGATTAGATGGCTTGGCAACAGGTGCATCCGTGATGTCCTTCCTAGCTTTTGTATTAATCGGTGTCTGGCAATTCGGTCAATCATGTTCCGTCGAAGCTGTGACTAATTGCTATGAAGTACGCGATCCAATGGACTTAGCGGTTCTGGCTGCCGCGCTTGCGGCATCTTGCACCGGCTTTTTATGGTGGAACACTTCACCAGCAAGAATCTTCATGGGCGATACCGGTTCACTGGCGCTAGGTGGCGCGCTTGCAGGTCTTGCTATTTCAATGCGTACCGAACTACTTCTAATTGCAATCGGCGGCCTCTTCGTATTAATTACACTCTCAGTAATCATCCAAGTTGGTTACTTTAAATTAAGCGGCGGAAAGCGCATTTTCCGCATGGCACCACTTCAACATCACTTTGAATTAAAAGGCTGGGGCGAAGTAACTATTGTGGTTCGTTTCTGGATTCTTGCAGGGTTATCAGTTGCATCCGGACTCGGACTCTTCTATGCGCAGTGGGTAGCTGCATAAATAATGGAGTTTGCAGGCAAGAAGGTATTAATCCTAGGTGGCGGAGTCACGGGAAGTTCCGTCGCCAAAATAATCGAAGAACTTGGCGCGACCGTAGCTATTGCTGACGAAAAACCAGTTACTGATTACGCGGTCCACCCAATTAATGATTTAGAGAATTTAGATTACGACTTTGCGATTGTCTCTCCAGGCTGGAAACCAGAGCATCAATTAATTCAGGCTCTATTTAAAAAAGGCATCACGATCACTAATGAGATTGATTTAGCCTGGCATTTCCGCAATCTACATATGCCAAACCAGAAGTGGGTTGCAATTACGGGCACAAACGGAAAGACCACAACCACAGAATTGACTGCGGCGATGTTAAATGCGGCAGGCATTTCAGCCTCGGCATGCGGCAATGTTGGAACTACGGTAATTGAATCGGTATTTAGCGATAATAAATTTGATGTTCTAGTTCTAGAACTCTCTAGCTTCCAAATTCATTGGATGAGTGATCCGGAGTTCACGGCAGTAGCAATATTGAATATTGCAGATGATCACACGGATTGGCACGGATCCTTTGAGGCTTACACAAAAGCAAAAGTGAAGCTGTTGGCCCATACCGATATTGGAGTGATTAACGGCCAGGATCAACACTTAGTTCAATCAGTGAGTGGATGGAGTGGACGTAAAATCTATTTCGGTCTTGATACTCCAACCCACGGTCAACTTGGTTTGGTGGAAGAGTTGCTTGTTGATCGTGCATTTAGCGATGACCCAAATGAAGCAGGCGCGATCTGCGAACTTAATGAAGTTCAACCAACGGTTCCGCATGCAGTGGCAAATACCTTGGCAGCTGCTGGTTTGGCACGCGCAGCAGGTGCCGACCTCGAATCAATTCGCTCTGCAATTCAGGGTTTTAAGCCAGGTCGCCATCGCATTGAATTAGCGCTAGAGAAAGATGGCATCCGTTGGATCAATGATTCGAAGGCCACCAATCCACACGCAGCTCAAGCATCGCTATTTTCTAGCACCAGTTCAATTTGGATTGCAGGCGGACTTGCTAAAGGTGCCCACTTTGAAGAGCTTATAGAGAAGTGCAAAGGTCGAATTAAGTCTGCGCTATTGATCGGAACAGATCGCGAATTAATTGCCGCTGAATTGGAAAAGCATAATATCGAGTTTTACCGAATTGATGGCGAGAACGTTATGGAGAGCGCAGTGCAGAAAGCTAGAGAATTGGCAGAACCGGGGGATACGGTTCTAATGGCACCTGCATGCGCATCTATGGATCAATTTAAGAATTACTCTGACCGCGGTGACCAGTTCGTTGCTGCAGTGAAGAAGTTTGCCTAATGTTTAAAACACCAGCAGCCACATTTAAGACTTTCTTCTATCTTTCAATCGGCATTCTAGTTTTCGGCGATGTAATGGTCTTCTCTGCGGCGCAGGTGTTGGGCTTAAAAGACGGCGGAAACTCTTTCTCGGTTAGCTGGAAGCAGATCTTTATCTCCATTGCGGCTTTCTGTGGCGCTTGGATGATTGCGCAATTTCCGCTTTCAACCATCAAATTCTTCGCACATCGCAGTCTAGGTATTGCCGTGCTGGTTATGTTATTGCTGATTCCTTTTGGCCGTGATGTAAACGGTAATACCAACTGGATCTCATTCGGCCCTATTGATTTTCAACCTTCTGAAGTTGCCAAAGTATTTCTTATTCTCTGGGCGGCATACATAATTGAGAATAACTACGGTAATGCTCGAAAGATTACTTCAAGTCTTGTAATCGGTTTCTCTTTGGTTCTGTTGGTAGTTTTAAAAGGTGGTGACTTAGGTTCCGCTGTAGTTATCGGTTTGATTCTTATGTCACTTATCTATTTAGCAGGCGCTGATATAAAAGTTATTGCAGCATTTAGCGCTCTGGGCGTAGCGGGTGTCGCAGCGTTGGTGTTTTCAGCTTCATATCGCATTGATCGTTTTACCGCTTTTATTCATCCTTTCGCTGACGGTGTTTACAAGAATGCCGGCTGGCAACCAGCACATAGTTTGATCGCACTTGGTAGCGGTGGGCTATTCGGTGCAGGTATTGGTGCCGGAAAGCAGAAGTGGGGCAATTTAGCTGAAGCTCATACCGACTTTATCTTCGGAGTTATCGGAGAAGAGTTTGGATTATTCGGAACACTTCTAACCGTCGCAGCCATGTCACTTTTGGTTTTCAGCATTATTAAAATTGCACTCTCTGCTCGCGACAATTTCAGCAAGTACCTGGGACTTGGAATTGCATTCTGGATTGGTTTTCAATCCCTAATCAACCTGCTCTCTGCAACAAGTTTGATTCCGGTAGTGGGCGTGACGCTGCCATTTATCTCATATGGCGGATCTTCACTCATAGCCACAGTTGGCGCGCTAGGGTTCGTTGCTGGTATCGCACTTCGTGACCCACAAGTTTCGAAGGAGATAAACGTCCGCTGGCCGAGAGGAGCAAAGTAAGAGTGAATCACATTCTCTTTGCAGGCGGCGGAACAGCCGGGCATATCGAGCCAGCTTGGGCGGTATCTCAAGCTTGGCACACCAAACACCCAGAAGATGAAGTTGCATTTCTTGGCACCAAGTCTGGTTTGGAAGTGACATTAATTCCTGAACGCGACGGCACCCTCTACTTGATTCCAAAGGTCGTCGCCCCACGTAAGTTGAATTTAGAAGCGCTTCTATTTCCAATCAAATTAATCAACTCTGCAATCAGAACTATTTCTATCGTTAAGCGATTTGATGTAGTCGTTGGATTCGGCGGATATGTAGCAGCTTCCGCTTATTTGGCAGCAGCTATCTTGCGCAAACCAATCGTCATTCATGACCAGAACGCAAAGATTGGATTAGCAAATAAATTCGGCGCAATCTTCACAAAAGAGATTGCAGTCGCATATCCAAATTCAGGGCTAAGCGGTGCACGCGTTGTAGGCAATCCATTAAAGCGTGAAATTGTGAGTGCGGCTAAGCAGAGCGATTGGGCAGCAGCTAGAGCAAAAGCTAAGGTAGCGCTTGGTGTTAGCGGGGAGTTGGTACTAATCCTTGGTGGCTCTACTGGATCTGTGGCAGTTAATAAAGTAATTAGTGAAACCAATTTTGGCGATCGCACCGTAATTCATTCTTTAGGTAAATCAAATGAACTTCCGGCGGCAAATTCAAAGTATCGCCCAGTTAGCTACATCGAAGATATGGCTACTGCGCTACTTGCTGCGGACTTAGTGATCTCCAGAAGTGGCGCCATTGCATGCAGCGAATTTGCCGCATTGGGTAAGTTCGCGCTCTTTATCCCGCTTCCAATAGGCAATGGAGAGCAAGCGTTAAATGCAGATGAATTAGTGGCTGCACACAAGGCTGAACTCTTAGCTCAGAGTGATTTCACTGCTGATTGGCTAAATCAGAATTTGGATCGATTAATGAAGCAGGGAAGCGTAGAACCGCTTGGCACATCCCTAAATGCGGCAGAACAGATCGCAGATTGCATTGGCAGAGTGATCTAAGTGCAACTTAAAGATTTAATCGGAAAGCGCGTACATTTCATTGGCATTGGTGGCTCTGGCATGAGCGGCCTTGCCCGCATTGCTATTTCACATGGCATCAAAGTTTCAGGTTCTGATGCATCAGATTCCTCTGTATTAAATGCGCTTCGGGCGCTCGGTGCTGAAGTATTTGTAGGCCATAAAGCTGAAAACATTAACGGCGCAGATTTAATTGTTTATTCAAATGCCATTAAGGTTTCAAACCCAGAACGAGAAGCAGCGGCAGCTTCCGGAATTGAACAGATTACACGTGCTGCATCTCTGGCGCTTTTGATGTCCGAATCAATTTCAATTGCAGTAGCCGGAACTCATGGAAAGACCACTACATCTTCAATGGCAACTGTGGCGCTTCAGAGCGCAGGCGTTGATCCATCTTTTGCAATTGGTGGAATTCTGAAGAGTTCGGGTTCTAATGCACATAGAGGTAGCGGCAAGTACTTTATTGCCGAAGCCGATGAATCAGATGGATCTTTCGTTGCTTATCATCCACATGCCGCAATCATCACAAACGTTGAATGGGACCATGTAGATCACTTTGCTACCGAAGCTGATGTATTCAAAGTCTTTGATGATTTCATCAACACTATTAGCGGGTTTCTTGTTTACTGTGCGGATGATGAAGGCGCAGTAAAAGTTGCTTCCGCCGCTAAAGTTAAAACCATTGGCTATGGCAAGAGCGAAAAGGCTGCGCTACGTGTAGATCAAATCCAATTAAGCGCTGGTGGCTCAACTGCAAGAGTTTTGTGGAATGGCGCAAAGATCGGCACGTTAGAACTTTCAGTTCCTGGCGAACACAATGTATTAAATGCAGCATCGGTTTTGGCGGTTGGCCTTGAACTAGGCCTACCAGCAGCTGCCTTATTGGATGGACTTATCAAGTTCCACGGGGCAGGGCGACGATTTGAATTAAAAGGGACCGTAGGCGGAGTTCGCGTCATCGATGATTACGGACATCACCCAACTGAAATCAAAGTAACGCTAGATGCAGCTAAGCGATATGCAGGTGGCGGAAAAGTTCTAGTTATATTCCAGCCGCATCGTTACTCACGTACTCAAGCATTTACAAAGGAGTTCGCAGAGAGTTTAAGCATCGCAGATCAGGCTTGGTTATTAGAGGTCTACGCCGCAAGCGAACAACCAATCACAGGTGTAAGTAGTGCGAATATCGCAAAGTTAATTCCAGGCGCTAAATTCGAACCAAACTTTATTGCGGTTACCGAAGCTATTGCAGAAGCTGCTAGCCCCGGAGATGTAATTATGACTCTAGGCGCCGGTGACGTTAGTTCATTGGGGCCACTAATCCTTGATGATTTAGCAAAGAGGTTTGATAGTGCTTCGTAAACGCGAATTCACACTTGGCATTGCACTCTTAGTAATTGCAACTTTAGCTTTCCTTTTTGGCTGGACAAATATCTTCACGGTGCAAGGTGTATCTGTCTCTGGTTCACCTAATTCTCAGATCACTAAAGAAGTTCTTCGAATTGCAGATATCAGACAAGGGGAGAAGTTAGCTCGCATCGAACCGCGAACAATTTCAACTAACCTTGCTCTTGCGGGAATCGATTGGATCGAAAAGGTAGATATCTCTCGCAATTGGATTAGCCGAGATGTAACGATCAATATTTCAGCTCGTGTCCCAGTTGCAGTTTCAGGTGACAAATATGTGGATCAAGGTGGCGTGCTCTTCACTTCACCTGTATCCCTAAAAGGTAAGTTGCCAACTATCGGCGCAAAGAACGAGACCGCTCGATTAGCGGCTGTGGAGTTTTATCAAAGCCTGCCTATGGATATGCGAAAAGATGTCGAATCGGTTAGCGCTTCTTCAACTAAGAACTTTCAACTTCAACTTAAGAATTCACTTCACATTAATTGGGGAGATTCTTCAAATAACGCGGTGAAAGTAAAGATTTACAAGGCTTTAATTGCACTTCCAGAGAATAAGAAAATTCGACAGATGGATGTAAGCGACCCAACAAAACCCACGGTTAAATAACCGTGTCGGTTATTGAATACTCACCCTTAACGCTCTAATTTTCCGCCACCAATTGGGCATTACTTGTAACCCTTAACTAAAGGTTTACATCGGAAGGAAGATCATGGCGGCACCGCAGAATTATTTAGCAGTCATCAAAGTTGTAGGTATTGGTGGCGGCGGCGTTAATGCGATTAATCGCATGATCGAAGCCGGATTAAAAGGCGTTGAGTTCATTGCAGTTAACACTGACTCTCAACAATTGTTGATGAGCGATGCAGATGTAAAACTCGACATCGGAAGAAAAATTACTCGCGGTCTTGGCGCAGGCGCGGCACCAGAAGTTGGTCGCGATGCAGCACTTGATAACGTGGATGAAATTGAAGAAGCGCTTCGCGGTTCAGATATGGTTTTCATTACCGCAGGCGAAGGTGGCGGAACCGGAACCGGTGGCGCACCAGTTGTTGCAAAGATTGCACGCGAACTTGGCGCACTTACTGTTGGTGTTGTTACAAAACCATTCTCATTCGAAGGCAAGCACCGCACAACAGCTGCAGAAGCTGGCATCGAAGCGCTTCGTGCGGAAGTTGATACTTTAATTGTTATTCCAAATGATCGCTTACTTGCAATCTCTGATCGTTCAATTACTGCGATCGATGCATTCAAGAGTGCGGACCAAGTTCTACTTTCAGGTGTTCAAGGAATTACAGAGTTGATTACTCAACCTGGTTTGATCAACCTTGACTTCGCAGATGTTAAGACTGTTATGACAGGTGCAGGCGCTGCGCTTATGGGTATCGGTTCTGCTCGTGGCGAGAACCGCGCACTTCGCGCTGCAGAGCTTGCAATCTCATCACCGCTACTTGAAGCATCAATTGATGGCGCAATGGGAATCTTGCTATCTGTTGCAGGCGGTAGCGATCTAGGTCTATTCGAAATCAACGAAGCTTGTCAGTTAGTTCAGGATGCAGCTCATCCAGATTCTAAGTTCATCTTCGGAACAGTTATCGATGATGCGCTAGGCGATGAAGTTCGAATTACAGTAATTGCAGCGGGCTTTGAAGGCGGCGCTCCAAAGGCGATTGAACGCCCAGTAATTACCACCAATGAAATTGCAGGCCAGGCTGATCCAGTAATCGAAAACGACCCGCTACAGGTTGCTATGGAAGTTACTGGTGAAACACCTCGCCGTCGCATCTCATTCGAAGAGCTAGTCTCTGAAGATGAGATCGATGTTCCTGATTTCATGAAGTAAGAGCTAATCAACTCAAATGCCATTTATCTTCACCAATAGGTTAGGTGGAGTTAGCAAAGCACCATTTGATTCCGCCAATTTAGGCGACCACGTTGGTGATAACCCAAGTGATGTTGCTGAGAATCGCGCACTTCTTGAATCGCAAATTGGTATGCCTATTTCATTTATGAACCAAGTTCATGGAGACACGGTTGTCTTAGTGGAAAATAATCTAATTACACCTACCTGCGATGCGTTAATCGCCACCGAACGTAAATTGGCAGTTGCAGTTATGGTTGCAGATTGCATTCCACTTCTATTGAAATCCGATGTCGCAGTTGCTGCTGTTCATGTAGGACGCAAAGGGTTAATGAATGGCATTGCTCGCAAAACTATTGATGCCATGCGTGATTTAGGTGCAGAGGTGATTCATTCCTATATCGGACCAAATATCTGTGGAGGTTGCTATGAAGTTGGCCCAGATATTTTTCAGGAGGTAGTTGCCAAATACCCTGCATCTGATTCCAGTTCACGTTCAGGCAAACAAACTCTAGATTTGGTAGCTGGACTTAAAACTGATCTTAAAGACACGGTGCTCTTAGATTTATCTAGCTGTGTCTTAGAAGATAACCACACCTTCTCGTATAGACGAGATGGAACTACCGGGCGTCAAGCAGGTGTAATTTGGCTCTAGATCGTAAAGCGGAATTAGCGCAGAACTTGGCTGAAGTTAAGGCGACCATTCCGGATTCAGTTCATTTAATTGTTGTTACCAAGACTTTTCCATTAAGCGATGCCCAACTGCTTCATGAATTAGGAGTTATTGAATTTGGCGAGAATCGGGATCAAGAAGGGCGAGAGAAGGCGCCGCAAGTTCCTGGAAAGTGGCATTTCCAAGGACAGTTGCAGAGCAATAAATTGAAATCAATCTGCACTTGGGCTGATGTAATTCAAACGATCGATACTCCGAGATATGTGGATTTGGTATCGAAAGCAGCCGAAAAGGATCTTGAGGTGTTTATTCAGGTCTCATTGGATGGGGAAACTCATAGAGGTGGAGCTTTGCCTACTGATTTAAACGTAATCGCTGATCAAATTCTGGCAACAAGTAATTTAAAACTACAGGGGCTGATGGCGGTTGCACCTCTCGGGGAAGCGCCAGATCAAGCTTTTGAGCGGTTAGCTACGATTCATCAAGCCTTTAAATCCAACTATCCAGCAGCTCCATATCTCTCGGCCGGCATGAGTGGCGACTATTTATCCGCGATTTCACATGGTGCGACACATATTCGCGTCGGCTCTTCAATCCTCGGTTCCAGAAGCTAAATTCTTTAAAATTATCCTCATGTCAAGCCTTAAGAAACTTGGAAATTTTCTCGGTCTAACAGATGACCTCGAGAGCGAAGAAGTCACCCACGAAGCAGAGGTTCCACGCATTCGCGTACGTGAGACTCGTTCATTCGCGGCAGTGCAAGCAACTCCAGCGCCGGTAGCTACCGTCGCACCAGCTGCTTCAACAAATCAGATCTTCACAGTTAATCCACGTTCATATAACGAAGCTCGTGTAATTGGCGAACGCTTCCGCGATGGCAGCACAGTTCTTATGAACCTAACTGACATGGGCGATGACGAGCGTAAGCGTCTTGTCGATTTTGCAAGTGGACTTGTATTTGGTCATCACGGCACAATCGAACGCGTTACCTCAAAGGTTTTCTTGCTATCTCCTGCAAATATCACTGTCTCTTCAGAAGTTAAGACAGCTGCTGCAGAAGCTAGTTTCTTTAACCAGAGCTGATAAATGCTCGGCATCTGGGTCGCACGTTTTCTTCAAGTATTTATCTTTGCGCTATTTGCACGTTTAATTCTTGATTATGTTCGTATGTTCAAACCAGGTTGGTCACCACGTGGTTTGATGCTCTGGTTTGCAGAGAGCGTCTACACATTCACAGATAAGCCAATTAATCTCTTCAGAAAATTTATTCCGCCACTTCGCTTAGGCGGCGTAGCGTTAGATCTATCTTTTATCGTGCTCTTCTTTGCAGTGCAGATTTTGCAGAGCCTTGCACTTACTTACCTGTAAATTAATAAGTAATTAAGCAAGCTTTAAGTTAAAAGTAAATCCAAGTTCGGTATCGCAAAGTAGGGAAGCGTCATGCTTCATCTCTACTGCAAGTACTTCACGCGCAATATGTTCTAGCGATTCATTAACGGCAGGCGCCATTTCAGAATTAGCGTTCCAAGTAACAATAATGCGGTCAGAGATATCAAAACCAGCATTCTTTCGACCCTCTTGGAGGGCGCGAATCACTTCGCGGACATTGCCGGCGTTGATTAGCTCTTGAGTCAGAGTTAAATCAAGCGCCACTGATTCACCATTATTGCTTGCTACAGACCAGCCGCTCTTAGGAACTTCGGTAATTACAAGATCATCGGCTGTAACTTCGTACTCGCCAACCTTTGCGCTGCCTGTGGTGCGAACTTGCGCAACCAATGCAGCCGCATCAGCAGCTCCAATTAACTTAGCGGCATCTTGAACAGCTCCGCCGTACTTCGCACCTAGCGCGCGGAAGTTAGCCTTAATGCTTACGCTAACTAAATCGCCTGACGCATTTGCAATATCTTCAAGATCAAGAACATTAAGTTCGTCTGCAATCTGATCGCGCATATCGCTTGGCAGGTTTGACCAACCATTAGCAGCAATAAGTGCACGGCCCAATGGCTGGCGAATCTTTACAGAAGATTCAGCGCGAGCAGCGCGACCTAATTCGACGATACGACGTGTAAGCGCAACTTGATCGCGAAGAGTTAAATCAATTAGTGATTCATCTACCGCTGGCCATGAAGTTAAGTGGATAGATGCCGCAGCATCTGCCTCTACCGGCTTAATAAGTTCTTGCCACACATGTTCGGTGATAAATGGAACCATCGGTGACATCAATTGAGTAAGAGTCTTGATGCACTCATGAAGTGTTGCAAGCGCAGCAGGATCGCCATCCCAGAAGCGGCGACGGCTACGGCGTACATACCAATTTGAAAGATCATCAATAAATGTTGCAATTAAGCGACCAGAGCTCTGCGAATCGAAATCTGCATAAGCTGCGTCAACATCTTTAACGAGTAGCTGAAGTTCAGAGAGAATCCAGCGATCCATGATTGGACGTCCGACTTGAGCAGGGGATTGCGATAAATCAAACTTTGATGCGCGAGCATAAAGTGACATGAAAGAGATGGTGTTCCAGTAAGTAAGTAGCGTCTTACGGATTACTTCCTGAATTGCATCGTGGCCAACGCGGCGCGCAGCCCACGGTGAACCTGCAGCCAACATGAACCAACGAACTGCATCCGCGCCATGTTGTTCCATAAGCGCCATCGGTTCTAGAACATTGCCAACGTGCTTAGACATCTTGCGACCATCTTTATCAAGAATATGTCCCAAGCAGAGCACGGTCTTGTATGAAGATTGATCGAAAACCAAAGTTCCAATTGTCATCAAGGTGTAGAACCAGCCACGTGTTTGATCAATAGCTTCGCAGATAAAGTCAGCTGGATAAGAGTTCTTAAATTTCTCTTCAGAACCTGGCTTATGTGGATAGCCCCACTGCGCAAATGGCATTGCGCCGGAGTCATACCAGCAGTCAATAACTTCAGGAACGCGAACCATTTCCTGCTTGCACTCTGCGCATGGGAATTTAATGTCATCTACATACGGACGATGTGGATCAAGGTTTGAAAGTTCTTGTCCAGCCAATTCGCCAAGTTCCTTTAAAGAACCAATAGCAAATTCGTGCTTGTTCTCGCAGCGCCAGATAGGAAGTGGAGTACCCCAAAAGCGATTGCGCGAAAGAGCCCAGTCGATATTGTTATTTAACCAATCGCCATAACGACCAGTTTTAATAGTTTCTGGATGCCAATCAGTCTGTTGGTTTTCGCGGATTAGCGCATCTTTAATAGAGGTAGTGCGGATATACCAAGATGGCTGTGCGTAATAAATCAGCGCGGTGTGGCATCGCCAGCAATGTGGATACTGGTGCTCATATGGCTGATGCTTATAAAGCAATCCACGTTGCTTAAGATCTTTAACAATTGGCTTATCTGCTTCCTTAAAGAAGAGATCTCCGACCAATTCGATTCCTGCTTCGAAATGTCCATCAGGGCGAACTGGATTTACCGTCGGCAAGTTATATGCACGGCAAGTCTTTAAGTCATCCGCGCCGAAGGCAGGTGCTTGGTGAACTAGCCCAGAACCATCTTCAGTAGTTACGTAATCTGCAAGGACTACGAAATGAGAATCAGGAATATCAACAAGGCTAAATGGGCGGCTATAAGTAACTCGCTCTAAGTCTTTACCTTGATAACGTTTAAGGATTTCAGTCTCGCCATCAACCTTTGAAAGTAGCGCCTCTGCAAGAACTAGAACTTCAGAAGCATCTTCTTTAGTTACCTTAACTGCAACGTAATCAACATCTGCATTTGCAGCAACGGCAGTATTAGAGATTAAAGTCCAAGGTGTAGTTGTCCAAACCAAGAAACTTGCATTTAAATCTTTTAGTTCGCCGTTAGTTACAGGGAAGCGAACATAAACAGATGGATCTGTAACTGTTTCGTAGCCCTGTGAAAGTTCGTGATCTGAAAGTCCGGTGCCGCAACGAGGGCAGTAAGGCGCAACGCGATGATCTTGAACTAGAAGACCCTTCTTCCAGATCTCTTTTAGCGACCACCAAACAGATTCAACATATTCAGGTGACATCGTCCAATAAGCTTCATCGAAATCTACCCAGAAGCCCATGCGATTTGTCATGGTGGTAAATGCATCTACGTGGCGTTGGACAGATTCCTTGCACTTGGCATTGAACTCTGCGATGCCAAACTTTTCGATATCGCCTTTACCTGAGAAACCAAGTTCCTTCTCGACTGCAATTTCAACAGGAAGACCATGGCAATCCCAACCAGCTTTGCGAACAACCTGGTGGCCCTTCATTGTTTGATAGCGAGGGAATACATCTTTAAATACACGCGCCTCAATGTGGTGCGTGCCAGGCATACCGTTAGCAGTTGGCGGACCTTCAAAGAATGTCCAAGAAGATTGACCTTCGTGCGCCTTTACGCTCTGATGAAAGATCGCATTGCTCTCCCAGAAGGAGAGGACCTCGTGCTCCATCTTTGGGAGGT
>JBFYJK010000057.1:0-32783 GCA_041311445.1 Candidatus Nanopelagicales bacterium
GTGCGCTATCAAAGACCACGCCATTGAAATCAATAACTCGAGCAAGTGACTTGAAGTCGTGGGCTAACTTCTGGATCTTTGAATCTGCGATCCACTCCCCGATCTCATCAGACATTACTAAGTAAACTTCTTCGGGCGAGAGCGCTACTGCATATGAACTTAATCGTTCATCCATTAATTCAAAAGCAAGACCTATGGTTCCGGTGAAGTCTTTTAATTTGGCGCTAACTTCATCTGGAGTCGAGAAGCTAATATCAACTGGCACGCTTACTTCTTGCTTTGCTGGCAATTTAGCCAAGAGTGATTTGAATTCTAACTTAGCAAAAATTGCTCGTAGTTGTTCGGCATCAAATTCATTCCAAGCTAAATCATTGAGCGAGTAGTTAATTGGTACATCAGAGAGCAACTGAGTAAGTTCGCGATTAAGGATTGCCGAACCAATATTTGCGCGAAGCGATTCGCCAACTTTGCCGCCAACTTCATCGACGCGCTTAACCAACTCTGAGAAGGAGCCATATTCAACAATCCATTTTGCCGCGGTCTTCTCTCCCACTCCAGGAATTGAAGGCAAGTTATCTGAAGGATCTCCACGAAGTGCGGCGAAATCTGGATACTGCGCAGGAGTTAACCCGTACTTCTCGAGTACAGCGCTAGGCGTCATGCGCGCCATCTCAGAGACGCCCTTCTTTGGGTAGAGCACGGTGATCTGATCAGTTACCAACTGGAAACTATCTCGATCGCCGGTACAGATTAAGACTTCAAAACCATCTGCTACTGCAGCTTTTGAAATAGTTGCAAGTAAGTCATCCGCTTCGAAACCTTCTAGCGAATACTCATTAATGTTCATCGCTTTTAATACTTGATGAATTAATGGAATCTGAGAGCGAAACTCTTCCGGGGTCGCGCTAAGTGTTGCCTTATATTCCGGAAACTTCTCGGTTCGGAATGTCTTACGTGAGACATCGAAAGCCACAGCGACATGTGTTGGCTTCTCCTCTTTTATAAGCGCCATCAACATATTAGAAAAGCCATAGACCGCATTGGTGTGTTGGCCATTTGCAGTCGAGAAAGCATCAACCGGAAGAGCAAAGAATGCGCGATATGCCATCGAATGGCCATCGATAAGTAGGAGACGCTTCACGGGCGCCATGTTATCTTTCGGATATGGATTTCATGGAGCTTTTAAACGGTCGTGGCCAAGCTGCTTTAGATAAGAAGATGGGCATCAAAATTCTGGAAGCAACTCCAGAACGTTTAGTTGGCACAATGCCAGTTGAAGGCAATACCCAGCCGCTTGGATTTCTTCATGGTGGCGCAAATGTGGTTCTAGCTGAATCTCTTGGATCGATTGGAACCTGGCTTCATGCCGGTCCGAATCGCAGAATTGTTGGTGTAGATATCAACGCAACTCACCATAAAACCGCTACTTCAGGAATTGTTACTGCAGTTGCAACTGCAATCTCTCTGGGCCGCACGCTTTGTAGCTACAACATCGAAATCACCAACGAAGCTGGCCAAAGAACATGCACGGCCAGAATTACTTGTCTGATACTTACTGACTAAAGTAAAAAACCCCGAAAACTTTTGTTTCCGGGGTTTTAATTTAGAACTTAATGAGCGCCTGTTCCTAGGTAAGCTTCCTTAACTGCTGGATCGTTTAATAGATCCTTTGCCGGAGCTTCCTTTGTAACGTGGCCAACTTCAAGAATATATGCGCGGTGTGCACGTTGTAACGCTTGCTGCGCATTCTGCTCAACTAGAAGAATAGTTGTTCCCTCTTGGTTGATCTTGGTAATGATGTTAAAGATATTTTGAATCATCATTGGAGCTAGACCCATTGAAGGCTCATCAAGCAGAAGCACCTTTGGACGCTGCATAAGTGCGCGGCCAATAGCCAACATCTGCTGCTCGCCACCTGAAAGAGTTCCGCCAAATTGAGTAGCGCGCTCTTTAAGACGTGGGAACAAGCTGTAAACGTGTTCGATGTCTTGATCCATTTCAGATTTGCGATTAGGGCGGAAGAACTTACCCATCTCAAGGTTCTCAAGAACTGTCATGCCAGGGAAAATTCCGCGACCTTCTGGTGCTTGTGAGATTCCGAGTTCTACGCGCTCATGCGCAGGCATCTTTGAAATATCTTGACCATCAAAAAGAATCTGTCCGCTTGTTACTGGACGAATTCCTGAAACAGTCTTAAGCATTGTGGTCTTACCTGCGCCGTTAGCGCCGATAAGTGTGACGATTTCGCCTTGGTTAACGGTTACTGAAACGCCTTTGATCGCTTCAATCTTGCCGTAGAAGACATGTAGATCTTTAATTTCAAGACGCATCTGCAGGTGCTCCTAGGTAAGCCTCGATAACACGAGGATCGTTTTGAACTACTGATGGAATATCGTCAGCAATCTTTGTACCGAAGTCGATAACAACAACGCGGTCAGAGATTCCCATAATCAGCGACATGTCGTGCTCAATTAGAAGAACTGTGTAACCCGCATCGCGAATCTTCTTGATAGTTGCTGCAAGCTCAACCTTTTCAGCTGGGTTGAAACCCGCTGCAGGTTCGTCGAGCAGAATTACCTTTGAATCGGTACCCATTGCACGAGCAATCTCAAGACGACGCTGAACACCGTATGGAAGATTCTTAGCCAGACGATCTGAATACTCATCGATTCCGATGAACTTCAAAATTTCGTGCGCCTTCTCACGACCTTCGCGCTCCTCGCGGCGTGCGCGTGGCAGACCAAATAACGAGCCAACAACGCCAGACTTCTTATGAATATCTGTCGCGGTGATTACGTTTTCGAGAGCTGTCATATCTCCCCAGAGACGTATGTTCTGGAAAGTACGAGCAATACCCTTCTTGGTAATGTCGTAACGCTTCATTCCGTTTAGACGTTCGCCGTTGAAAATGATGTCGCCCTCTGTTGCCTGGTAAACACCGGTTACAACGTTGAACACTGTGGTCTTGCCTGCGCCGTTTGGACCAATAAGAGCCAAGATCTCGCCAGGATATAGATCGATGTTCACTGCATTTAACGCGGTAACGCCGCCGAAGCGCATAGTTACATCGCGGAGTGAAAGAATTGCATCATCACGAGTCTCTTTTTGTAGATGTTCGCTCATGGTTATGCCCCCTTCTTAACAATAGCTTTTTCGCGTTTCTTGCGAGGCAGCAATCCATCTGGACGGAAGTTCATAACGAATACAAGAACGATTCCGAATACCAACATACGCGCATCAGAGATAAAACGGATGCGATCCGGTAGGTAACCAAGAATTGCAGCGCCCAAAATAACGCCCCAGATATTTCCAATTCCACCGAATACAACGCAAGCAAGAATCAGAACTGAAACGTTTAGCTTGAACTGCTCTGGTGAGATAAATAGATTCTTAGATGCAAAGAGCACGCCTGCTGCTCCACCAACTGATGCACCTAATGTAAATGACCAGATCTTGTAGCGAAGTGCGCGAACGCCCATTAGCTCTGCAGCATCTTCATCTTGGCGAATCGCTTCCCATGCACGGCCAGGGCGGCGCACAGTTAGACGACGAATCATCCATATGGTTAGCAGAATCATTACTAGAACTACCCAGAAGAAGAGCTTCTGATTAACTAGATCAAACTCTTGTCCGAAGATCGCAGGTGGCATTGGAACGCCAGCGATACCGTTTGGACCATTTGTAAGTCCGCCCCAGTTAAGTGCAATGATGCGGATAATTTCACCGAAGCCCATTGTCACAATCGCTAGGTAGTCACCACGAAGTCGAAGTGTGGGGAAACCAAGTAGCAAACCTGCGAACATCGCAAGCAAGATACCGATTGGCATAACTTCCCATGTGTTCCAACCGTAGCGAACGCCCAAGATACCCATTGCGTAAGCGCCGATTGCGAAGAAGGCAACGTAACCTAAATCCAACATACCTGACTTACCGACAACGATATTTAAACCAAGTGCCATAAGCACGAACATCGCAATTGGGTGAACAAGAACAGCGCTATATGAAGCGTTTGGTGTATCTAGGAAGCTGATTCCTAGGAATGGCAAGCAAGCTGCAGCTGCAATAAATGCAAGAACTAGGCCTACACGCTTAGGGCGGTTTGAACGCTCCCAAATATCTGCGCCCCAGTCACGTAGATTGAAGTTCATATTCATGAGTTATGCCCTTCCTGTCTGAATCGCTTCACCGAATAGACCGGTTGGCTTAAATAGCAGTACCAGAATTAGCACAACGAAAACGGTGATCGCTTTCCACTGTGTACCAAGGATCGCTGCTGAGTAAGTTTCCATAAGTCCAAGCGCAATACCGCCAGCCATCGCACCGCGAATATTGCCGATACCGCCGAGCACCGCTGCGGTAAAGGCAGCCATACCCATTGTGAAACCTACGTCGAACTTAGTAATTTCATAAACTGTTGTGTAGAAGAACGCTGCCGCACCGGTTGCTAAGCCACCGATTGCGAAGGTTAGGGTGATAACGCGGTTTAGGTTAACGCCCATCAACTTTGCTGTCTCTTCTGACATTGATACCGCACGGATAGCTTTGCCCATACGTGAGAGCTTGATAAAGCGCTCTAGCAATACGAAGATGATTGCCGCGGCGAAGATCACGATGACGTTGTCAATACGAACCTGAGCGTTGCCCACATTAAATAGGACTGTCTTCTCTAGTACGCGTGGCACGTTCACTGGACGTGAATTGGTAAGCATGCGCATACCTTCAGAGAGCGCGATCGACATACCAATTGCAGAGATTAGTGTTGCCAAACGGTTAACACCCTTTGCACGCAATCTGCGGTACGCGATAAATTCAACAAACATCGCAACTGCTGCCGAGGTAAGCATCGCTGCAATTAAGCAGAGCGCTAATACCAAGAGCAACTTTCCGCCCTTTGCAGGTTCGGTGGTTGCGGTGAAGTGAAATACTCTTTCAGTTACGACGACTGAGGCAAAAGTTCCCCACATAAAAATCTCTGAGTTGGCGAAGTTGATCATACGGAGCACGCCGTAAACCATCGTGTAGCCAAGTGAGATAAGTACATAGATGAAGCCCAGCGCGATACCAGAGATGGTCAATTGCCAAAACTGGTTGAGCAGAACGTCAAACATCTAACTCCCTAATTTCCTAATAATCGGAATTTCCATATTTTCAAGCGACCAAAAAGAAGCGGCCGCTTCGATAACCCGCAAAGGTTACCAAAGCGACCGCTCAAAATTAACTCCTGAGGAGCTAATTTAATGCTTATTAAGCAACTGGACCTGTGTTTACAAGTTCACCCTTTGTTACCAAGAAGCCAGCGAAGCCGCCTTCTGTGATATCGCCGTTACGGTTGAACTTGTAGTTAGCTCCACCAACACCCTTGAATGGGCCACCCTTGACCCAGTTCAACATTGCGTTACGTGTTAGCTTGCCAGCCTTAATACCAGCTAGGAAGATGTTTGCTGCGTCGAATGACTCAGTTGCATAAACGCCTGCTTCTGAACCCATTGACTTAGCGTATGCAGCTGCAACTGTCTTGCTTGCATCTGCTAGACCAGCAACACCAGTTAGACGTGCATCTTCAGCTGCTGCGCCCGCAAGAACTGCGAACTGTGAGTTGAATACGCCGTCGCCACCTGCGAATACAACGCTCTTAAGCGCTGAATCTGCACGCATCTGCTTAACGAATGTTGCACCAGCTGAGTAGTAACCTGTGTAGATAACTACGTTAGCGCCTGATGACTTGATCTTTGCGATTGTTGCTGAGTAATCCTTTGTATCTGCAGGAACTGAATCTGTGCCAGCTACTGAGATCTTAAGTGACTTTAGGCCAGCCTTTACGTAACCTGCTAGAGGTACAGCGTATGCAGACTGATCATCAAATAGGAATACCTTAGGTGAAGAAACACCCTTTGTTGCGAACTTAGCTAGAGCTGGACCCTGCTTATCATCTGTTGCAACAACACGGTGGAACACAGGCTGACCGTAGTCAGACTTGTTCTTTGGATCTGTTAGAGATACACGTGTAGCTGATGGAGAGATAAGTGCAAGACGTCCTGCCTTGTAGTAAGGAAGTGATGCAATTGTTGCGCCTGAGTATGCAGGACCAACAAGGCCGATGATCTTTGAGTTAGCACCGATTGCTGGAGCAACCTTTGCTGCTTCTGATGGATCGCCCTGATCGTCAACTGAAACTAGCTGCACGTTGTATGCAGGGTTAGCTGCGTTGAAAAGCTTGATTGCGTACTTAACAGCGTTCTGCTCGTCAGTACCTGTTGAAGCTTCGCCACCAGATAGTGGACCCTGGTATGCAAGATAAACAGTCTTTGCTGCTGCGTGAGCCTGTGAGGTCACTGCAACACCGAATGCGAGAGCTGCAGCAGTCGCAACGGCAAGACCGCGTTGGATCTTCTTGTTCATTAATTACCTTTCGTAAATTCCCGGGAAGGGAGGGCGTAAGAATAAAGGCATAGGTGTGCGCTAGACAACATGCGAAGGTTTCGCAGGAGTTAACTTTTACGCGGGAAATAGCTCTGCTTTATTGCGGTTTTGTAACGAAATTAATGAAAACGGCTTCAAATAGATAAATTAACGTTCAGGGGCTGCATCTGGCGAAATAACTGCCATTGCAACTTCTTTCATAGTGAGACGGCGATCCATCGCTGCTCTTTGAATCCAGCTAAATGCTTCTGGCTCTGAAAGATTTAACGCCTTCATCAAAATACCTTTTGCGCGATCAATTAACTTTCTAGTTTCTAGACGATCACTTAAGTTTGCAACTTCATCAGCAAGTGCAGTCATTTGTGTGTAGCGACTTGCTGCGATTTCAATTGCTGGAATTAAATCATTGATAGTAAATGGTTTAACGACATAAGCCATAACACCTGCTGCGTTTGCGCGTTCAACTAATTCGCGTTGGCTAAATGCAGTCAACATTAATACTGGAGTTGATTTAACAATTGTTTCTGCCGCAGTTAAACCATCCATAATCGGCATATTGATATCTAGAATTGCTAGATCAGGGCTGTGCTTTGCATTTAAATCAATTGCTTCTTGACCGTTGCCCGCTTCCGCAACAACTTCATAACCAGCTTCTCGGAGCATCTCAACGAGATCGAGGCGAATAAGCGCCTCGTCTTCGGCGACGAGAATTTTCATGTGCCTCGAGTCGGATTTGAACCGACACTATGCAGTGTTTGAGACTGCCCTCTCTACCGTTGGAGTACCGAGGCTTGCTACTTGCTCGTTTTAGTTTAATGCCAAACGAACAAGTAAGCGAAATTAACGATATGCAGCAGCGCGGCCGCTTACCGCATCACCAATTACGTGAACACGTAGCGCATTGGTTGAGCCCGGAATTCCTGGAGGTGCACCAGCAACGATAATTACCTGATCCCCTACCTGTGCTTCCCCGTGTTCGACAAGCCACTGATCAACTTGCTTCACCATCTCATCGGTGTGCGCAACAGTCGGAACAATTCCTGGTTCGACACCCCATGAGAGCGCTAAACGGTTGTAAGTACCTTGATTAGGGGTGAGCGCCAAAATAGGAATTGGGCTACGGAACATCGCCATACGACGAGCAGATTCGCCACTTTCAGTAAATGCCACCATGAATTTAGCGTCAAGTGTTGCGCTAACTTCGGTAGCAGCCTTAGTGATTGCGCCACCCTTAGTTGTTGGGCGCGCATTTGAATCAAGTGGTGCAATCTTTGAAAGTGCGTTCGACTCTGTATGAACAATGATGCGAGCCATTGTTTGAACAGCTTCAATAGCGAAATCGCCAACAGATGTTTCGCCAGATAGCATCAAAGCATCTGCGCCATCTAGAACCGCATTTGCACAGTCAGTCGCTTCTGCGCGAGTTGGTGTGCTGTTTGTAATCATTGAGTCAAGCATCTGTGTTGCAACGATTACAGGCTTAGCTGCAGCACGAGCAAGAGCTACGCAACGCTTCTGAACCAAAGGCACTTCTTCAATTGGTAGTTCAACACCAAGGTCACCGCGAGCAACCATGATGCCATCGAATGCTTCAACAATCTCTTCTAGATTTGCAACTGCTTGTGGCTTCTCGATCTTTGCAATAACCGGAAGGTGGATTCCGACCTCGTCCATAATTGCATGTACATCTTTAATATCTTTTGCATCGCGTACGAATGAGAGCGCGATGAAATCTACGCCTGCGCGAAGACCCCAACGGAGATCTTCCTTATCTTTTTCTGAAAGCGCTGGCACTGACACAGCTACACCTGGAAGATTAATGCCCTTGTTATTTGAAACCGCACCTGGTTCGACGCACTTAGTAATAACGTCATTGCCTTTAACTTCGATAACTTCAACTGCAACTTTTCCGTCATCAATAAGTAGGCGATCTCCAGGCTTGCAATCTCCTGGCAGGCCTTTAAAGGTTGTGCCAACGCGCTCTTTAGTGCCTTCGATTTCATCAGTAGTAATTGTGAAGATATCGCCACGCGCTAAATCATGAGGTCCATCTGCGAATCGTCCAAGACGAATCTTTGGTCCCTGCAAGTCAACTAGCACTGCAACTGGTTGCTTTGCGGCTCGAGCTGCAGCGCGCACGTTATCTAAACGGAATTGGTGTTCGTCGTAGCTTCCGTGTGAAAGGTTTAAGCGAGCCATGTTCATTCCGGCTTCGATCAATAACTTCACACGATCTGGAGCTTCAACTGCTGGACCCATGGTGCAGACAATCTTTGCGCGGCGCATATTTATCCTTTGTTCTACTCTTCTTTATCTACTGTGCTTTATACGGTTAACGGTCTTGCGGTTGGTTCGATTGGTGCTGGCAACTGAGTTGTTCCGCTGAGATAAGTATCAACGGCTGCTGCTGCGCTTCGACCTTCTGCAATCGCCCAAACAATTAGTGATTGTCCGCGGCCGGCATCGCCAGCTACGAAAATTCCCTCTTGATTTGTTTGGAAATTTGCATCGCGCTTAATATTTCCACGTTCATCCAACTCAACTTCAAGTTGTGAAAGTAGTGGCGACTTCTCTGGGCCAGTGAAGCCCATCGCCATAAATACAAAATCAGCAGGAATTTCACGTTCGGTGCCAGCAACTGGTTCGAACTTTCCATTCTCAAACTTAACGTCGACAATCTTTAAAGCCTTTAGATTTCCGTTACCATCACCAACAAACTCTTGTGTGTTAACACTAAATACTCGGTTATCTAACTCTTCGTGCGCGCTTGATACTCGATAGATCATTGGATAAGTCGGCCAAGGTTGTGCTGATGGACGCTCTTCTGTTGGGCGAGGCATGATCTCTAACTGTGTTACAGATGCTGCCTTTTGGCGAATTGCTGTACCTAGACAATCTGCGCCGGTGTCGCCACCACCAATAACTACAACGTGCTTTCCTGCTGTATTGATTGGAGGTTCGGTAACTTCACCAAGACCTTGCTTATTGCCCCAAGGTAGATACTCCATTGCCTGGTAAACACCCTTAAGTTCACGGCCAGCAATATTCAAATCGCGCCACTGAGTTGCGCCAACAGATAGAACAATTGCATCGTACTTGCGACGCAAATCTTCTCCGGTGATCTCTTCGCCTACATTTACGCCAGGACGGAAACGTGTTCCTTCTTTTTCCATCTGCTGCAAGCGGCGATCAATTACATACTTCTCCATTTTGAATTCTGGAATTCCGTAACGTAATAAGCCGCCGATTTTTTCAGCGCGTTCGTAAACTGCAACGGTATGTCCTGCACGAGTCAGCTGCTGAGCTGCAGCTAAACCTGCTGGACCTGAACCAATGACCGCAACAGTCTTGCCACTTAGACGTGAAGGAACAAGAGGTTCGATGTCATCGCTTCCCCACGCTTCTTCAACGGTACGAAGTTCAACCTGCTTGATAGTTACCGCGTCACGATTGATTCCGACAACGCAAGCTGTTTCGCAAGGCGCTGGGCAGAGACGACCAGTAAATTCTGGGAAATTGTTTGTTGCATGTAAACGATCAATCGCAGATTTCATATCTCCGCGATACATCAAGTCATTCCATTCCGGAATCAAGTTGCCAAGTGGGCAACCTGAATGACAGAACGGAATACCGCAATCCATGCATCGAGATGCTTGAGTGCGAAGATGTTCGATTGATTGAGGTTCGTAAACTTCTTTCCAATCCAGAATACGTACATCGACTGGACGACGCTTTGGAGTTTCGCGCTGTTCTTTAATGAATCCTCTTGGATCACCCATTTGCGATTACCTCCATTACATACTTATCTACATCAAGACCCTTGGCGTTAGCTTCGGCGATTGCTGCCAAAACCTTTGCGTAATCTCTAGGTAGTACCAATGTGAATCGAGATAGGTCCCAATTCTTTAATAACGAATCCGCTACTTCGGAACCTGTCTCTGCTGCGAACTTAGAGAGAATTGCTTTTAGCTCTACTTCGCGCTCTGCATCAACTGGTAATAAATCAACCAATTCGGTATTAACAAGCTCTGGCTTTAGGTCTAATACATATGCCACGCCACCTGACATACCTGCTGCCAAGTTGCGGCCGGTGCGACCAAGAATTACTACACGACCACCGGTCATATATTCGAGAGCATGATCGCCAACGCCTTCGGTAACTGCAGTTGCACCAGAGTTACGTACGCAGAAACGTTCTCCGACAATGCCGCGGACAAAGATTTCCCCGCTAGTAGCACCGTAGCCAATAACGTTTCCAGCAATCACGTTCTCTTCAGATTTAAATTTCGCCTTCTCATCTGGACGAACGATTACACGACCACCAGAGATACCCTTACCGACATAGTCATTGCTATCGCCATATAGACGGATAGTTAGACCGCTTGGAATAAATGCGCCGAGTGATTGACCTGCAGATCCATGCAGAACCACATTCACAGTGTCATCAGGAAGTCCTGCGCCTTTGTACTTGCGAGTGATCTCTGAACCAAGCATTGTTCCGACAGTTCGATTTACATTTCGAACTGGAAGATCAATGTTTACACGTTCACCCTTTTCAAGTGCAGGCTTCGCAAGATCAATTAACTTGTTATCAAGCGCTGCCGCTAAACCGTGATCTTGAATAGTGGTGTTGTGTAGAGGTGAATCAACATCTGGACGCACTAGAAGTGGTGAAAGATCTAAACCACTCGCCTTCCAGTGATCAACAGCTGCCTTGGTATCCAAGAATTCAACATGGCCAACAGCTTCTTGAATAGAACGGAAGCCAAGTTGTGCAAGTAACGCACGAACTTCTTCAGCGATATATTCGAAGAATGTTTCAACGAACTCAGGCTTGCCTGAGAACTTTGCACGTAGATCTGGGTTCTGTGTTGCAACGCCTACTGGACAGGTATCAAGATGACATACACGCATCATGATGCAACCAGATACAACTAATGGCGCTGTTGCAAAACCAAACTCTTCTGCGCCAAGTAGCGCAGCAATTACAACATCTCGGCCGGTCTTTAATTGACCATCTGTTTGAACCACGATGCGATCGCGTAGACGATTAAGTAGCAAAGTCTGCTGAGTCTCAGCAAGACCTAACTCCCATGGAGCGCCTGCATGCTTAAGTGATGTAAGTGGTGATGCACCGGTTCCGCCGTCGTGACCAGAGATCAAAACTACGTCAGCATGTGCTTTTGAAACACCTGCCGCAACTGTTCCGACACCAACTTCTGCAACAAGCTTTACGTGAACACGTGCATTCTTATTGGCATTCTTTAGGTCGTGAATTAACTGCGCTAAGTCTTCGATTGAGTAAATATCGTGATGCGGTGGTGGTGAAATCAAACCAACGCCAGTGGTTGAGTGGCGAACCTTTGCAACCCATGGATAAACCTTGTTACCAGGTAGCTGTCCACCTTCACCAGGCTTTGCACCTTGTGCAATCTTGATCTGAATATCATCTGAGTTAACAAGGTATTCGCTGGTCACACCAAAACGACCTGATGCCACCTGCTTGATTGCAGAACGCTTTGAATCGCCATTCTCCATTGGAGTAAAGCGCGCTGGATCTTCTCCGCCTTCGCCGGTATTTGATTTGCCGCCAAGACGGTTCATCGCAATCGCAAGAGTTTCGTGAACCTCTTTTGAAACCGAGCCGAAGCTCATCGCACCGGTTGAGAATCGCTTTACGATCTCTGAAATTGGTTCGACTTCATCGATAGAAATTGCTGGACGAACGCCTTCTTTAAATTGGAAGAGTCCGCGTAGGGTCATTAAGCGCTTGCTCTGTTCGTCAACGCGAGATGTGTAACGCTTAAATACATCAAAGCGCTTGTTTCGTGTTGAGTGCTGCAGAGTAAATACTGTCTCAGGATCGAATAAGTGTGGTTCACCTTCACGACGCCACTGATATTCGCCACCAATAGATAGACGCTTTGCGCCAGGAATCTCTCCCCCAGGCGGATATGCGACGTGATGACGCTTTGTAACTTCAGTTGCAACGGTATCTAAAGTGATTCCGCCAAGACGTGAAGTTGTGCCAGTGAAGAACTCATCCACCAACTCTTGTGAAAGACCGATTGCTTCGAAAACTTGCGCACCGGTATATGAAGCGATGGTTGAAATACCCATCTTCGACATAACTTTAAGAACACCTTTACCAAGTGACTTGATTAGATTCTTAACTGCTTTATCCGCAGTAATACCGGTAATAACGCCTTGGTTTACCAAGTCTTCTGCAGATTCCATTGCAAGATATGGATTAACTGCGCCAGCGCCGTAACCGATTAGAAGTGCAACGTGGTGAACTTCGCGGACATCGCCAGCTTCAATAATCAAACCAACTTTGGTACGTGACTTCTCACGAATCAAATGGTGGTGAATGGCTGCAGTAAGAAGAAGCGATGGAATCGGAGCGTTATCTGCATCTCCGTCACGATCTGAGAGCACGATGATTCGCGCTCCTTCTGCAATCGCATTTGAAACTTCTTTCTTAATCTCTTCAATGCGCTTACGTAGACCAGAGCCATCTGCCTCAACTGGGAATAGCGCCTTAACTACATAGCTCTCAAGTCCCGGATAGTCGCCGTCAACATTTGCGTGAATCAACTTAGCTAGTTCATCGTTGTCGATAACTGGAAATGCAATTCCAACCTGGCGACATGAGTTCGGTCCTGGATCAAGTAAGTTCCATTCGGGACCAATTGCTGAACCTAAAGATGTAACTAACTCTTCACGGATTGCATCAAGTGGTGGGTTTGTAACTTGTGCGAATAATTGTGAGAAGTAATCGAACATCAGACGCGGCTTCTCAGAGAGCGCTGCAATCGGAGTATCGGTTCCCATTGAGCCAAGTGGTTCCATACCGTTCTTGGCCATTGGAGTGATGATTACGCGAAGTTCTTCTTCGGTGTAACCGAAAGCTTTCTGGCGACGCACCACAGATGCGTGCGGATAAATAATATGTTCGCGATCTGGAAGATCCTTAAGACGAATCATTCCTTCATCTAGCCACTTACCGTAAGGCTGCGCATCTGCAAGTGAATCTTTGATCTCTTCATCTTCGATAATGCGACCAGCTTCGATATCAACTAAGAACATCTTGCCTGGTTGTAAACGTCCCTTGCGAGCTACGTTCTCCTGTGGAATTTCTAAAACGCCTACTTCGGATGCAAGAACAACATAACCATCTTCTGTTACCCAGTAACGAGATGGACGTAAACCATTGCGATCAAGAACAGCGCCTACCTGCTTACCATCAGTGAAAGTTACGCAAGCAGGACCATCCCACGCTTCCATAAGTGCAGCATGGAACGCGTAGAAATCTTTACGGTTCTTCGGCATTGAAGCATGGTTCTCCCACGCTTCTGGGATCATCATCAGAACTGCATGTGGAAGCGAACGTCCGCCTAGATAAAGAAGCTCTAGAACCTCATCGAATGAAGCTGAATCCGAACCGGCCATATCTACGATTGGGAAGATTCGTTCTAAGTCGCCAGGAATTAAGTTTGATTCTAGGAGCTCTTCACGAGCGCGCATCCAGTTACGGTTGCCTTTAACGGTATTAATTTCACCGTTATGTGCAATGTATCGATATGGATGAGAGAGCTGCCATGAAGGGAAAGTATTTGTTGAGAATCGTGAGTGCACGATTGCCATTGGTGACTTAACACGCGCATCATTTAATTCAGGATAGAACTTACTTAGCTGCGCAGTGGTCAACATACCTTTATAAACAATGGTTGCTGAAGATAATGATGAGAAATAAATTGGAAGTGAGTGTTCGACGCGCTTACGTAGACAGAAAGCCATGCGATCTAGAACAACGCCCGCTTCCCCGTTCTTGCCTGCAACGAAAAGCTGTTCGAACTTTGGCATAACGCTGATTGCAGTCTTGCCTAAAGTTGCTGGATCAATTGGAACTTCACGCCATCCGAGCACAACTAGATTCTCTTCGGCAGCGATCTTTTCGATTTCTTTACGAACATCTGAACCTTGTTCAATGAAGCCAAGACCAACTGCATACTTGCCAGCTTCTGGTAATTTGAAATCTACAACGCCACGGAAAAATTCATCAGGAATGCGGATAAGAATTCCAGCGCCATCACCTGTGTCAGGGTCCGCACCGGTTGCACCACGGTGTTCCATGTTCTCAAGTGCGCGTAGCGCCTTCTGCACGATCTCGTGTTCGGCTTCGCGCTTAAGGGTGGCCACCATCGCAACGCCGCATGCATCATGCTCGTTGGCAGGATCGTATAGACCTTGTGCTGATGGGTAGTTATTAGAAAGCACGGCTTGGCCCCCTTTATTGTTTCCTGGGACGACCTTGGCCCTAATGAGTGCAAAAGGTTAGCAATAAGAGAGGTAAAAGCGGTACAAATTTTTACCCTACCTACGGGTAATCGGCTTTAAATTCCCACAGTGTGAGCAAAAGCGCCGATAGCTCCGGTGATCACCATTCCGATGATGCCTCCGATAACTACGCGGGCGGTCGCCTTAAAGACGTCAGTTCCGGCGGTCTTGGCAGAGATAAATCCTGCGACCGTAAGTCCGACGATAGTGACAGCTGTAATTCGAATTGAGTTGCTATCGATAAATGGCAGATAGAAGCCGATAAACGGAATCAGGCCGCCGGTGGTGAAACTGATCGCTGAAGCTACAGATGCTTGAACCGGTCGAGCCATTGTGTGTTCGAACTGTCCTAGCTCATCACGTAGATGAGTTTCAATCGCATCATGTGCATGCATCTGTTCTGCAACTTGTTTTGCTAAATCTTCTGAGAGTCCGCGAGACATGTAGATCTGAACCAACTCAAGGAATTCACCCTCTGGGTTGGTTGCGTGCTGATCCATTTCAAGTGCGCGATCTGATTCTTCAATATCGACTTGCGAACGAACTGAAACATATTCGCCGACCGCCATTGAAAGTGCGCCTGCTGCAATTCCTGCTAAGCCTGTCGTCAGAATTACGCTATCGCTCTGCATCGCAGCTGCAACACCGACCATTAGTGATGCAGTTGAAACAAGTCCATCGTTAACACCAAGCACTGCAGCGCGCAACCAACCGGCGCGATGTGCTTTATGTTCTTGATTTCGGCGCATCGTTTCATTCAAAGGCATATTTAAATAATATCCTTTTTGCGTCGTAAGTTTAGGAATTTCGCAAGTGCCGTCGCGCCTATGGCCAGGCTCACCCATTGATTTAAGCGAAGACCAGCCATTGAATGCGCCTCATCTATACGTAACCCTTCGATGAAGAATCTATAAACGCAATATCCGAAAACATATAGGGCAAAGAGCGATCCCTTTGGATATTTGCCAGTCAATTTAATAAGTACCGCAGCTAGCGCAAAGTTGCAGAGCGCCTCATAAAGAAAGGTCGGATGATAGGTAGCGCCATCGCTCAATTGAAGCGCCCAAGGTAGATCGGTAGGGCGGCCATAAAGTTCGCCGTTAAACCAATTACCGAATCTGCCAATCCCCTGCGCGATCAACAATGCAGGTGCAACGCTATCTGCCAAAACCGAGAATGAGAGCTCGCGGTCGTACTTCAAGAACGCAGCAAGAGCGCCACCTGCAATAGCGCCCCAAATTCCGAGACCACCTTCCCAAATTTTAAATATTGAACCTAAGTTGCCGTCTTTTCCGAAGAAATATTCAGGAGAAGTTACGACGTGATAAAGACGAGCACCAACTACTCCCGCAGGTATAACCCAAACCGCTAGATCGCCAATTGCATTCGGAGAACCGCCGGCGTTTCGATATCGCTTATCAGTCAACCAAATCGCAGCTACCGCGCCAAGGATTATGCATAGCGCGTATGCATGAATTGTTAACGGGCCAAAGTGAAAAACTGAGACCGTTGGTGTTGGAATAAAACGGTTTAGCAATTACTTCTTAAATACAAGGCTTGCGAATGTTGCTGCATCGAAGTAATTCTTCTGATTGCGAGCAATCTCTTTGCCATTGATTAGAACTGTCGGAGTCGAATTAATTTTCTTATCCTGGCCATCGTTTGCAATGTTGGTTACCCAATCTTGGTACTTGGCCTTAGTTACGCACTCAGCAAAACTTGTTGACTTGATTCCAATGTTTGCGCCGGCAGCAATCAAAGTGATGCCATTCCATTTTCCTGAATTCTCAGCAGATGCCTGATTCGCATATAGAGCGGTGTGCATCTGCAAGAACTTACCTTCGTCTGCTGAACAAGCAGCAGCGTTAGCCATGTATGCAGATTCTGCACCGATAAATGAAAGTGGGTGGAATACCGCAACAACTTTCTTGGTGTTAATCCATTCGTTGATCTGCTTATTGTTTACCGCTTCAAAGTCGCGGCAGACCGGGCATTGGAAATCTTCCCAAATATCGATCTTTGGTACGCCAGTTAAGCCTTTATTGAAAGTGATTCCGTAACCTTCTGATTTCTCAACTGAAGATGGAGTTGCAGCGCTCTCTTTAGCTTTGCTGCTTGAGAATGAAACTCCAACACCTACTGCAAGAACCAGCACAACCATTCCAATTACCAAGTTGCGAGTTACGTTATCTTTTTTCGGCGCAGCCATCTTCTTCTCCTTAGATTCATGCAGAGGTTACCCTGCCTTACTTAGAAATTCCTGCTTTTAAATCTGTAGCCAATTCTTTGACCGCTCTTAGCCCGCTTTCGAAGTCAGGCGCTTTGGCAACCGCGTTAATAAAGGCGCTACCGACGATTACGCCATTTGCGTACTTAGCCACTCCCTCGGCTTGCTCCGGAGTAGATACGCCTAGGCCAACTGAGATTGGCAGGTCGGTAAATTTGCGAGCACGAGCCACTAGAGATTCCGCAGCGTTTGAAACCGATGCACGTGCACCTGTAACTCCCATGATCGAAGCGGCATAAACAAAACCACCGCAGTTCTTCACTACGCGTTCGAGCCTTTGATCATTACTACTTGGAGCAATTACGAATATCGGGTTTAAGCCATGTTTGCTACAAGCATCTAACCAAGGTCCAGCTTCTTCTACTGTTAAATCAGGGGTAATAGTTCCGCTGCCACCGGCTGCCGCCATGTCGCTAGCAAATTTCTCTACGCCATATTTTTCAATTGGGTTCCAGTAACTCATGATTACTGATGGTGCCAAAGTAGCTGCATATGCGAGTGTTTCCATAACATCTTTGGAGCTAGTGCCATTTGATAAAGATAGGTCTGCAGCTGCTTGAATAGTTGGGCCATCCATTACTGGATCGCTATAAGGAAAACCTACTTCGATGGCATCTACTCCACCATCAACCATCGCCTTAATAATCTGCTTAGCGCCGTCGTTGGTTGGATAACCAGCCGGCACGTAACCAATTAATTTTGCGCCGGGAGTTTCAAATAATTTATCTAGTGCGCTCATGAAAGTGGAATTCCAAAGTAGTTAGCTGCGGTATGGACATCTTTATCGCCGCGGCCAGAGAGATTTATTAATAGAACTGCATCTGGGCCAAGTTCTTTACCGATCTTCATTGCACCAGCAAGCGCATGTGAACTTTCGATCGCTGGAATGATTCCTTCAGTTTTGCAAAGGATTGAGAATGCTTCCATAGCTTCAGCGTCAGTTATCGAGCGATACTCCGCGCGACCGGTGTCATTAAGGATTGCATGTTCTGGGCCAACGCCTGGGTAATCAAGACCGGCGCTAATTGAATGTGACTCAACAGTTTGGCCATTATCGTCTTGCAATACATAAGTGCGCGTTCCGTGCAGAACACCGACGCTGCCGCCAGTAATTGTTGACGCGTGGCGTCCGGTTTCGATTCCATCGCCACCCGCTTCTAACCCAATTAGTCGAACAGATGAATCGCTGATGAATCGATGGAAAATTCCGATTGCATTTGAGCCGCCGCCAACACATGCAAGTACGGCATCAGGAAGTTTTCCAATTAGTTCAAGAACTTGTTCGCGAGCTTCTTCGCCAATAATTTTATGGAAATCGCGGACCATCTCTGGGAATGGATGCGGTCCGGCGACGGTACCTAATAAGTAATGTGTGGTGTCAACGTTGGTTACCCAATCACGCATTGCTTCGTTGATTGCATCTTTCAAAGTCTTTGAGCCGGTTGTAACTGGGATTACTTCAGCGCCGAGCAACTTCATACGAGCCACGTTTAAAGCCTGGCGCTTTGTATCTTCTTCGCCCATGTACACAACGCATTCGAGTCCAAGTAGTGCAGCCGCAGTTGCAGATGCAACACCATGCTGCCCCGCTCCAGTTTCGGCGATGATGCGTGGCTTACCCATGCGCTTTGTTAGTAGCGCCTGACCAAGGACGTTATTAATTTTATGTGAACCGGTGTGGTTTAGATCTTCACGTTTAAGAAGAATCTTTGCGCCGCCGCAATATTCAGAGAAACGTTTAGCTTCAGTAAGAATAGAAGGACGGCCGGAGTAAGTCTTATGTAAATGATCTAGCTCAGCTTGGAATTCAGGATCTGCTTTAGCAGCTTCGAACGCTGCTGTTAATTCATCTAGTGCTGGAATAAGCGCTTCCGGCACAAAGCGGCCACCGTACTGACCAAAGTGTCCGTCGAAAGTCATAGCGGGAATCCTACTTCTTCCCCAGCAAATCTCGCATACTAGTAATTGGATCGCCCGCTTTAACTAGCGCTTCGCCAACCAAAATCACATTAGCTCCAGCCTCTTGAGCGAAGAGCACTTCACTTCTAGATGAGATGCCAGATTCGGCAACTTTTATTAAGCCATTAGGAATTCTTGGGATTATCTCTCTAAATGCTGCAGGGTCAACTTCCAAAGTCTTTAGGTTTCTTGAATTAACGCCAACAATTTCAGGGCTGATCTCCATTGCGGCTTCTAACTCATCATTAGTGTGCACTTCAATTAAAGATTTCATGCCTAGTTCTGTAGCTAATGCAAAATAATCAGAGAGTTGAGATTTTGATAGACCTGCAACGATAAGCAGCACTAGATCTGCACCATGTGCTCTTGCTTCATAGAACTGATATTCATCGACCATGAAATCTTTGCGAAGCATCGGTAAGGAAATCTCTTTACGCACTGCATCAAAATCTTCTAGTGAACCGTTGAATCGTCGCTTCTCTGTTAGCACCGAAACAGCTGCCGCCCCTGCTTCCTGATACTGCGCAGCTAACTTCGCTGGTTCGGGAATCTGGGCGAGGTCACCTTTACTTGGTGACTTCCGCTTCACTTCGGCAATTACCGACATTTCATGTAGCGGAAAAATCGGAGCGATAGGTGCTGGCGCTTGCTCTAACGCTTCGTGCAGTTTAGATAGTGGCATACGTCGCGCTGCCAAATCTTCACGAACGCCTTCGATGATTGAATCTAGAACGCTCATAAATTCTCCGTTGGATCAATACCGTTATCTAGCTTCTGCCAATCGGTTGTGGCATGTGACGTACGCTCGTAGCGAGATGCCTTCTTCCGTTTGCTGCCAATGTAAACAATTAAGACCAGAGCTAAACCTGTGGTGATGAAAAATCCTGCGATATCTCTCATTTTGCCACTCGCAGATTATTTGCAGCATTGATTGCACCTAAGACCGCTGCAGCTTTATTGATGCACTCTTGGTTTTCGGCGTTGGCATCTGAATCAGCTACCACTCCAGCTCCCGCTTGGACTAACGCTTTGCCATCTTTGATAACTGCGGTACGAATTGCAATACAGGTATCGATATTGCCGCGGAAATCTAAGTAACCAAGTGCGCCACCATAAATTCCGCGACGGTTAGGTTCGAGTTCTTCGATAATCTCCATAGCTCGCGGCTTAGGTGCACCAGAGAGTGTTCCGGCTGGGAAAGTTGAAAAGAGCGCGTCGATAGGTGCTTTATCTTTTGCCAACTTACCTGTAACGGTTGAAACAATATGCATAACATGTGAGAAGCGTTCGATATTCATAAATTCGACAACTTCAACGCTTCCGGATTCACAGACACGACCTAAATCATTTCGCCCAAGATCAACAAGCATCAAATGCTCGGCACGTTCTTTAGGGTCGGCTAGCAACTCCTGTGCATTTCGTTCATCAATTTCTGGAGAGGCCGAACGCTTGCGAGTTCCGGCAATCGGGTGAACCATGACTTCGCCATCAGTTACTTTTACAAGGGCTTCTGGGCTAGAGCCAACTACGTCTAAACCATCTTCAAAACGAAGGAAGAACATATATGGGCTCGGATTATGTAGACGGAGCATGCGATACACATCGATTGAATCTGCCTTGCATTCTGCGGCAAATCTCTGCGAAATAACTACCTGGAAAGCTTCGCCCGCTTTAATCTCTTCTTTAACGGCTGCGACTTTAGAGAGAAATTCACTTTCGGAAATGTTTCGCTCGACTTCTGGTGCGCTCTTCTCGTCAACGAAGGCTAAATTGCCAGGTAGCGCTGCTTGTAAATCATTCTGCATGAGATCTAAACGCTTAATTGCTAATTCATAAACTTCGTCAACACGTTCATCACTGCCATCCCAATTGATTACATTTGCGATCAATGTGATGGTGCCTTCAGCGTGATCCATAACTGCTAAATCTGAAGTCAACATGAACTCAAGTTCTGGAATGTTTAGATCGTTCTTTGAAATTGATGGCAGCTTCTCTAATCTGCGAACGCTGTCATAACCCATGTAGCCAACTAAACCGCCAGTCAGAGTTGGCATTCCCGACATCTGTGGTGAACGAAGATGCTCAGCCGCCATACGTAACGCAGTTAATGGATCCACATCGACTGGAGCGCCAGCTGGAACGCTGCCGCGCCAAAATACTTTTCCATCTTTTTCGGTCAAAGTTGCTTCAGAAGCAACGCCAATAAATGAATAGCGCGACCAGACTCCGCCATGTTCTGCGGATTCAAGTAAGAATGTATTTGGTCTTAACTTTGCTAATTTGCGATAGACGCCAATAGGAGTTTCGTCATCAGCAAGTAATTTACGAGTTACCGGAATGACATTGTATTTTTTCGCGTACTCGCGAAATTCATTTAATAGCATTGTGGAAGCAGCTCTTCTCGCCGGTATGGCATGCAGCGCCGGTCTGATTTACCTTTATCAGTACCGCATCTCCATCGCAATCAAAATCGATCGAAAGAACTTCTTGGAAATGTCCTGAGGTTTCACCCTTAACCCAGAGTGAGTTACGTGAACGACTGAAATAGGTCGCGCGCTTAGTTTCGATTGTTTTGGTTAAAGCTTCTTCATTCATCCAAGCGAGCATTAGTACTTCCCCGCTCTGGGCATCCTGCGCAATCGCAGCAATAAGGCCTTTACTTAAGGCCGCTTCAATCTGCGCTGGAATTTGCATAGGAGAATTTTGCCTTAACTTAGCGAGCTCTCGCGCACGTTATAGCCGCGCTCCTTTAGATACTTCTTAACATCTGAGATTCGGAAGGTGCCGAAGTGGAAGACGCTTGCCGCAAGAAGCGCATCTGAACCTGCATCTAGCGCAGTTGCAAAATCTTCTAGCTTTCCAGCGCCACCAGATGCGATTAATGGAACCTGACAATTTGGTCTGACATCAGAGATCATCTGCAGGTCATATCCAGCGCGTGTGCCATCAGCATCCATTGAATTCAAGAGAATCTCACCTACGCCGAGATCGCATGCCTGCTTGACCCATTCGATTGCATCTAGCCCAGCGCTCTCGCGACCGCCATGCGTTGTTACTTCATATCCAGATGCAGCTCGACGAGCATCGACAGATAGAACGAGAACTTGAGAACCAAATCGTGTTGCAATCTCAGAGATTAATTCTGGGCGTTTAATCGCCGCGGTATTAATACTTACTTTATCTGCACCAGCACGAAGCAATCGATCAACATCATCAACACTTCGAATTCCGCCGCCAACAGTTAACGGGATAAATACTTGCTCAGCAGTCTTTTTAACAACTTCAATAGTGGTGTCGCGTCCACCGCTTGATGCACTGATATCTAGAAATGTAAGTTCGTCCGCGCCTTCATGGTTATAAGTCTGCGCCAGTTCAGTTGGATCGCCGGCATCAACTAAATTTACAAAATTCACACCTTTAACCACGCGACCATCGGTCACGTCTAAACAAGGAATGATGCGAATTGATAACGACATTTAGTTGGCGACCTTTAGCGCTTCTTCCAAAGTAAATTCGCCGGCATAAAGCGCCTTGCCCATAATCGCACCTTCAACGCCAACCTCTACTAGCGACTTGAGCGCTTCAATATCTGCAATTGAAGAGATACCGCCAGAGGCAACTATTGGCGCTTTAGTAACTTCGCAAACACTTCGTAGTAAATCTAAGTTCGGGCCTTTCAGGGTGCCGTCTTTTGTTACATCTGTAACTACATAACGCGCACAACCATCTTTATCTAAACGCTCGATGGTTTCGAATAAATCGCCGCCCTCTTTAGTCCAACCACGTGCAGCCAAGGTGCGTCCACGGACATCAAGACCAACCGCAATGCGATCACCGAATTCTGCAATAACTCTTGAAGTCCAATCTGGATTCTCGAGCGCCGCGGTACCTAAATTAACTCGGCGACAGCCGGTAGCAAGTGCACGGCGTAGAGATTCATCATCGCGAATTCCGCCTGAAAGTTCGACTTTGATATCTAACTTTCCAATAACTTCAGCTAGCAACTCTGCGTTGCTGCCAATTCCGAATGCAGCATCTAAATCAACTAAGTGAATCCATTCAGCGCCAGCGCGTTGAAAATCAAGTGCGGCATCAATTGGTGCGCCATAATTGGATTCACTGCCAAGTTCACCTTGCACTAAACGAACCGCTTGTCCGTCTTTTACATCTACTGCTGGCAATAGTTCTAGCTTCATAGACTCTCCACCCAATTGTTAATTAACTTCAAACCTGCTGCGCCACTCTTCTCAGGATGAAATTGCGTAGCGCAAATGCTTCCCGCTTCAATCGCGGAGATAAATTCACCGTGATAATTAGTGCTTGCGTATGTAGCGACGTTGCTCTCTTGCACCGCATATGAATGCACGAAATAGAAAGATTCCCTCTCTACACCTTTAAATAACTTTGAATCGCCATGAATCTGCACCGTATTCCAACCCATGTGAGGCAGTACCGACGCGTTCATCTTCTTCACGATTCCTTTTAGCGCGCCAACGCCTTTAAACGAACCGTGCTCAACGCCCTCTTCAAACATAATCTGCATTCCAACACAGATACCAAGTGTTGGCTTTCCAGCTGCTGCTCGAGATTTAATAATTTGATCGCCGTTTACTTTTAAGAGCCCATCCATGCATGCGCCAAATGCGCCAACGCCTGGAACTACAAGTGCATCTGCTGCAATTGCCGCTTCTGGATCAGAAGTTAATGTGACTTTACGACCTGTGGTTTCGAATGCACGTAATGCCGATCTTAAATTTCCTGACCCGTAGTCAAGAATTGCGATCAAAGTGTTCCCTTTGTTGAAGGAATTCCCGCAACTCCGTCTAGCTTGATTGCATCGCGAAGTGCGCGTGCAACTGCTTTAAATTGTGATTCGAAGACGTGATGCGCGTTGCGACCTTCAAGTACGCGGATGTGAATCGCAATTCGAGCTTCTGCAACAATTGATTCCCAAATGTGCTTACCCAAAGTTGTATCAAAAGTTCCGATTAGTTCGACGATCTCTGGTTGACGATAAACAAGGTATGGACGACCTGAAAGATCGATAGCTACCTGTGTTAGCGATTCATCAATTGGAACGAGCGCATCACCGAATCGACGGATGCCTGACTTATCCCCCAACGCTTCGCGAAGCGCCTGGCCAAAAGCAAGTGAAGTATCTTCGACAGTATGGTGAGAATCGACTTCGATATCGCCCTTGGTCTTGATAGTTAGATCAATGCCTGAGTGCTTACCAAGCTGGCTCATCATGTGATCGAAGAATGGAACTCCGGTCTCAACAGAGATATTTCCGGTACCGTCTAGATTGATTTCAACCAGAACGGAAGATTCTTTGGTTGTTCGTTCGACACGTGCGGTTCTCATAGCGCGCCTTTCAGGGCCTTCAAAAATGCTTGGTTCTCGGCTTCATTGCCAATGGTTACTCGTAAATACCCGGCTAATCCTACATCGCGGATTAGTACGCCTTCGGCTAATAATTTCTCCCAAAGCTCGTGTGAACTCTGTGCGAAACCGCCGAAGAGAATGAAATTTGCATCAGATGGTATGACTTTCAATCCCATCTCCGCCAGCGCCGCCGCTACCTGATCGCGATTAGCAGCTAACTTTGAAACTTCGGCTAATAGCTCGTCCTGAAAATCTAGCGCCACTTCAGCTGCTGCTTGAGTGATTGCAGATAAGTGATACGGAAGGCGCACCAACTGCAGCGCATCTACAACGATTTTATTGGCAGCTAAGTAACCAAGTCGCACGCCCGCAAAGGCAAATGCCTTTGACATGGTGCGGCTTACTAAAACATTTGGATACTTCTCAATAAAAGTTGCAGAAGAGTTCTGATTTGAAAATTCAGCGTAAGCCTCATCCACAATCAATAAACCATTTACTGCAGCTGTAGCAATCGCCAACTTTTCAATATCTCCGATTGTTACCGCCGATCCGGTTGGGTTATTTGGAGTAGTAATAAATGTAAGTGCCGGCTTCTCATCTGTAATCTGCTTTACTGCAATAGCAACATCTAATGAGAAATCCTCTAAACGATAGCCGTCAATCCATTCGACATTTGCCACTTTGCCAATCAAAGGATGCATTGAATATGAAGGGATGAAGCCGAGCGCTTTCTTGCTGCCAAATGCTAAGAAGATTGATTGGAGTATTTCGTTGCTGCCATTTGCAGCCCAAATATTCTCAACAGCAAGAGAGAGCCCGGTTTGTTTATTTAAGTAAACAGCGAGTCCTTCACGTAACTTGATCGCATCACGATCAGGGTAACGATTTAAAGTTGCAGCTACCTCTCCGATGCGCTTTGCGATTGCAGCTGCCAATTCCTTTGAAGGGCCGTATGGATTCTCATTTGTATTTAAACGAGCTTCCGCTGGCACTTGCGGTGCGCCATAAGGAGTCAAGGGACGCAGTTGTTCGCGCAGTGGCAACCAGTTAGGCCAATTACTCATTTTCAAACCTTGCTGTGATTGCTTCTCCGTGCGCCGGAAGATCCTCAGCATTCGCAAGGGTTACTACCGTCTTTGCAATACCGTTAAATGCTTCTTTGCTGTATTCAACAAAGTGCACCCCGCGTAGAAAAGATTGAACTGATAAACCAGATGAATGACATGCGCAACCGCCAGTAGGTAGGACGTGGTTTGAACCCGCAGCGTAATCTCCAAGGGATACTGGTGCATAACGACCAACAAATACCGCACCCGCATTACGAATTTGTGCCGCGTCTAGCTTTGCGTTCTTAGTTTGAATCTCTAAGTGCTCTGCTGCATATGCGTTAACAACTTCTAAGCCTTGCTGAACGTTGTCAACAATAACGATTGCAGATTGTTGGCTAGAGAGCGCAGTTGCAATACGTTCGGAGTGCTTGGTCTTTGCAGTACGCACTTTCAACTCTGCCTCAACTTGATCAGCGAGTTCTAGTGAATCTGTCACCAATACTGATGCTGCAATTACATCGTGTTCAGCTTGGCTGATTAAATCTGTTGCTACATCTGCGGCAATTGCAGAGTTATCTGCAAGTACTGCAATCTCTGTTGGACCAGCTTCGGAATCAATACCAATCACGCCGCGAAGTGCGCGTTTTGCTGCCGCAACATAAATATTGCCAGGGCCTGTGACCATGTCAGACTTTTCGCATACTCCGTCCATGCCGTAAGCAAATAACGCAACTGCTTGCGCTCCTCCGATTGCATAAACCTCTTCAATGCCAAGTAGTTCGCAAGTCGCCAAAATAGTTGCATTAGGCCAACCGTTGTTATCAATCTGTGGCGGTGAAGCAACAGCAATAGATGGCACCTTTGCGATCTGCGCAGGGATGACATTCATCAAAACGCTAGAAGGATAAACAGCGCGACCACCAGGAACATAAAGACCAACGCGATCTACTGGAATCCACTTCTCGGTAACGGTTGCACCTGGTTCAACTTCAGAAACCTTGGTTTCACGAATTTGATCTTGGTGCACTTTTCGGATTCGAACTGCCGCAATTTCCAAAGATTCACGAACCGCTGGATCTAAATTCTTAAGTGCAGCTGTTAGCTCAGATTTCGGAACTCGAATTGCCTGTGGCGCTACCCCATCAAACTTTGCACCAAGGGCGATCAAGTCGGACTCTTTGCCGGTGCGAACAGTTTCTAAAATTGGCTCGATTGCCGCCATGGCAGCAACGACATCTAGCTTTGCGCGCGGGATTAGAGAGTTAACCTCTGATTTTGTGAGGCTCTTGCCTCTTAGATCTACCCGACGAATCATTGGGTAATTCTACTTTACGCAGTCTGCTCCAAGTATCGCCTTTAAATCGGCGCTAAGTGATGGCGATGAAGTCACTTGGAAACTCAATTTATGCGTTGTGGTCTTACCCTGGTCAGTGACTGCCAATTGAACTTCGCGCTTTCCTGGGTGCATTCGAAGAGTCTCTTTAATTCTCTCAATTACCTGCTGAGTTAACTGATTGGAATTAGCACTGATTGTGAATGGGCCTACCGGACCAGTTGATAAATCAATTGCAGTCATCTCCATTGCGGTAAATCGCAACTGATCGTCACGCCAATCAACGCGACCACGCACCTTTACCACTCGGTCTTCAACTAATCCCATTCCGTATTGGTTATAAGTATTTGCGAAGAACATTGCATCTAATGAACCTTCGAGATCTTCAATGGTCACAATTGCCCAAGAAGCGCCTTGTCGAGAGACTTTACGTTGCACACCTGTAATCAGACCGGCAATCGTCACCATGCGATCGGTGCCATTTTCTTCATCTGCAAGTTCAGAGATTGGAATATCGGAGTTTGAACGCAGTAATCCTTCTACTCCTAGGAGTGGATGATCTGAAACATAAAGGCCGAGCATTTCGCGTTCGTAATTTAGAAGCGTTGATTTGTCCCACTCTTCTGTTGGAACATCAATATCAACTGCAACTACGCCTGATTCGGTAGAGCTGCCAAATAAATCAAATTGTCCAATCGCTTCTGCGCGCTTTGATTCAGAGACAGAATCGATCGCCATTAAGTGAATCGCCATCAAACCTTTACGGCTATGGTTTAGCGAATCAAATGCACCACCCTTGATTAGAGATTCAATGGTCTTCTTGTTGCAAACTGAACCATCTACCTTTGCCAGGAAATCTCCGAATGAATCGAAGCGACCTTTCTCTTCGCGAGCCTTCTTAATTAAGTTAACAACGCCTTCGCCAACGTTACGAATTGCAGCCAATCCAAAACGGATATCTTCACCGCGAGGTGTGTATTCGACATTTGATTCGTTTACATCTGGCGGGAGCACCTTGATACCCATGCGTCGGCACTCTGAAAGATATAACGCAGACTTATCTTTATCGTCGCGAACTGAAGTCAAAAGCGCAGCCATATATTCGGTTGGGTAGTTCGCTTTTAAGTAAGCAGTCCAATATGAAACCAGGCCATAACCAGCAGAGTGCGCGCGGTTGAAAGCGTAATCAGAGAATGGAATTAGCGTTTCCCAGAGGCGATCAATCGCAGCATCTTTGAAGCCGTTAGCTTTCATGCCTTCTGAGAACGGGACATACTCTTTATCTAGAATCTCTTTATTCTTCTTACCCATCGCTTTGCGGAGAAGATCCGCACGTCCAAGTGAGAAGCCCGCAACTTTCTGCGCGATCGCCATAACTTGTTCCTGATAAACAATTAGACCAAAGGTGTCATCGAGAATCTCTGCAAGCGGTTCAGCTAAATCTTTGTGAATTGGTTCGACCGGTTTACGTTTGTTCTTACGATCGGCGTAGTTGTTATGTGCGTTTTCACCCATTGGACCAGGTCGGTACAGTGCAATAACCGCCGAAATGTCACCGAAGTGATCAGGAGCCATTGATTTAAGTAGTGAACGCATGGGTCCACCATCGAGCTGGAAGACGCCAAGAGTTTCGCCACGTGATAACAACTCATAAGTTTTCTTATCGTCGAGAGTTAACTCTTCGAGAACTACATCTTCGCCCTTATTGGCTTTGATATTAATTAGCGCATCATCAAGAACCGAAAGATTTCGAAGTCCAAGGAAGTCCATCTTGAGAAGACCTGTTGATTCACAGGCTCCCATATCGAATTGCGTGATGATTGCGCCATCGTTTTCGCGACGATGAATTGGAATTACATCTAACAGCGGTTCACGAGAGAGAATCACGCCAGCTGCGTGCACTCCCCATTGACGCTTCAGACCTTCAAGGCCACGAGCAGTATCTACAACACGTTTTGAATCCGGATCTGATTCATAAAGTGATCGGAATTCTGATGCTTCGCTGTAACGTGGATCCTTTGGATCGAATACGCCTGCAAGCGAAATATCTTTACCCATAATTGCAGGAGGAAGCGCTTTAGTTAACTTCTCTCCGATTGCATATGGATAGCCAAGAACGCGAGTTGAATCTTTAATTGATTGCTTAGATTTAATGGTTCCGTAAGTGATGATCTGCGCAACGCGATCTTCGCCGTATTTTTCAGTTGCGTATTTGATCATTTCACTGCGGCGACGTTCGTCGAAGTCCAAGTCAATATCAGGCATCGAGATACGTTCTGGATTTAAGAAACGCTCAAAAAGTAAACCGTGTTCGATTGGATCTAAACCGGTAATTCCAAGCGCGTAAGCAACTAAAGAACCGGCCGCGGAGCCACGACCTGGACCAACGCGAATACCAGTGCGCTTTGCATGTCCAACTAAGTCGGCAACCACAAGGAAGTAACCAGGAAAGCCCATTGATTTCATAACTTCAAGTTCGAAACGTAGACGCTCTTTATACGCATCTGGAACTTTGCCGTTGAAGATTTTGGCAAGGCCAGCTTCAGATTCTTTAACTAGCCATGAATCCTCTGTTTCGCCAGCTGGGACTGGGAACTGCGGCATGAGGTTTTCGCCTTCGCGGAGCTTCACATCTACACGTTCTGCAATAAGCAAGGTGTTATCGCAAGCTTCAGGATGATCTTTAAATAGCTCACGCATCTCTGCGGCGCTCTTTAGGTAGAACTGATCACCATCAAATTTAAAGCGCTTTGGATCAGCCAAAGTTGAACCGGATTGCACGCAGAGCAGAACTTCGTGAGAAGTTGAATCCTCTTTATATGTGTAATGCAGATCGTTGGTTGCAAGTAGCGGAATACCTAACTCTTTTGAAATCTTAATCAAATCAGCTTTAACGCGATTTTCGATATCAATATTGTGATCCATGATTTCGACGAAGAAATTATCTTTGCCGAAGATGTCGCGAAATTCCGCCGCTGCTTTAACAGCTTCCTTGTAATTGCCCATGCGAAGACGAGTTGCCACTTCTCCACCAACGCAGCCAGTAGTTCCGATGATTCCTTTGGCATATTTCTGTAGGAGTTCGCGATCGATGCGTGGCTTGTAATAGAAACCTTCAAGTGAAGAAAGCGAAGCTAAACGAAATAGATTGCTGAGGCCATCTTGAGTTTCGGCAAGCAAGGTCATATGTGTATATGCGCCGCCACCAGATACATCGTCTTCGCCGCCTTCGGCCCATTGCACACGTCGCTTATCAAAACGAGTTTCAGGTGCGACATATGCTTCAAGCCCAATGATTGGCTTTACGCCTGCCTTCTTGGCTTGCTTGTAGAAATCGAATGCGCCGAAGAGATTGCCGTGGTCGGTCATTGCTATCGCAGGCATTCCCTGCGCAGCTACCTCTTTAACTAAATCGCCAACGCGGGCTGCGCCATCAAGCATTGAATATTCAGTGTGAACATGCAGATGCGCAAAAGAAGAATTAGTGTTCACGAGCGGCAGATTAGTCTTACGGCAAGACCGCATCGCTTAGGCGCGATAGCGAGTCAGTTAAATCACCAGGATACGGAGCGCTCACGCTGATAGGCAGCCCTGAGATCGGGTGGGTAAATTCCAGCGCTTGAGCGTGTAGCCAAGGGCGTTTTACGCCAATTTCGGCCGCCAAGTTCGGGTCTGCTCCGTAAGTCATATCGCCAACCAATGGGTGGCGGATAGCGGACATATGAACGCGGATCTGATGCGTGCGACCAGTTTCCAATTCAACCTTTAGAAGTGAAACCGAACGGTAGTACTCGATAACTTCGTAGTGCGTAATGCTTGGTTTGCCTTCAGAGATAACAGCCATCTTGTAATCCTCTTTTGGATGGCGATCAATTGGTGCATCGATGGTTCCGACTGCAGGTTCAAGATGTCCTTGTGCAAGTGCGTGATAAATCTTTTTGATTTCACGATTGCGGAACATATCTTTTAATTTCAAATATGCAGCTTCTGTTTTAGCAACCATCATTAATCCGCTTGTGCCAACATCAAGACGTTGCACAATTCCTTGGCGCTCCGCAGGACCGCTTGGTGAAAGTGGAATTCCAGCTGCGACGAGTGCACCAACAACTGTTGGGCCGGTCCAACCTGGACTTGGATGAGCTGCGCATCCGACTGGCTTGTTAACAATAACCAAATCAGTGTCTTGATAAACAATTGTTAAATCATCAAGAGGTGTGGGTGGAATTGCAATACCGCTTGGCGGTTCCGGCATCAACACTGTAATTATTTGGCCTGCTAGAACTTTATCTGACTTACCTAAAACTTTATGACCGAGGTTTACTTCATCTGAATCAAGTAACTTAACAATTACACTTCTAGATAAACCCAGAATCCGCGCAAGAGCGCTATCAATACGTTCGTTATCTAAACCTTCAGGAATCTCAACGGATTTACTTTCACGCACTCTTATTCACCTCAGTTGGTGGAATGTTCTTAAGAGTGAGCACGAAGGCAAGAATAGCCGCAGTTACGATTGCTGAATCCGCCAGATTGAAATTTGGCCAATGAGGCAAAACGATCCAATCGGTGACGCTGCCGCGCAAGAAACCAGGTGAGTTAAATGCGCGATCGGTTAAATTGCCCAGTGCGCCGCCTAGAACCAAACCTAGGAGCACAGCCCAGTATTTATTGCTGATTTTTGGAGCGTAATAAAAAGCTACTGCCGAGGCCGCAATTGCGAACGCGCCTAGCAAAACCCCTGCCCCATTAGCGCCCAAACCGAAAGCGGCACCAGAGTTTGAAGTGAGTTCAAACTTTAAGAATAGAAATGTGATTTCTTTTCCAGGGAGAAAGCTCAACGCCCACTGTTTGGTTAAGTAATCAACAAGCCAAATTAAAGCTGCTACTGAATAAGTGAGCTTTAAATGCTTTGCAGAATTAACGACGCTCTTCCTTCTGCTTGCAAGACATGCAGAGAGTTGCGCGTGGGAAAACTTCTAGACGTGCCTTACCAATTGGGTTTCCGCAAACTTCACAAAGACCGTAGCTCTTGTTGTCGATTCGATCGATAGCGCGTTCAGTCTGGATAACCATGTCGCGTGCATTGATCAAAAGCGACATCTCATGTTCGCGTTCGAATGTCTTGTTGCCTGCATCCGCCTGATCGTCTCCAGCACCTTCGCCGCCATCTTTGATCAGTGAATCCATTTCAGATTCAACTTGTGCAAGATCAACACGTAGACGATCTAGCTCTTTAGAAAGATTTGTGCGCATCGCCTTAAGTTCAGTTGCGCTCCATGACTCTGCATCGCTAACAACTAGCGCAGCAGGTGCAGCTTTGATTGGCTTCAAATGTGTCTGCTTGCCGCTCTTCTTTGGTGGCGGTGGAGGCGGCATCATTAAGCGCTTCTCTTCGACAACCAACTCTGCAATTGCAGTTGATGCCATCGCTACCTGAACTGTGTTGTTCTTGGTATCAACTTTTAGAGTTGCCTTTGAACCGGCAATAGCTGAAGTCTTAATTGAATCATCTGGCTTCTTTGCGGCAGCTTTCTTTACAGGCGCTGCTGCTTTCTTTACTGGCTTAGCTGGCGCAGCTTTTTTAACTGGCGCAGCTTTCTTAGCGGGAGCCTTCTTTGCAGGAGCGGCTTTCTTTGCTGGTGCAGCCTTCTTAACAGGCTTTACAGGAGCTGCCTTCTTTGCAGGCTTCGCTGGAGCTGCCTTCTTGGCAGGCTTTGCTGGGGCAGCTTTCTTTACCGCTTTGCCAGCCAATTTTTTCGCTAATTTTTTAAGAGCCATGAGGGGCGAAACTTTAATTTAATCAAGGTCACTAAGCCAATTAGGCGCGCTTCTTATGACTGCTTTAGAATTCCCAAATGACCGGCTACCGCGCAATTCCGGCCTCGATTGACCTCCCAAAGATGGAGCACGAGGTCCTCTCCTTCTGGGAGAGCAATGCGATCTTTCATCAGAGCGTAAAGGCGCACGAAGGTCAATCTTCTTGGACATTCTTTGAAGGTCCGCCAACTGC
>JBFYJK010000059.1:0-2531 GCA_041311445.1 Candidatus Nanopelagicales bacterium
ACTTCGCGAGCCAAAATCACGCATGAATCTAGGCCGACCACATCTTCGCGACCCTGCACCATTGCTTTCCACCATTGGCGCTTAACGTTGTTCTTAACTTCAACGCCTAGCGGGCCGTAATCCCAAGATGCGCGGAGTCCGCCATAAATTTCTGAAGATGGAAATACGAATCCTCGACGCTTTGCGAGGCTGACAATATTTTCTAAACGATCTGCGGCCATTGAATTTTCTCCCATCCGGCTGGCTGTCGGCGGTGCTAGCGGCTTGCTAGACCATGGCAGAAGTTTACCCGTGCGACAATTACTTCATGGCCATCTACCTTGCATCGTTTACTGTGCTCTCCACTGCAATTGGTGGACTTTTGGCACTTCGCGCCAAAGATCGCTTCCATTTAGTCCTAGGTTTATCTGCTGGCCTCCTACTTGGTCTAGTTGGATTTGATTTACTCCCTGAAGTTTTCACAGATTCAGCAAAGACCGGCGGAGTTCCAACCGTTTCAATCGCAATCCTTATTGGTTTCCTCTTGCTACATATCTCTGAAAGAAGTTTCGGTGGCCATGAGCCAGTGGATTCTGAATATGGCCACGACCACTCACATAGTTCTATTGCTGGCGGCATTGGTGCTCTTGCAATGGCTGGCCACGTATTTCTAGATGGCGCAGCGCTAGGTGTCGCGTTTAAAGTTAGTGACAAATTAGGTTTTGCAGTTTTTATTGCACTCCTGGTGCACGCATTTAGCGATGGTTTGAATACTGTATCGATGTTAGTCAAAACAGGTAGCTGGCAGGCAAAATCAAAGATGCTCTTGGTTGTCGATGCTATTGCGCGAATAAGTGGCGCTGCCGTTGGAACATACATAACTTTCGAAGGAAACTTCATCACCATCTATTTGGCGCTTTTTTCTGGTTTTGTTATCTATGTTGCGACTTCACATATTTTGCCGGAAGCACATTCACACCATCCATCTCGTTGGACGCTAGCCGCTACCGGTGTTGGTGTGATAACTATGTGGTTGATTGTTGGAACTTTAGGTTAAGTTAACTTAAGCCTTACCAAACCTACGATTACGCGCTGCGTACTCTTCGATAGCTTTCCATAAAGTCCTGCGATCAGCATCAGGCCAGAGCACATCCATAAATACCAACTCTGCATAAGCGCTCTGCCATGGCAAGAAATTACTTAAACGCTGTTCGCCTGATGAACGCAGGAATAGATCCACATCGGTTGGAAGATCTAAATACTTAGCGAAAGTCTTCTCATCAAACTTTGCAATCTTGCCGCGTTTGAAATCTCGAGCCAACTCTTCAGCAGCGCTAACAATTTCAGCGCGACCTCCGTAATTAACGCACATATTTAGAGTCAGAACTTTGTTATTTGCAGTTAACTCTTCAGCTTCAAGAAGTTCGTCAACTACAGATGACCAGAGCTTCTTCTCCTGCCCCACCCACTTAATTCGTACGCCTAATTCATTCATTTGATCGCGGCGGCGGCGTAGAACTTCTTTATTAAATCCCATAAGGAAGCGAACCTCTTCAGGAGATCGCTTCCAATTTTCAGTACTAAATGCGTATGCACTTAACTCTTTTACGCCGATTTCAATGGCGCCTTCGACCATGTCGAATAGCGGTTCTTCGCCTGCTTTATGTCCTTCGGTGCGCTTTAAACCTTTATTTTTCGCCCAACGTCCATTGCCATCCATAACGACAGCAACATGTTTTGGAATCTGGCTCTTCTCAATTGTCGGAGGCTTTGCGCCAGACCAATGCGGTTCTGGTTTACGGTGCTTCATACTCGCTCCACAATCTGCAAACTACGTAGTCCACGTTCTAGGTGCCACTGTAAGTAGGCTGCAATTAAACCATTAGCTTCACGACGATTGCGAAGTTCGCTAGCCATCGCGCTCTCCCAATCGCCGCTAATTAAATCTGCCATTAACTTGAGAGTTTCAAGAGCTGGGGTTGCTGATGCGCTAGGTCTGCAATCGGCACATACCGAACCGCCACCAACTAATGAGAAGTATCGATGCGGGCCAGGCGCATCGCACTTAGAGCAATTAACCAAGGACGGTGCATAGCCACCCACAGCAAGTGATCGAAGTAGATATGCATCCAGAATCATTGATGGATCGTATTTATTCTCTGCCAAAGCTTTGAGCGCGCCAGTAACTAATTTAAATTCTTGCAGCGCTGGTTCGTGTTCATGCGAAGTAAAACGTTCTGCTGCTTCGAGAATAGTTCCGGCAATCGTCCAACGAGAATAATCATCAGTTAGCGCTTCACCATAATTACTAATGGATTCGACCTGCGTAACCGTGTCGAAAGTGCGACCGGTATATAGCTGAATATCTACATGCGAACCAGGTTCGAGGCGCGCACCAAACTTTGATTTAGTGCGACGAACACCTTTTGCCACGCCACGGACTCGACCATGTTCGCGCGTTAAGAGCGTAATGATGCGATCTGCTTCGCCCAATTTCTGGGTACGAAGCACAACGGCTTCATCGCGGTAGAGACTCACCTGCCAAAGTTATA
>JBFYJK010000060.1:0-8324 GCA_041311445.1 Candidatus Nanopelagicales bacterium
TTAACTTTAGAAGTTGGTCCTGGAGTATTGGTGCCACGTCCTGAATCAGAGTTGATGGTCTCTTACCTGCTTGCGCTAATTGAGCAGAAAGATGGCTTGATTTCTGTTATTGATTTAGGCGCAGGAAGTGGCGCTTTATCTATCGCGCTATCAACCGAATGCGATCGCGTGCGTGCAATTGCAGTTGAAAAGAGTCCTGAAGCGTTGGTTTGGTTGCGTAAGAATGTGGCTCGTTACGTTGAAGAAATGCGCGTTGTTGAAGGCGATGTGGCTGATGCGCTGCCAGGTGTAAAAGCAGACTTTGTAATCGCTAATCCACCTTATGTTCCTAACGATCAAGAGCTACCTGCGGATGTGCAGAACGAACCTGGGGAAGCGCTATTTGGTGGCGTAACTGGGCTAGAAGTGCCAAGGGTATTTATTGAAGCAGCTGCTAGATTGCTTAAAAGTGGTGGAGTGCTAGCAATCGAACATACTGAGCTACAGGGCCAAGGAATCTCTGGCTTACTAGAAGAGATGTTCACAAATATCGAATTGCATTACGATTTAAATGATAGACCACGTTGGACAAGCGCGGTGAGGAAGTAATGACAGTTGTAGACTTAAAAAAAGGCCAACTTGGTCGCCACGTTACTTGCGCCGTAAAAGCAATTAATGATGGTTATGTAATCGCAGTTCCAATGGAGAATGGTTATGCATATCTATGTGATGCCTTTAGCCATGATGCGGTACGCGCAATGCATGTGTTGCGTGGAAGCGATTCAGGAATTAAAGCGCAGGTATTAGTGCGTGATTACAAGATGTCAGTCGGCATTACTCGTGAAGTTGCAGATAAAACAATTGCAGCGATGAAGAAGTATTGGCCAGGCAAAGTTACATTTATTGTTAAACCAAGTGCGCTACTAAATTGGGATCTCGGCGATAACAATGAGATTGATGAAGTAGCAGTGCGTGTACCAAGCGCAACATTTGTTAAAGCAATCTTGGCAAAGACTGGTCCTTTGGCAACTGTTTCGGTAGCGAAACTAGGAGAGCCAGCAGTAACTTCAAGTAACGAAGTTCCAACTTATGGAATTGAAGTATTTTTCAATAGTGGAAAGTTACGTAAAGGCGAACCAAGCACCGTCGTGCAATCACAATCTGGAATTCATACCGTAATTAGAAGAGGCGCAGTAGACTTTCGTCTATGACTGATGCGCGTAAATACGGACCAGATTTCGATCTATTAGAGAAGCAAGACCCAGAAATTGCAAGCATTCTGCTTGCAGAGGTTAAGCGTCAACAAACAGGTCTTCAGCTAATCGCTTCTGAAAACTTCACCTCTGGTGCGGTTTTGGCAGCTCTTGGCACACCGCTAAGTAATAAGTATGCCGAAGGTTATCCAGGTAAGCGTTACTACGGTGGTTGCGAAGTTGTAGATCGCGCAGAAGATATTGCGATCGAACGTGCAAAGCAGTTGTTCGGTGCAGATCATGCAAACGTTCAACCACACTCAGGCGCATCAGCAAACATTGCAGTTTATGCAGCGTTCACAAAGCCTGGCGACAAAGTTATGGCGATGTCACTGCCACACGGCGGTCACCTAACTCATGGTTCAAAAGTAAATTTCTCAGGTAAGTGGTTCGACATCGTTTCTTATGGTGTTCGCCAAGATACTGAATTGATTGATTACGATGAAATGCGCGATGTGGCACTTCGTGAAAAGCCAAAGATGATTTGTACAGGTGCAACTGCTTACCCAAGTTTGGTTGATTTCGAAAAGGTTCGTCAGATTTGTGACGAAGTTGGCGCAATCATGTGGGTAGATGCAGCGCACTTCATTGGATTGGTTGCAGGTAAGGCAATTCCTTCACCCGTTCCTTATGCAGATGTGGTTTCATTTACAACACATAAAGTATTGCGCGGACCTCGCGGTGGCATGATCTTGTCTAAGGCAGAGCATGCAGCTGCAATCGATAAGGCGGTCTTCCCAGGAATGCAGGGCGGACCAATCATGTCTGCAGTTGCAGCTAAAGCTGTTGCGCTTCATGAATGTCAGCAAACTTCATATCAGCAGTATGCAAAGCAAGTTATTACCAATGCGAAAGCGCTTGCTGCAGGCTTAGTTGCTGAAGGAATGCGCGCTATCTCTGGTGGCACCGAAACTCACTTAGCTCTTATCGATGTAACTGGCGCTGGCGTAACCGGCAAGGTTGCAGATGAGCGTTGTGGCGCAGCTGGAATTACTTTGAATAAGAACTCGATTCCATTCGATCCAAATCCACCTGCAGTATCAAGTGGTATCCGTGTGGGTACTCCATCTACAACAACCCAGGGAATGGGCGTAGATGAGATGGCGATCATCGCGCAGCTGATTACTCGTGCGATTAAGACTGATGATGCAGCGGAACACGCAAAGATTAAATCTGAAGTTCAATCGCTAGTTGCAAAGTTCCCAATTTACGCATAACTAGTACTCTAGGTAAGTGCGCGAATACCTATTGACGATGCTGCTTAGCGCAGCTATCTGTTACTTGGTTACGCCTTATGTAGAAACTTATGCACTTCGCTTTGGTGCAATCGCTCGTGTTCGTTCACGCGATATCCATACCGAAATCACTCCGCGCTGGGGTGGCGTTGCCATGTGGATCGCCACTTCATTTACCTTCGCGGTAGTTTCACATCTGCCGCTGGTTGGTAAATCCTTTGGCCGCGAAGCGCAAGGAATCTTCTTAGCCGGAACTTTCGTCGTGCTACTTGGCATGATCGATGATCGCTTTGAATTAGATGCGCTAACAAAATTAGCGGGACAAGCGCTCGCAGCGGGCATCATGCTCTCATTTGGTGTGCAGCTGCTCTGGTTACCAATCAACGGACTTATTACTCTGCCGCCATCAATCGGACAGTTCTTAACAGTGCTCGTAATTTTGGTTGCGATCAACGCAGTTAATTTCATTGATGGAATGGATGGATTAGCCAGCGGAGTAGTGGCCGTCGCGGCTAGCGCTTTCTTCATTTTTGCCTATGTTTTAGCGGTTGTTTACGGCTTTAATCGCGCTGGTGCGCCTTCCACATTTTCAGCGGTTTTAATAGGTGTTTGCTTAGGTTTCTTGCCGCATAACGCATATCCAGCAAAGATATTTATGGGCGACTCTGGATCTATGTATTTAGGTTTAATGCTCGGCGCAGCGGCAATTACTTTGACCGGCCAATTCGATCCAAATGCGATTCAATCAGAATCAACTGGACCAACATTTTTGCCATTACTACTTCCATTTGCGGTGCTTGCAATTCCACTTGCAGATTTTGGAATGGCCGTGGTTCGTCGTGTTCGCGCAGGACGTTCGCCATTTGCACCAGATAACGAACACTTGCACCACAAATTATTTAAGCGCGGTAATTCGCAACTTCGCACTGTAATCATTATGTATCTATGGACTGCAGCAATTGCATTCCCAGTTACAACTTGGGCATTTAAGCCTTGGTGGGCAGCGCTTGCAGTTGTGGTTATCTTCGGCGGAAGTTCGATTTTAGTAATGAAGAGAAAAGGCCAACATGTCGAATAGCGATCCAAATGTCATCATGATGAAAGGTGCGCTAAAACCGTCATTGGTAGTTGGTGTACTCGGATTAATTATTTCTACATGGCAGCAGGGAAGTGCCGGACTTTATGGCGCGCTATTGGCGCAGTTAGTAGTTCTAGTTTTCTTCTTAGTAAATATCGCAGTGGCTTCAATGACCAAGAACGTGGATCCAATCGCGACTATGGCACTTGCGATGTTTAGCTACTTCTCAAAGATTCTGATTCTGGGCGCGATGATGTTTGTGATTGGAAAGTTCACCAACAATGCAGATATCAACCGTATGTGCTTTGGCCTCACCGCCATCGCCCTGACCTTCGCCTGGCTGGGCGGGGAGATTCGCGCCTACCTCAAGCTCAAGCTCCACCTGCCGTTACCTAATACAGGCTCCGGTAAGTAGACTCTGGCCCATGAATAAGGACGAAAACGCCCTCTGGTCGATCTTCGGCTACCTACTTTCAGGGCTCTTGGTCTGGGGCGGCGTCGGCTGGGCGCTGGATCGCTTCCTGGGCACCTCATTTTTCCTACTTATCGGCCTAGTTGTAGGCGCAGGAGCGGCAATTACCATCATCTGGTTCCGCTTCGGACGCGAGTGATTTCACTCAGTTTTCGATTTCATAATTAGCCTTTTGTTCAATAAGGTTTGCCTGCTTCCCCCAAAAGCAATCACCTCGAGGAGTCTTCAAACGTGCTCAACCTGCTTAAATCAGGAGAGGGTTTCACCCCACCAGGCACCAAAGATTTTGACCTCCCATCATTTTTTAACAATAGCCCTTACTTCACAAAGCCAATCCTCGAGCTATTTCTCGCGGTAATTCTGATTTCAGTATTTTTCATTTTGGCTTCACGTAAGGCTGCAGTTGTTCCTTCTAAGCTGCAATTTGCTGGCGAATCAATCTACGGATTTGTTCGTAAAGGTTTAGGCGAAGACATCATCGGTCCAGAATTCATGCGATTCGTACCGTTCCTATTTACTTTATTTACATTTATCTTGGTAAATAACTTATTCGGAATTGTGCCGCTAATTCAGTTCCCATCAATGTCGCACGTATCTTTCCCATATGTTCTAGCGTTCTTTACATATGGCGTTTTCCATTACATCGGTATCAAGAAGCAGGGCTTTGGCCATTACATGAAGGGCATCATGTTCCTTCCTGGCGTTCCAAAGTTCTCATACATTCTTCTTACACCGCTTGAGATCGCAACATACTTTTTAATTCGTCCGCTAACACTTTCACTGCGTTTGTTCGCAAATATGTTCGCGGGTCACTTACTTCTACTTGTGTTCATCCTTGGCGGCGAACATATGTTGATGTCAGATGCAATTGGCTTAAAGGTGGTGTCAGTCTTCGGTTTCAGCATTGGAATCGTGATGACCTTCTTTGAGTTCATGGTCCAATGTCTGCAGGCGTACATCTTTACTCTGTTGACAGCGCTTTACATCGCCGGCGCCCTTGCCGACGAGCACTAAACAAATTTCTAGCTAGAAACTAGAAAAACGAAAGAAAAGGAAGAAACATGTCAGGCACACTCAACCTGGTCGGTTATGGCCTCTCAGCTATCGGTCCTGCTATTGCAACAGGTCTGATTTTCGCGGCTTACATCAATGGCGTTGCACGCCAGCCAGAAGCACGTTCAGTACTACAGCCACTAGCGTTCCTTGGCTTCGCTCTTGCAGAAGCTCTTGCGCTATTCGGTCTAGTTCTAGCGTTCATCCTCTAATAAACAAGTATTAATTAATCAATAACAAAGGTAGAGACAATGTTATTTAAGGCAGAAGAGGCAGCGGCTAATCCGCTAATTCCTCATACCGCCGAACTGATTGTCGGAACAATCGCGTTCACCATTTTGTTCTTGGTACTACGTAAGGCTGTAGTTCCAATGTTCGAAAAGGCTTTCGCGGAACGTACCGAAGCAATTCAGGGTGGTATCGAAAAGGCTGAAAAGGCACAGCAAGAAGCGCAAGCTGCTCTAGAGCAGTACAACGCGCAGCTAGCTACTGCTCGCGATGAAGCTGGACGTCTTCGTGAAGAAGCACGTGCACAGGCTGCAAATATTGCAGACGAGATTCGCGCGAAAGCACAAGAAGAAGCCTCACGCATTGTCGCAACCGCACATGCATCGATCGAAGCAGAGCGCCAACAAGCAATTACATCTCTACGTAATGAAGTTGGAACTTTGGCTGTCGAACTCGCTTCAAAGATTGTCGGAGAAGCGCTAGACGACCAGGCTCGACAGTCACGCATTGTCGAACGATTCATGGCGGATTTGGAGAAGTAATCAATGGCAATTCACTTGGGAGGCAGCAGCCGCAATTCATTAGCGGCTACACGCGAAGTTCTAGATAAGACACTTAACGGTCTATCTGGCGATGCTGCATCTGCGCTCTCAGCTGATTTGTTTGCAGTTGTGAATGCGTTGGGTCAGAACGTTGCACTTCGTCGTGCGATTACTGATCCTTCACGTCACGCTGAAGAAAAGGAAGCGTTGCTAAAGCAGCTATTCGCATCCCGCATCTCAGATAAGGCGCTCGCAATCGCAAACGCAGCGGTATCAAACCGTTGGTCTTCCCCAATAGATCTACTTATCTCTACAGAACAGATTGCAATTCAGGCAGAAGCTGGCGCAGCAAATTCACGCGGCGAACTCGATAAGTTAGAAGAGGAAATCTTCGCTTTCGGTCGCGCTCTTGTTGCTAACCAAGATCTTCGTAATGCTCTAAATGGCAATCCAGATGCAGTTGCAGAGAAGAAGGCGTTGGTAAATAACGTCCTCAAGAACGCAACCTCATCAACAAAGGCTTTAATCTCACAGATCGTCAATGGTCTATGGGGCCGCAGTATCGAAAATGCGCTTTCAGATATTGCTCATGCAACAGCAGAACATCGCAGCCTTGTTGTTGCACATGTTCAGAGCGCAATTGATTTAACAGCTGACCAGAAGGCAAAGCTAGCTTCAGCGCTAAGCAAGCAAGTTGGACAGACTGTTCGTGTAAACGTTGAAACAAATCCAAAAGTTGTTGGTGGCGTTTCAATCCGTTTCCGTGATGAATTGATTGATGGCACCGTCATCAGTCGTATGGCCGAAGCAAGCCAAGCGCTTGCAGGAAAGTAAGGAGAAAACAATGGCGGAACTCACGATCCGACCAGAAGAAGTTCGCGATGCATTAGCGGATTTCGTTAAGTCGTATCAGCCAAGCGGCGCTGGTCGCGAAGAGATCGGTATCGTTACCGAAGCTTCAGACGGCATCGCTCGCGTAGAAGGCTTGCCTTCAACAATGACAAATGAGTTGTTGAAGTTCGAAAACGGAACTTTAGGACTTGCACTTAACCTCGATGTTCGTGAAATCGGTGTGGTTATTCTTGGTGCGTTCGCAGGTATTGAAGAAGGAACAAAGGTTTACCGCACAGGTGAAATTCTTTCTGTTCCAGTTGGCGATGCGTTCTTAGGTCGCGTTGTTGATGCACTTGGTCGCCCAATTGATGGCAAGGGACCAATCGCTGCTGAAGCAAACCGCGCACTCGAACTACAGGCACCAACAGTGGTTCAGCGTCAGCCGGTTAAAGAACCGATGATGACAGGTATCAAGGCGATTGACTCTATGACTGCTATCGGCCGCGGTCAGCGTCAGTTGATCATTGGTGACCGTCAGACCGGTAAGACTGCGGTTGCTGTCGACACAATTATTAATCAGCTTGAAAACTGGAAGTCTGGCGATAAGAAGAAGCGCGTTAAGTGCATCTACGTTGCTATCGGACAGAAGGGTTCAACTGTTGCATCAGTTCGCGGAGCTCTAGAAGAAGCTGGCGCGATGGAGTACACAACAATCGTTTCTGCTCCTGCATCTGATCCAGCAGGTTTCAAGTACCTAGCGCCTTACACCGGTTCTGCAATTGGTCAGCACTGGATGTACTCAGGTGATCACGTACTAATCGTGTTTGATGATTTATCAAAGCAAGCTGAGGCTTATCGTTCAGTCTCATTGCTACTTCGCCGTCCACCAGGTCGCGAAGCGTACCCAGGCGACGTTTTCTACTTACACTCACGATTGCTAGAGCGTTGCGCAAAGCTTTCAGATGAACTTGGCGGCGGATCAATGACCGGCCTTCCAATCATCGAAACAAAGGGTAATGACGTTTCTGCGTTCATTCCTACAAACGTTATTTCGATTACCGATGGTCAGTGCTTCTTGGAAACTGACTTGTTTAACTCAGGCGTTCGTCCTGCGATTAACGTAGGTATTTCGGTTTCTCGTGTTGGTGGTTCTGCACAGACAAAGGCGATGAAGAAGATTGCTGGTCGTCTGCGTCTTGACCTTGCACAGTTCCGCGAACTAGAAGCATTCGCTGCTTTCGGTTCAGATCTTGATGCTGCTTCAAAGGCGCAGCTTGATCGCGGTGCTCGCATGGTTGAACTTCTAAAGCAGGGTCAGTACTCACCATTCTCACTAGAGCGTCAGGTTGTTTCAATCTGGGCGGGTACAACCGGCAAGCTAGATTCAGTTCCAGTTGCTGATATCCGTCGCTTCGAAGCAGAGCTTCTTGATTACATTGGTCGCGAACATAAGGACGTTTTCAACGTAATCTCTGAAACTCGCGAACTATCTGATGACACTGTTTCAAAGCTTGAAAAGATCGTTGAAACATTTAAGGGACAGTTTAAGTAAACAATGGGTGCACAACTACGTATCTATCGCCGCCGAATTCGTTCGGTAAAGGCGACGAAGAAGATCACGAAAGCGATGGAGCTAATCTCTGCTTCACG
>JBFYJK010000065.1:0-16281 GCA_041311445.1 Candidatus Nanopelagicales bacterium
CCGTCATGTAGATACTGAACAACAGTTGATGGAGCGACTGGGATCTGCGAATTGAAGACTTCACCTGTTGAACCATCGATTGAAACGTAGTCACCTTCATTAATGCGAACACCATTTGCAATTGCAAACTTCTCATGTTCATTAACTTCCAAATCTTCGGCGCCACAAACCGCGGTCTTGCCCATGCCACGTGCAACAACAGCTGCGTGCGAAGTCTTGCCGCCACGGCTTGTAAGAATTCCAACTGCGGCAACCATGCCTGCTAAATCATCAGGATTAGTTTCGCGACGAAGGAGAATTACCTTTTCGCCTCGCTCGGCCCATTCAGTTGCAGTAGGTGAATCGAATACAGCGCGACCAACTGCAGCACCTGGAGAAGCTGCCATGCCTTGAGCTAGCGATTCTGGCGCGTTCGACTTGTCGAACTGGGGGAACATCAGCATCGCTAATTGCTGTCCAGTTACACGTAAAAGTGCCTCATCCATTGTGATGATTTGCTCATCAACCAATTGTGTGGCTATGCGGAATGCAGCTGATGCGGTGCGCTTTCCAACACGAGTCTGGAGAATCCAAAGCTTGCCGCGCTCGACAGTAAACTCAATGTCGCATAAGTCTCGGTAATGAGTCTCAAGTTTGTACATAATCGCCTTTAATTGCGCGAAAATATCAGGCGCAATACGACTTAAATCATCTAAAGATAAGGTATTTCGAATACCTGAGACGACGTCTTCGCCCTGAGCGTTCTGTAAGTAATCACCGTATGCACCAGCTTCGCCGGTTGCTGGATTACGAGTAAAGCAAACGCCAGTACCTGAATCTTCGCCCATGTTTCCGAAGACCATGGTTCCGATATTTACTGCAGTACCTAAATCATCGGCAATACGTTCGCGGCGACGATATAACTTTGCACGATCTGTATTCCAAGAATTAAATACTGCTCGCATTGAGGTATCCATTTGAGCGCGTGGATCCTGTGGAAATTCAGAACCGGTTTCTTCTTTAATTATTGCTTTAAATTTATTTACTAAGTCTTGCAAAGATTCGACCGATAATTCGTAATCAATCTTCACGCCTTGCTTCTCTTTTGCTTTCTCTAGCTCTGAAGCGAAACGATGTCCTTCAATATCTAAAACGGTCTTGCCGTACATTTGAATTAAGCGACGGTATGCATCCCAAGCGAATCTCGGATTATTTGTCTGCTTAATCAAACCTTGGACTGATTGATCGTTTAGACCAACATTAAGAATTGTCTCCATCATTCCAGGCATTGAAAACTTTGCGCCAGAACGTACAGAAACTAGAAGCGGATCATCCTTATCGCCAAGGCGCTTCTGCATCTCATCTTCGAGTTCGCGAAGGGCTTTAGTAATCTGAATTTCAAGTTCTAAAGGGGCTGCGCCCTTTTGCAAATACTCTTTACATGCCTCGGTTGTAATTGTGAATCCTGGTGGAACTGGTATTCCAATTCGCATCATTTCGGCAAGGTTCGCACCTTTGCCGCCTAAGAGATCTTTAAGATCCTTATTGCCTTCGGCAAATGAGTACACAAACTTCGATTGCATGGGGTTCTCCGTTGAACGATCCTGGGCAAAATGTAGGTTCTGCACAACCGTTCATGCAACTGAATTACCGCTCACATCAGTGAATTTTGCTATTAATAAGTGTGTGCACTCCAGTTTGGCCCAAGTTCTTCAAGGTCCGTATTAATTGTTCCAAATAGTGAGTCTGCGTTAACAATCTTTTTCTTAGACAAATCCGCTATGACCAAGTTATAGCCACCGTTTGGAACCGAGTAATCACCGCTAACTAGGAAGATAAATTTCTTACCGTCTTGATAAGGAAATGGATCTGAGTTGTCCCATTGATCATTATTGAAAAAGTATGGAATTGATTTAGAGCCATCAGTGAAGCCGAGCATGATGCCATCGTGCTTAGAGCTTTGCACTCTTGTGTAAAGGAATTCTTTTCCATTTAGCGAAATTGGATAGTAAGACTTCAGACCTTCGCCAGCATACATTTTCGAAATCTTATTTGAGCTACTTAAGAAAATGTCGCCTGCTTGCTCAAATAAGAATGATTTTCCATCTGGCAAGAAATAAGGCATCGAACCAGGCATGAAATATTGCGATTCACCAGTCAAGCCAATAATCGCAACTACGCCATCTTCCTTATAAATAATCTTATTAGCAGTTGGAGAGAATTTCGGATCTTCATCGCGTTTGCCATTAGGACCCGTCAGGTTCACTGGCTCTTCCCACTTGCTGCCATTCCAATGAGTTACAAAGACATCCCAATCTTCTATGTTCTTCTGACTGCCCATAAAAGTTATGTATTGACCATCGTGTGAGAAGGATCCGTTGATCGTATGTTTAACGTTTGCCCAACTTGCGGTTAAGTTGGTCAGTTTCTTTGATGCTAGGTCTACAGTAAATAACTGACCGTCCCAGCTTTCATAGCTTGTGTAATTATGAAAGAGCAGAGTGCCCTCGAATTTGGGCGCAGAGTTGCTGCAAGCGCTAATAGATATGGTGCAAATAAGCGCAGTAAGCGTGGATACCCATTTATAACGAATTGAATTCACCCCCGCGTCGCTATTGACCCTCGAACCCTGTTGTGTAAGGGTACCTTACACAAATCGGAAGGTTCCCTAACAGAGCCGTTAGGCCCCACCCTTCCGAAGAATGCGACAAGGAGTAATTCAATGACGAAGAAGCGATTATTGGCTGCGGTTACCGCAGTTGCGATGGTTGCAGGCACATTCGTTGGCGCTTCGTCTGCGCAAGGCGCAGATCGAGTAGTAACCGTGTGGTCTCCATATAAGGGCGGAAATCTAGATCTCTGGAACGCCTCACTAAAGCGAATCGAAAAAGCTAATCCAGGTCTAACAATTAAATCTGTTGGCTCTGTTGATATGGCTAAATCATTAGCTGCAATCAATGCAGGCAATGGTCCTGACATTTCTGTAGCAAACGGTGCTGGCAACTTGGGTTGGTTCTGCGGAACTGGTGCTTGGCAGCGTCTTAACACAATGGTTGCTGGCTCAAACGGCATCAACATGAAAGCAACATTTGCACCAGCAGCTGTTGATTACACGATCTCTTCACAGAATCGCTGCGGTCTTCCTGCAGTTGGTTCAGAAACTTTCGGTTTCTACTACAACAAAGATTTATTAAAAGCTGCTGGCTACTCAGCTGCACCTAAGACCACAAAAGAACTTCTTGATATGTCTATCAAGCTAACCAAGTTCAACTCTGATGGATCAATCAAGGTTGCTGGTTTCGTTCCTTGGGCTGGTTACTACGGTTTCGAAATGGACGCTATGTGGCTAGGACTTATGTTCGGAGCAAAGTGGTACGGCGGAGCTGGCGAACCTGCTTTTGCATCAGATGCAAAGTGGACCAAAGCATTTAACTGGCAGAAAGATTTCATCGCGAAGGTTTATGGCAATGGAGATTTCAAGGCTGGAAGCACAAAGCTAACTAAGTTCGTTGCTGCTCGTGGTGACGAATGGGGCGCAGGCCATGACTTTGTTTCAGGACGCGTTGCAATGAAGCTTGATGCTGACTGGATGGCTCCAATGTTCTGTGATCCAGATGGTTGGGCGCTTAATCCATGCACAAAGCCAGCAGTTAACTTCGGTACTGCTCCATTCCCTGTTGAAGCTTCAATTCTTGGTTCAAACTACGGTTCTGGCCTAGTTGGCGGTCAAGTAATGGGCATTTCAAAGGGCTCAAAGAACGTTAAGGATGCTTGGATTGTTATCAAGGGTCTTGCAACAGATACACAGCTTGCAATTGATTATGCAAATGACAATGGTTCAGTGCCAGTTCTAAATGCTGCGCTTAAGTCAGGCAAGATCAAGTATCCATCGATCTATCAGACTTTCTATGACATCGCAGGAAATCCAAAGTCTGGTTATCACACATTAAAGAACACCGGCGAGCATCTTGAAGATGTAGAGATCTACAACTTCATGTCAGCATGGCAGGCAGGATCTGTTTCAGATCTTAAGTCTGGCTTGAAGGACGTTGCTGCAAAGGTTTCTTCAATCCTGTCAAGAAACTACTAATTAGTTAATGACAATTCTGAGTCGCAACAAGTCGGTCGCTTCCAATAAGGGGGCGGCCGACTTGGCGTCTCAAAAAACAAGAAAGCTAAAGACTCCCTGGATCTTCATCGCGCTCTGCATGTCGCCATGGGTATTCGGTTTTCTATTCTTTACTGCTTATCCAATGGGTGCCAGCCTCTATCAATCATTTACTAAATTTAATTTGATTGAGACCCCAACATGGGTTGGTGCCGAAAACTATGTTCGAATGTTTACTGATGATGCTGATTTCTGGAAAGCGTTAAAGAACACGGTCTGGATTTCTGCAGTTAGTATCCCGCTTCGAATTGCATTCGCACTTTTTACGGCTTGGATTCTCACTAAGCCAAAGCGCGGGAGCAATATCTACCGCACAATCTTCTTCTTGCCTGCGATGGTTCCAACCGTTGCAGCCACAATGTCATTTACCTACATCTTCAATCCAGCGATTGGCCCAATCAATAAATTCCTTGAATTCTTTGGAATTGAGAATCCACCAATGTGGTTTATAGATCCTCATTGGTCTAAATGGGCTTTGATTCTCCTTGGTTTATGGGGCATCGGCGACACCATGATCATCTACTTAGCTGGTTTATTGGATGTTCCACGCTCACTTTATGAAGCGGCGGCTATCGAGGGCGCTAGCGGATGGCAGCAATTCAGATATGTAACGATTCCAATGATGACTCCGGTTATCTTCTTCTCTACAGTTACTGGCGTTATCGGAAGCTTCCAGTACTTCACTCAAGCATATGTAGCAGCTGGTCAAGTAAACGACTACTCGCATTCAATGTACTTCTATGCGACACATATTTACTATCAGGCATTTAAGGCGTATGACATGGGTTATGCATCCGCGCTTGCTTGGGTACTTCTCATCTTCACTTTGATTTGCACCTTAATCATGCTTCAGACTCAGAAACGTTGGGTCCACTACCCGAACGGATCTCTATTTAAATGAGCGCATACACACCTGAACAGTGGGCAAAGATTGATGCTGACGCAGCAGTTATGCGTGGTAAAGCTCGTCGACGTAAGTTTCTAGAAACTGTAGCAAATCACTCTGTACTGGTTGCAATGTCTGCAATCTTCATTATGCCGCTCTATCTGATTGTGGTTATCTCGTTGATGACATACCGTCAGGCATCATTGCGCGCACTTTGGCCAAGTCCTTTTATTTGGCATAACTACATTGAAGTTTTTCATGCTGTTCCATTCTTGCACTGGACCATGAACACGCTCTTTGTATCTACCTTGACCATGATTGGTACCGTTGTTTCATCTGTCCCACCCGCATATGTACTCTCACGTCTGCAATGGAAAGGTCGTAACGGAACTTTTATTGCGATTCTCGCAACCATGATGTTGCCAGGCCAGGTAACGATGATTCCGGTTTACGTGATTTTCGCAAAGTTACATTGGATTCCAGGTTATCTACCCTTGATCGTGCCAGCCTTCTTCTCTAGTGCATTCTCGATATTCCTGTTGCGTCAATTCTTTGCCACTATTCCAGATGAGATATCTGACGCCGCCAGAATTGATGGTTGCAACGAATTTCAACTTATGATGAGAATCGTGATTCCTCTTGCAAAGCCAGCAATCTCTGCCATCGCACTTTTCGCCTTTTTAGGTGCATGGAATGATTTCTTTGGTCCACTGCTCTATCTTGTAGAGAATCCAGACTTATGGACGCTCGGAATTGGATTGACCCAATTTGAAAGTTTGCACCATGTAGACCGAAATATGTTGATGACAGCATCAGCGCTATTTATGATGCCAGTTATAGTCATCTTCTTCTTCAGCCAGAAAGTATTTATTGAAGGCGTTACCTTGACTGGAGTGAAGGGTTAATGAATCGCCACAACACCCCTGCAGTACCTTCTCTAATCCGCGAAATCAATGAACGTCGCGCTCTAGAGTTGCTTCGAAATAGCGGAGCGCTTCATGCTGCAGAGATTGCGCGATTAGTTGGGCTATCAAGACCGACCACTGCAGATATCTTGCGTGGACTTGTTGAGAATGGTTTGGTTCAGGAGTATCTACCAGGCGAAGAAGATTCAAAGCGCGCTAAGTCTGTATTTGAAGCAATTGCAGATGTGAAGGTATCAGTTGGCATCGACATTGGTTCACGGTTTATCCGTGCCGCCGTCGGTGACTTGGATGGCAAGATTCGTTCAAGCGTCTCAATAGCCGTCAAAGCTAAATCTCTCAAAGCAATCACTGAGTACATCAAAGAAGCTGTCGCCTCAGCACTTAATGAATCTGGCTACAAATTGAAGGATGTAAGTTCCATTTGCGTTGGCACTCCTGGCGTTATCCAACAGACAAGTGGCGTTGTTTCAATTGCCGGCACCATCGCCGCTCTTGACGGTGTAAATCTCTCTGAAATAATTAAGAGTAACTTTGGAATAAAGCCAACTGTTGAAAACGATATTAATGTTCTTACTGTTGCCGAACAGAGCGCCGGACATGGCAAAGGTTTATCCAACTTCTGCGTACTTTCGGTTGGTTCCGGTCTCGGTGGCGGTTTAGTTCTAAACGGTCAGCTACATCGTGGACATCACGGAGCGGCGGGCGAAGTCTTCTACGTTCCATTCGGAGATCCTCACGACAAACATCGCTCAGATACCAACCCTTCAGGCGATCGAATTGCAGAAATTACGCGCAATTTAGCTAAGAAATACCGCAATAGCTCTCTTCAGGAGCCTTATTCAACCGTAGATATTTTGAGCGCAGCAAAAGCCGGCGATTCACTAGGTAAGGCTGTAGTTGCTCAAGAAGCAGAACGAATCGCACTTTATATTGCGGCGGTCTCTGCCATTACCGATGTGGAATTAGTTGTGCTTTCCGGTGGTATCGGCCGCCAAGCTGAATTCTTCTTATCTCCAATTAAGAAATTAGTCTCTGAGATTCTGCCATTCCCACCAAAGATTGCAGTTTCTAAACTTGGCGACAATGGTATTTTGATCGGCACATTGCAGATTGCCACAGAGGAAGCGCGTGAAAAAGTTTTCCAAAGCGCCATGGTTCCAGTTGCGTTGGATCAAGCTAAATGAAGCTAGCGGTAATTGGCGGGGGCTCCACCTACACCCCTGAATTAATAGACGGCATTATTAAACGAAGTGCGCGCCTGCCTATTACTGAAATCTATTTATTAGATATCGCAACCGAACGAGTCTCTGTTATCGCCGCATTCGCTTCAAGAATGTTAAAGGCGGCTGGAAAAGATATCTCAATCCAATTCGGTACAAATTTAGACGAAGCAATTAAAGGTGCAGACTTTGTTGTTAGCCAATTTCGTGTAGGCACTCAACGAGCACGCCATAAAGACGAACTTCTCGGGCGCAAGTATGGATTAATTGGCCAAGAAACGGTCGGCGTTGGAGGCTTCGCAAAAGCTCTTCGCACTATTCCAGTAGCCATGACGATCGCTAGCAAAGTTCAAGAATTGGCTCCAAATGCGACATTCTTAAATTTCACAAACCCTGCAGGTCTCATCACTCAAGCTTTAATTTCCAATTTCCCGAAGCTCAATATTGTTGGGCTCTGTAACGTTCCTTGGAATACCCGCATTGAGGTCGCTGAAGCAATGAATACAGATTTTGCTAAGGTGCAATTCGATTACGTAGGTCTTAACCACCTCTCATGGGTTCGAGGCGTATCTATAGACGGAACTGACGTAAGCGCAGCGGCGATTAAGGCTTTTAGAGGTCTGACCATCGATAAAGCAAAGCCTGGAGATTCACCTGCTTGGACCCAGAGCGATATCGATACCTTGGATGCAATTCCTAACTACTACTTGCTTTATTACTATCAGACTCAAAACTGGATTGATTATCAGAAGAACCATGACACAAGAGCCTCTGAAGTTATCAAAATTGAAGATGAACTAATTGAGAAATTCAAGGATATTGATCTGGTTGCAAAGCCTGAGGAGCTAATGAAGCGAGGCGGCGCTTACTACTCCGATTCAGCTGCAGAGTTAATGGCTGACATTCATAACAATGCAGGTACCACTCACATCGTTAACACCCTCAATAATGGAGCAATCCCTGGAATTCATAAAGATGCGGTTGTGGAAATTCCAGCAATCATTTCAAAGAACGGCGCTTCTGCAATCCCAACATCTACCCTGCGACCAGATATTGATTCATTGGTACGCAGTGTTAAGGATTTTGAATTACTCACAATAAACGCCGCTCTTACCGGAGACGAAGACAGCGCCATTCGTGCATTAATTTCAAATCCGATTGGACCAGATATCAATACCGCAAGAGAACTTTGGATTGATTTGAAGCGCGAAAATGCTGGAATGATTGGACTATTCAATTGACCAGATTTGTATTAGGTGTTGATGGCGGCGGAACCAAGACCGATGCAGTTATTGCAGATGAACAAGGCAATGTAATTGCTAGCGCATCAAATGGAGGCGCAAATTGGGAGCGCATGGGAATCGAAAAGGCGCTTATCAGTTTAGAAGAGGTTATCCGCAAGGCTGCAGAGAGCGCTGGAATTGAAACTTCCCAAATCGAATCTGCATCATTTGCAATTGCTGGCATTGATTGGCCCGATGATGTAAAGCTCTATCTTCCAATTACTGATCGCCTAGGAATCACCAATTTCCAGATCATGAACGATTCATTTGCGGCGCTCTATGCAGGCACCGGCAAGCTCGAAGGAATCGTCTCTATTGCAGGCACTGGCGGTAAGACTGCCGGCATTTATGCTGGAAAAGAGGCTCAAACCATGGGTATGGAGCTGGGCGAAGGTGGCGGTGCTGGGCAACTTGTCGGATTGGCTCTCGAATACATTGCGATGCAACACCACAACACCGCTGCGCCTTCGGCCCTATATGAATTAATGCCGCAGTTAATGAAGAAGGAGCCTGGTACAGATTTCTTCCAGGCAGTCGCCCGTTCAGGTTTACGATTAAATGAATCTCTGGCACCCGAAATCTTTAAACTAACACCATCTTCTGATCCTGGCGCAATGTATGCCGTAACTCGAACTGCAGCGCAGCACGCAAACGATGTCATTGGAATTGCAAAACAACTCGGCATTAGCAATCAATCAATAACAATTGTCAGAGCTGGTGGACTTCATACTGCCGGCAATAAGGCTTTTGACGTTGAGTTCGAAAAGGTAGTACTTGGCTCTTTGCCGGGGGCATCATTGAAAGTCTTGGTGGAAGCGCCTGTAATGGGCGCAGTACAGAGCGCAATAGGTGGTTTAAATGGTTGAGAGAATAATTGCAGCTTTCAAAAAGAATTTTGCGGGCTTTGATGTAAACATCAAAGCAGTAGTTGGCGATGTTACTGGTCTTGAAGGATATAAAGTATCTGGCGAAAAGACTGGCAAAAAGATCGATGCTCAAATTATCTATAAAAGTGGCCACGTAGTTCGTTACGCTCTAAATGATTTGCTAGCTTTCGCAAAAAGCGAAAAAAATATTTTTGCCTATGAAAGCGCACCCGATTTTCCAGTGCGTGGCGTAGTTGAAGGTTTCTATGGCAAGCCATGGAGCCACGAGCAACGCCTTCGTGCAATCGAACATTTCGGTGATTTCAATTTCAATACATATTTCATTGCACCAAAGGATGTTCCTTGGCAGCGATTCAACTGGCGCCAACCTTTCAATGACGAATTCATGAAATTAATGACAGAGTTGATCTCCAAGGGTGATGAGAATGGCATCGCAGTCACTGCCTGCGTCTCCCCTGGCTTATCTGTTAAATACAGCGACGTAGCCGATGTTCATGCGGTAATTACCCGTTTTAAGCAACTTTATGCAGCAGGATCGCGCCATTTCTCTCTTCTTTGGGATGACATCGCCTGGGAACTACAGCACCAAGAAGATATAGAACGTTTCCCATCTACCGCGGCAGCGCAGGCATGGTTTACCAATCAAGTCTGGGATGCGATGCTCGCAATTGACACCAATATTCAAATGACAGTCTGTCCGATGCATTACTGCGGACGCGGCAATGAACCTTATCTTGTTGAGATTGGCCCTTTGCTATCAGCACGTATTAATCTCATGTGGACCGGAAGAGATATTTGCTCTGGTTACTTAGATATTGCTGATGCCGTAATCTTCCAACGCAGCACTCTCAGACCTCCACTGTATTGGGATAACTTCCCAGTTAATGATGGCAGCATGCAGAAGAATCTATATATCGGTCCGCTACGTAATCGTGAAGTTGGACTAAATAAGTACTCTGCTGGCTTACTTTCAAATCCGATGCTGCAATTTGAAATGTCACTCTTTCCGCTAAAGACAGTCGGTGACTTTCTCTGGAACACTGCAAATTACAACCCTGAAGATTCATGGGAAAGTGCTCTAACAAGTTTGGTCGCTGACCAAGCAAGTCGAGATGCACTACGCAAGTTTATGCGGTGCACCATGGGATCAAATGTTGGCGGAGATCCAGCTCCTGATCTTCGACAGGTATTCCGTCGCGGCGTAACTGCTTGGCGAGCTGGTCAATTAACAGAAGCTGCCTCAGAATTTATAAATGAATCAAATGCTATGAAAGCTAATGCAGAATTTCTTGCAAGCGGCTCATTTAAGTATCCAAATATTTACTCTGAGATTCAACCTTGGATGGAAAAATATCTTCTCGGGGCAGAAGCATTGGAAGCAATTGGTGCCGCGCTGCAGCGTTGCACTTTCAATACTAAAGAACATCGCATAGAAGGATCTAAAGAAGTAATCAAAGATCTTGAGAGCGCTGTTTACAAATACTCAGGTTCAAGAAAGAACATGTTTGGCGATCAGATTGATGGCCCAATCAACGAACTTATCGCTGAATTAAGCGCCTAATACGGTGGAAATCCAGAGCTTGGCCATCTCTTCGTGACCATGTTGAGTTGGGTGAATTCCATCTTCAGCTAGGGCTGCGATTCCCTCAGACGCTGCCAATTGAGTAAACATTTCATCAAACTTAACTAACTTTGCTTGATACTTCTTGGCAAGATCATGGACTACTTCAATCTTTGGGTCCAGGTCCTCTCTCCATGTCGCCATCTCTGGACGTACGTGGAGCAAAAAAGGTTCGCAGAGCACCAAATCAATTTCAAATTGGCTCAGTGAGGTTTCAATCAGTCGGTCATATCGAGATGCAAAGTCTTCAACTGAAGTTGGGTCATTATCATCATAACGTCGCCAAGTATCGTTAATTCCAATGTTGATAGTTAGACGTTCAGGCCTGTTTTCAATTACATCGCTCTGCCAACGCTTATCTAGGTCAATTAAACGATGTCCACTAGTACCAACATTAATGATATTCGAGAGTAATCCGCTTTTAGCAATCTCATTGACCCAACCATGCCCATATGGAGGAATTGAGATGCGATCACAATCCGTAACGCTGTCGCCAATGAAGATATTGCTCATATTGTCATGGTCACTTTCGATAAGCCTTCGGGAGCATCTGGATTGAATCCATTTGCAACAGATAAATGCAGAGCAAGTTCTTGCAGAAGCATAGAATCAACTATCGATGAAGTTATTTCATCGGCACAACAAGAACCACCGAGAGACGATTCGCCTGGAGCGAGTTCAGCGCCAGAACCAATCCAATAAATCTTCTTAGTGATCTTGCGAATCTTTTCGACTGCATCAGACATTGAATTTCCAGGCATACAACAAGGTGCAAGCAAAATGACTTGAGAGCCTTCATTAAGAGCTGAAATCGGACCATGCTGATAATCAGCGGTAGACATTCCATGCACATTGACTTTGCACGTTTCTTGGATCTTTAGCGCTGCCTCTTTGGCATTTGGATAGGCAAAGCCTCTGCCTAGAACCACTAAATCGCCTTTTAAATCGAGGTTTTTGGCGACTTCTTTGATGACACTTTCCTGCCCGATTGCTACCTCTGCTTCTGAAACCAACTTTTCAACTTGCGGAGCTTTATTCGCCCACTTCATGACTAATAGATAAGAGAGCAAGAGTTGAGCGGAGTATGACTTGGTTGCCGCCACTGCAATTTCAGGGCCAGCTTGAAGCGAGAGATGAAAATCTGCTACCTGTGCCAATGGTGAACTGGCGTCATTTGTAATTGAAACCAACTTAGCGCCAGATTCCTTGGATGACTTTGCAAATTGCACAAGATCGGTCGACTTACCACTTTGACTGATAGCCACAATCAATGTGTTCTCATAATGTAGCTTTGAATTGTAAATTGAAACAGATGATGGGGATGTTAAGCCGCATGGAAGGCCAAGTTGAGTTTCAACAAGATATTTCATGAAGTGCGCAGCATTGTCAGAAGTGCCTCGAGCTAATATCAGAATCGACTTGATATTTGAATCAGAAATCAATGTTGCCAATTGCGGAGTTATTTGATCGTTTGCGATTATCTTGGAAAATATTTCAGGGGTCTGTCTAATCTCCGACATCATGATTTCACCGAGCTTAGACATGTTCATATCCTATTACACAATGTAAAATACCGATATGGCTATTAGCGCAAAATACTCATTTATAAATGGGCTATATGCGCAGGGTCATGCAAATTCAGAATACGACTACATTGTTCCTGGATTCATAGATATCCATTGCCATGGTGGTGGTGGCAAATATTTCTCAGATGGCGCAGATACTGCAATCGCTACCCATAAGAGCGCAGGAACCAAAATTCAAATCGCTAGCTTAGTGACACAAGATCTTGAAACAATTAAAGAACAAATACTTTCACTGAAAAACCAAGATATCTTTGGAATTCATTTGGAGGGACCATATATCTCCAAGAAGTACTGCGGTGCACATGACCCAGAGTTGCTTAGAACCCCCGATATTAATGAAATTAAAGAGCTAATTGCGGTTGGTGAAGGTTCAATCAAGATGTTTACCATCGCACCAGAATTGCCTGGCGCGATTCCGGTAATTGATTTTCTAACATCCAATGGAGTTGTGGTCGCAATTGGGCATAGCGATGCGAAAGCATCGGACACGTTAGCGGCAATTAACGCTGGCGCTACTGTCGTTACACATTTCAATAATGCGATGGCAAAAATTGGAACTTCGGATTCTCTCTCTGAAATTGCTTTAAAGGATGACCTTTACTTAGAACTTATTCTTGATCGACACCATGTGAAGAGCGCAGATGTTTTCTCTATTTTAAGCAAAGCCCCTAACCGAATTGTTGCCGTAACCGATGCCATGTCTGCCGCTGGTTGCGCAGATGGTCAATACAAGATTGGTGCACTAGATGTTACTGTCACCGAAAGTGTTGCTAAATTGAGTGGCACAAACACTTTAGCTGGCAGCACTTTGACAATGTTGGATGCATTCCTTAACTTCAAAGAAGTAATCGGTTTGGAACAGGCAGTCAGATACACGTCACTTAATCCGGCAAAGGTTCTTGGTGTAAATCCATATGCAAGTTACATTGCAATTAAAGGCAGAGAGGTTACACACATATGATCGCAGTTGACCTTGGCCAATCTGGTTGCCGAATAAGTATTGAAGGAAAGATACATAGCACTAACAGAGGAAAGTTGGCTGGAGAATCAGTTCTAGTTGCTCTTGAGGAGAACTTTAAGAATATTGTGGCTAGCAACGAACTTGTAACTCTCAGCCTTACAGGTCTCTTTGGCCACGTTGAGAATGCACAGGCATATTTAGAGCTCTGCAATAAGTACTTTGGCGCTAAAGAAGTTGCTGTTATTGATGATGGCCTAGCAAGTCTTGCGGGTTCACTTGCAGGGCAGCCAGGAGTTGCGCTCACTTTAGGCGGCGGGGTCGTAGCAGTTGGTGGAAATGGCAGCGCGCTCTCCCATTCCGATGGCTTAGGAAGTGTTTTTGGCGATGAAGGCGGTGGATTCTGGCTTGGATCCCGCGGATTAACCAGAGCTCTAGCCGCTAGAGATGGTCGATCAAACGCACCTGAATTATTAAATGTCTTCGCAGAGGAACTTAACGCTTTCGATTCTCTATCCTCGAAAAATGGCGCTGAAGCCACATCGTTGGCAATCTCGTCTGCAAAGAAAGTTCTCGAAGCGAATGTTGATTCCACAAATCAAATCGTTGCCGAAGGTGCCAAGCATTTAGCAAACACCGTGCTTTCTGCTTGGAAGAAAGTCGGTTCAATTAATGAACCATTTAAGTTAACTATCTCTGGCGGATTATCTAAGAATTCAAATTACCGAAACTTAATTTTCAACAACATCAAATCGCTCGGCGCAAAGGTAGATTTAGTTGAAGCAGCAGGCGATAATTTGGATGGCGCAATTTGGATTGCGCTAAACCAAAGAGAAGATATTGCCCCAATGCTTGCTTGGGCTAGAGCTTAAGCTGCTTCTTTATTGCGGGTAGCAGCCAAACTAGTTACAGCAGTTACAACCAAGATTCCGATAATTGTAAGCAAACTAGCTTCAATCGAAACTGTTGGAATATGTACTCCAGAAATCTCATGCACTCCAATTTCATGGAATGCTTCGAAGATCATCTTGATACCGATGAATCCCAAGATAACTGAAAGACCTTTGCTTAGGTAGACCAGGCGCTCAAGTAGCTCTTCTAATAAGAAGTAGAGCTGGCGTAGTCCCATAAGCGCAAATACATTCGCTGTTGTCACAACATATGCATTCTTAGTTAAACCAAAGATCGCAGGAATTGAATCTAAAGAGAAGACCAAGTTGGTAAGGCCAAGTGCTACCAGCGCGATAGTAAAAGCGCTTACGCCTTTGCTTTCAAGGAAACGGACCATGCGCCCTTCTTCCCACTCATCATCTTCGCTCTCGCGCGCCAATGACCATGCCGTGTAAATCAAGAATGCGCCGAATAAGAAGAAGATCCAGCCGAATTTCTCAATCAAGGTCGCACCCGCTGGAATCATCAAACCGCGAATACCGATAGTTAAGAGAATGCCTAAAAGAAGCACTAAATGCTGCTTCTCCTTCTCGATTTTGAGCGTTCCTAAAATAATAATGAAGACGAAGATGTTGTCTACAGAGAGGGCATATTCTGTTAACCAGCCTGCGAAGTACTCCTTCTGCATGACCTTGTCGCCCCAGTGAGGCAGTAGCGCGCCAAATGCGATTGCGGTGCCAACATAAACAACGGTCCAGAATGCAGCTTCGCCAATAGATGTCTTCTTGTTGCGTCGCAAGATCGCTGCAATCAAGTCAAGGCTAATGAAAAGCGTCAGACCAACAATGGTCACAATCCATTCAGTCGTTGAAATCATCTGAAGTGTCCTCTTTCATTTATTGAACGTACCGCACGAAGTCCATCGCTTGGCCAAATTGAGAATGATGATATTGAGCAAGGGCTAATATCAATGTGGAATAGCGAGTTTGGATTTCCCTCTACAACAATACTTGCCATCTGCTTAATTACGCCGTTATGGGTTACAACCACAACTTTCTGCCCAGGATATTTTTCAGCGAGGGCATCGAATGCTGGTTCGATTCGCGCCGCAACATCGTCATAAGACTCTCCTCCGGGAGGAGTAAATGCACTAGATGAAATCCATGAGGTGTAATCCTCTGGCCACTTCTCTTTTACTTCTTGAATAGAAAGTCCATCCCAATCTCCAAAACTACATTCAAACCAAGCTTCATCAAAGATCGGTGTTAAACCTGTGGCTTTTGCAATCGCTTCTGCTGTTTGCGTTGTGCGCTGCAAAGGCGACGCGATTAAAACATCTGGCTTAATCTTTGCAATCTCTGCAGCAACTTTCTCTGCTTGTGCAAGACCTGTATCTGTCAGCGGTGGATTTAAAGGACCAGTGCCCGAAAACTTACGATCTGGAGTGAGAATGGTTTCACCATGGCGAACCATGTAAACAAAAGTCGGTACTTCGTCTTGGCGCAAACGATCAGTTAAGCGATTTGCTGGGACCACCGGCTTAAATCCATCTACACGTTCATCTAACGCTTTATTAGCCAATCGATCCGCGTGCGCATTCTCTTCGCGAGGAATCCATCTATATGTGATTAGTGAAGGTTCATGCGCTTGCATCGCAGTCTTAGCCAGCGCACGCATACCTTCGTTCTTGATCTGCCAACGTCCTGACATCTGTTCAACAACAAGCTTGGAATCCATCGCTACCTCTACACGAGCAGTTGGATCAAGCTTATTTATATAGTGAAGCGCAGCAATTAATCCGCTGTATTCGGCAACGTTATTTGTTGCGGTGCCAATGAATTCATAAAGCTCTGCAATGACCTTTCCGCGTTCTGAG
>JBFYJK010000091.1:0-3293 GCA_041311445.1 Candidatus Nanopelagicales bacterium
AGAGAAGCCAGACCAACGGCGATCAAATTATTGCTTATAGCCGAGCGACTCTAGGAGCTTTGCATCTGCATCGTGCTGATTGCTCAAGTGAACTCCTTTGTTCATTTGTTCCAACATGTGGAGTACGAGGGTCACCACTTAGTCAGAAAATAGTCCTTCGATGTGGGTCATCGAATAGGACTTTGTACTCCTAGAATGCACCTAAAGGGAAGGGTTATTTCGCAAATGTGTCGTCTTTTAGGGTACGTGTCTGATTCAGATACAGATTTCGCAAGCGTAGTTGGAAAAGATTTCCAAGAATTCGTAAATTTATCTGCAATCCATTGCGATGGTTGGGGTATCACTGATAAAAGCGGCGAAGTTGTAAAAGAAGCTGATTGCGCAGTGAAGAACCCTAATTTTATGGATGTCATCAAGAGCACCAAGAGCGATGGTTCACTTCTACATTTACGCTGGGCGACATCTGGTCTGCCAGTTAATAAAGCGAATGCGCATCCTTTCCACTTTGGAAAGTACTCATTCACTCATAACGGTTCAATCAATCCTCCGACAGCGCTTGATGAATACATCGCGCCTCGTTACTTGAAGGAAGCAGTTGGCAATACCGATTCAGAGCGTTACTTCTTATTAGTTGTTCAGAAGATCGAAGAACTTGGTTTAGTTCCTGGAATCAAAGCAGCTGTGAAAATTATTAAGGAACATACATCTTTCTCTAGCATCAATGCGATGTTGTTATCTCCTACAAAGATGATCATCATCTCTGAGCATGACAATGAGAAGCGCCCAGATTTTGGCGGCGAAGATTATTACGACCTTCATTACAAAGAAGATGACCACGCGATTGTTGTGGCATCAAGCGGTTGGCCGCAGGATGGATGGCACAACATCCCTAACCACACCATGCTTGTGATTGATCGTCACGACAGAAGTTTCGAAACCGCAAAGCTGTAATTTAGAATTTACTTCGAAAGACTCTTAGCAAGCTCAGTACTACCCAGGTCCGACAACTAAATCTAGTTTTCAACAACTCGATTTATAAAAATCATACTTTTTGCGACTTGTTTCGGTGGATAACTTCGTAATTAGATAAATATTTGTCGGTGGTGGAGCAAATGATTGGCGCATGTTCAAACGGGTAATCCAACCAGCAAGCGCGCTAATCGGCGACGCTAAATTGGATTATGACGGTCGCGAACGTAGCCAGCTGATTTCTGATCTGCTCCAGAGCAAACCTGGACCAGCAGCTATGGCATCTCTTTTAGAGATTAATAAGTCAGACCTATCTCCCGCTGATCGCATTGATTTTCTAAAGTGCTGGCAGAAACAGAGCGCTTGGGTCACTTTTCAAGAACAAGATGCGATGCTCTATGTCGCGGGTTCAGAAGCGCAAGAGAGAGCCGGCGAAATGGATGTTGATCAAGAGGGGCGCGAAGATGTTTCAACAGCGCTCCGTTTATCGCCAAACACTTCTCAGGACAAAATCGACGTCGCCCGCGTTATTTCTAATAACTTACCTGCAACTGCAAGCGCGCTAAATAGTGGTGAAATTCCACCGCAAACCGCCACAGTTATCGCAAAAGAGACAGCTATCGCACTACGCGCTGGTCTAGCGCCCGAAGCAATTCGAGAGATTGAAAAAGTCGCACTTGCACACGCCGAATTTCATACTCCGGGTCAAGTCGCTCGTAAATTGCGAACTACTTTTGCAACGTTAGCACCTGATCTATTCCAAAAAGAGTTCGAAGTGCAACGAGAAGCTCGTAAAGTTTTATTTTATAAGGAAGAGAGCGGCGTTGGAACAATCCTCGCAACATTGAAGATTGAAGATGCGCAATTAGTTGATCAGGTAATTTCTGATTACTCCGATAAGTTGTTAGCCGAACATCGTGAAGCGATGCAGAAGATTGTGCGATTTAGCCGTGGCCACATCTGTATAAAGAATTGCCAGACAAAGTATGCAAACAATTTTAGATCGCAGAATTCATTACTTGCCAATGCAAGTGCTTTAACTGAAGCAAACTCTGCTGCCGAATCATCTTGTGCAGCCGAATCATCTTGTGCAGCAGATTCTTTTAATGACGATTCATTCCAAGGTTATGTCTGCACTCATGCTTGCTCAGAAGGTTGCAAGGATGCGTGCTTAGCCTTAAACGCTTCAGATTCAGCAGCTCTTGCCGCCTTAGAACGTGCTAACTTTATTAATAGCGATATTGAACGCGATATGCGTCGTGCAGATGCATTTGTCTTTGCAATGCGCGCTGCAGATGCCGCACTTAAATCCTCTGGCACAATCGTTACGCGACATAATCGTCGACCAACTATTAATGTGACAATCGATCTACCTACTGCACTTGGTCTTGCAAATAACCCAGGCCAACTTGCAGGTTACGGTCCTATTCCTGCAAATATCGCGCGTCAGATTGCAGCGGATGGTCGCTGGAAGCGATTTGTCACCGATCCGATAAGCGGAGTCTTATTAGATTTCGGCAGAGAGACTTATGAACCACCGCAAGAGCTTCAAGATTTTCTAATTGCTCGTGATCGAACTTGTCGCTTCCCCGGTTGTCGCCAGCCTGCACATTTGGCCGATCTTGATCACGCAATTCCTTGGGATAAAGGCGGCAAGACTTCCGCAGAAAACTTAGGCGCACTCTGTCGGCGACACCATAATTTAAAGACTCATAAAGGTTGGCGCGTAGAGAGCAATCCTGATGGTTCATGCACTTGGACCAACCCTGCAGGACAGACTTACTTCGTCCCAGCTCGTCCAGTTATGGATGCGATCTAGAGTCCAAAGACTTGACTGACTGAGTTCCTTGCGAATGTCCATTCAGCTGCTGCAATTACCTTAATTAATAGATTACATAATCTGCAATAAATACTTCGCCGAATTCATTTGGCTTGGATTAAACTCTGAAAATGATTTGGTGGCCGGAGTCGATTCCAACTTTAACAGTTGGTACTACAACTCTGCGTCCAATGCGTTCGACTGATGCTGAAGATATTTTCAAAGCAGTGCAAGATCCAGAGATACCAAAGTTCACAACGCTTCCGGAAGATTATCCAATTGAACTTGCAATTGAATTTGCAACGTCTCGAAATGTAAATAGCCACTTGAATAAGACCGAGCTGGTTTTCGTTATGGAAGATTCAGCACTGGCATCCAGCGAATATCCATATTCAAACGGTTTCGCAGGTGTTATATCCCTTCACACAATTGATATTCCGAACCACCGTGCAGAGATTGGCTATTGGATGGCGAAGGAAGCTCGTGGCAAGGGAATTGGAACTCG
>JBFYJK010000021.1:0-7637 GCA_041311445.1 Candidatus Nanopelagicales bacterium
AAATGCCAAAGTTCTTAACTCTTCTCAATGCTGTTGAACACGGCATCAAAGGTCCAATTTGGGATTGCCAGATGTGTGGTCAGTGTGTGCTGCACTCCACCGGAATGGTCTGCCCAATGACTTGTCCGAAAACTTTACGTAACGGTCCTTGTGGCGGTGTACGTGAGAACGGACATTGTGAAGTAAAACCTGAGATGCAATGTGTTTGGGTTAAGGCTTATGAACGTAAAGAAAAACTTCCGCTACCTCAGGAATGGCGCGATCACTACAACGATCTGCGTCCACCTGTAGATATGCAATTAAAGGGAACTTCTTCTTGGATCAATTTAATTACTAAGCGCGACAAGCAAGTTCCAAAGGGTTGGGCGGATAACACAGATGAGTAATCTGCAGAACCTTTTAGAGAATACAACTGAAACAGTTTTCACTGCAGAGTTTCCATCAATCGATGGAAATGGCATGGAGAAAGTTGCAAAAGAAGCAGATCGTTTACGTCCTTGGTTTGATGCAGTTAATTCAACCGATAACGCAGCTGCACATGCTCACGCATCTAATCTCTCGGTAGCAATCGCTATGAAGATGCATGGCTTAGAACCAATCATGCAGATCGCCCAGCGCGACAAGAACCGCCTGGCAGTTCAGGCAGACATCATGGGCGCAGCCCTTCATGGCATCGAAAACATAGCTTTAATGACTGGCGATGACGTCACTGCTGGCGATGAACCAGAGACTCGTCGCGTATTTGATTTAGATGGTCCGATTGCGATCAAGGTAGCTAATGTCCTTAAGAACGGTACCTATCTATCTGGCCGCAAGATCACTCCTCCACCTTCACTTTTTATTAGTGGCGTTGAGAATCCAGGAACTCATCCTTTTGAGTATCGCGTTGATCGTGCAATCAAGAAGCAGAAAGCTGGAGCGCGTTATCTACAGCTTCAACTCTGCTTCCACATGGATCGTTTGGAGAATTTCTGCAAGGGCGTAGCAGCTCACGGAACTAACCTGCCAATCCTGCCTAACGTTATTTTGATTAAGGGTGCCAAGGGTATGCAGTTCATGAACGAAAACGTTCGTGGCATCAATATTCCAGCAGAGATGATTGACCGCGTAGCAAAGGCAGCAGATCCTGCTGAAGAGGCTTACCAATTGACTTTCGAACTAGCAAAGCATGCACTTGCTCAACCAGGTGTTCGTGGTTTGCACGTAACGGATTTCCGTCACGACGATTCACTCGCAAGACTAATGACCGACCTGGGAAGGAACCCTAAATAATGCAAACAGTAGTTACCTCACCTACAAAAACCGTGACTATCGGTGATGACAATCCATTCTGCATCATCGGAGAGCGCATTAATCCGACAGGCCGTCGAATTTTCCAGGAGCAGGTACGCGCAGGCGATCTATCTGCAATCATCAAAGACGTTAAGGCGCAGGTCGAAGGTGGCGCTGACATGTTGGACGTCAACATGGGTATTCCACTAACTGACGAAGCAGATTTAATGCGTCAAGCTATCAAGATGGTGCAAGAGCTAACAGATCTTCCAATCTGTATTGACTCATCTGTTCTTGAAGCGCTTGAAGCAGGTCTTCAGACTTACCAAGGTCGCGCACTTGTTAACTCAACAACCGGTGAAGATGATCGTATGGACGTCATCCTGCCTTTGATCAAGAAGTATGACGCTGCAATCATCGCGCTTCCAAACGATGAAACAGAGATCCCAATGACTGTTGCAGATCGCTTGAAAATCACTGAAAAGATCCTTCGCGCATGCGATAAGCACGGTATTTCACACGATCGCATCGTTATCGATCCACTTGCTATGCCAATTGGTGCAGAACCACAAGCTGGCAACTTATTCTTCGACACAGTTTATGAAATCAAAGAGCGCTGGGATCTAAACATGACTTGCGGCGCTTCAAACGTTTCATTCGGTATGCCTAACCGCCATGCAATCAATGCAGCGTTCTTACCTGCAGCGATGGCTGTTGGTTTAACTTCTGCTGTTATGGATGCACGTACACCTGAAATCGTTTCAGCAGTTCGTGCAACAGATATTCTCCTTGGCAACGACCAGTACGGTGGCAATTGGATTACTCGCTTCCGTGCAATGGAAGCAGCTAAGCCGCAGGCATAAACCGAATGGCTAAGGAATTTAACCCAGATCTCGCAGGTCATGATGGTGCAAGTCGAGTAAAACTGCACTTCCGCGCTCTTGAAAAAGATGGCGAAGTTTCTGCAGAGAAGATTGTTACTGTTCCTTCAGGAGTTAGCGCATTCGATGCTGCGTCTTGGAACGGTATTGCAATTGATTCAACTTGTGGTGGTTACGGAACTTGCAAGAAGTGCAAGATTCAAATCACCGACGGAAGCGTTGAGCCATCAAAGTTAGATTTCCGTGCATTTACTCAAGATGAGATAGCTAGCGGTTGGCGCCTTGCATGCATGGTGCGCACAACTCAAGACATCAGCATTGATGTTCCGCCGTTAACTACTCGCCCAAAGGCTGCAACTGTTGGTGTTGGACGTCAGATCATTCTTCGCCCTGGTATCCAGAAGCGTTATGTCGAACTTACCGAGCCATCTCTTTCAGATCAACGCACCGATATTGTTCGTCTGCTTGAAGCAATTGATGACATCGAACCAACTTATTCATTGGATATCTTGCGCGAACTTCCAACGATGTTGCGTCAGAACAATTTCAAGGTAACCGCCGTCTTTGCTGACCAAGAGCTAATCGCTATTGAAGCTGGCGATACCAGCGAAATTCGCTACGGAATTGCCTTCGATTTAGGCACAACTACTGTGGTGGCAACGCTGATTGACCTAAATACTGGCGCTCCAGCCTCTGTTAAATCAATGCTCAATAAGCAGCAACCATTCGGCGCTGATGTAATTACTCGTATCAGTGCAACCATGATGGACCCAGAAGGTTTAACTAAACTACGTGCGCTTGCTCAAGATACTTTGGCACAGTTAACTCGCGAAGTCTGCGAAGAGGCTGGCGTAGATCCAGTACATGTATACGAAGTAGCAATGGCTGGCAATGCAACCATGACTCAATTGATTCTAGGCATTGATCCAGAACCGCTTGGCGTTGCACCTTTCATCATGGCAACTGCTGATTATCAGCCGGTAAATGCAACCGAACTTGGCCTATCAATTCATCCACGTGGCAAAGCAATCATCTTACCTTCACTTGGCGCATATGTTGGTGGCGATATCGTCGCTGGCGCACTTGCATCAGGTATGGACCGCGATAAGCGCCTTCGTCTATTCATTGACGTCGGAACAAATTGCGAAATTATTTTAGGAAATGGCGAGAAGATTCTTGCTACCGCTGCCCCGGCTGGCCCTGCTTTCGAAGCTGCATCAATTAAGTGCGGCGTTCGTGCTGCTGCAGGTGCTATCGAAACTGTAAAGGTTCTTGATGGCAAGCTTGAAATCGGAACTATCGATGATGCGCCAGCTATTGGTATCTGCGGTTCTGGTTTAGTTGATGCAGTTGCCTGTTTGGTTCAGATGGGCGTACTTGATGCATCAGGCAAGTTCAATGCAGTTGATGATCCAAACTTAACTGAACGCGATGGTGAAAAGATTTACATGCTCACTGAAGATGTCTTCTTAAGTCAGCGCGATGTTCGAGAACTGCAATTTGCTAAAGCTGCTATTGCAACTGGTTGGGCGCTCCTTGCAGAAGAGTTCGGCATCGAAGATAAAGATATTCAGCAAGTACTTCTGGCAGGATCATTCGGCTCTTACCTATCACCAGCTTCAGCGGTAAAGATTGGTCTAGTGCCCAAAATCAGCGTATTACGCATCGTTTCTGCAGGTAACGTGGCAGGCGAAGGCGCAAAGATGGCTCTGCTTTCAACTCAGGAGCGCCATGGTGCGATGACTCTGCTTGATGAAATTAAGTATGTTGAACTTTCTGATCGCGAAGACTTCAACGATAAGTTCGTCGAAAGATTGGCTTTCCCGGTTTGACCATAGCTGTTGTTGCCTGTGGTGCGATCGCTACTCATATTTCGAATATCGCATCACGGGAGAACTTTGATTTAACCATCTATCCCCTGCCGCCTCTTCTACACAATCACCCTGAAAAGATTGCTGGCGAAGTCGATGCCAAGATTCAAGAAATTAAAGATAAACACACCAAGATTGCAGTCGCGTATTCCGATTGCGGCACCTACGGCGCACTTGATGAAGTAATCAAGAAGTATGACATCCAAAGACTTGGTGGCGATCACTGCTACGACGTCTTTGCAGGTAAGCAAAAAGTGCATGAACTAATGACAACCGGCACCTATTTCTTTACAGATTACTTAGTTAAATCATTTAATCGCAGCGTTGTAGTAGAACTTGGCTTAGATAAGCACCCTGAGTTGGTAGATGATTACTTTAAGAATTATGAAAAAGTTGTCTGGCTGGCACAAAACCCTACGGAAGAGTTAAAGGCCGCAGCAGAATCTGCCGCGGCCTTAATGAAACTTCCTTTAGCTATTGAAGTTGTTGGCGAATCAAGATTGCTTGACGAGCTCAAGCGCCTTCTTAACCACATCTGAAAGTAGAGCTGGATCAACATCTTCAGCTAGACGTTGGCGCATAACCGGTGTCCAGAACTGAGTCATGTGGTGCGCTACTTCAATTTCAGGTGCTCCTGCAGATGGAATATTTGTTGCAATCTGATTAGCCATGCGGATAATCGAATCCAACTGAACATCTCCGTGTGAACCGTGAAGCGAGATATTTGCAGTTGCTTCACTTGGCTCAACTTGGACCGCAGTTACCTTGTATTCAGGGCAATTTGTCGCCCAATCTGAGTAATCCGTAGTGATGACATTTGCACCAGATTCTGGGAAGTGGAATGTTGTCCAAACAACGCCAGGTGCTACTTCATCAGTAACGCGAGCACGCATCAAAGTTTCGCCCACGCGGCTAGATAGTTTGATCCATGAACCATCCTTGATTCCGCGCATCTCTGCATCGGATTCGTGGATATCCAAAGTATCTTCTGGATGCCATACGTTGTTCTCAGTACGACGTGTCTGCGCGCCAACGTTATATTGGCTAAGTACGCGACCTGTTGTAAGAAGTAATGGGAATTTACGGTTGGTCTTCTCTTCTGTTGCAACATAAGGAGTCAACATGAAGTTACCTGAACCGCGAACAAACTTCTCGATGTGCATGATTGGAGTTCCGGCAGGCGCGTTGTCATTTACCGGCCACTGCATGCTGCCTTCAGCATCAAGACGAGCATGCGATACACCTTTAAATGTTGGAGTTGTTGCAGCAATTTCATCCATGATCTGTGAAGCGTTGTCGTAGTGCATGTTGTAACCCATTGCCTTAGCAAGGTCGCAAGTTACTTCCCACTCTTCCTTGCCTGTCTTTGAAGGCATAGTTGGGCGAACACGGTTGATACGACGTTCTGCGTTTGTAAATGTGCCATCCTTCTCAAGGAATGAAGTTCCTGGCAAGAATACGTGTGCATACTTTGCGGTCTCATTTAAGAATAGATCTTGAACAATAACCATCTCCATAGCTGCAAGACCTGCAGTCACGTGCTGTGTATTTGGATCTGACTGCGCAATATCTTCACCATGAACATAAATGCCCATGTATTCGCCAGCTACAGCGGCATCCAACATATTTGGAATACGCATGCCTGGCTTCTCTTTTAGTTTTACGCCCCAAAGGTTCTCGTAAATAGCGCGAGTTTCAGGGTTTGAAATGTGGCGATATCCAGGTAATTCATGCGGGAAAGAGCCCATATCGCAAGAGCCTTGAACGTTATTCTGGCCGCGAAGTGGATTAACTCCAACGCCCTTACGGCCAATGTTTCCGGTCGCCATTGCTAGGTTGGCGATACCCATAACCATTGTTGAACCTTGGCTATGTTCGGTAACGCCTAGTCCGTAATAGATCGCACCATTTGGGGCTGATGCAAAGAGTCGTGCAGCTGCGCGAATCTCTGAAGCAGGAACAGATGAAATCTTCTCCATTGCTTCTGGCGAGTTCTCTGGCTGCTTAATAAATTCTGCCCAAGTTGCGAATGCTTCAGTATCGCAACGTTCTGCAATGAACTTCTCGTCAGCTAAACCTTCTGTCATTACTACATGCGCAAGTGCATTGATGATTGCAACGTTGGTGCCTGGAAGTAGCTGCAAATGATGATCAGCCTTAACGTGCGCTGTCTTTACCAATTCGATTTGGCGAGGGTCAACAACAATTAACTTTGCACCTTTACGGATTGCTTGCTTCAAACGTGAACCGAATACAGGGTGAGCTGCAGTTGGGTTTGCACCGATCAACATAATTACATCTGAGTGCTCTACAGATTCGAAATCTTGAGTTCCAGCAGAAGTTCCGAATGTCTTGTTTAAGCCATAACCAGTTGGTGAGTGGCAAACGCGTGCACAGGTATCAACGTTATTGGTACCGAATGCTGCACGAATCATCTTCTGAACAACATAAACTTCTTCGTTAGTGCAACGTGATGAAGTAATACCGCCAATTGAATTCCAGCCGTACTTCTCTTGCACTTTCTTTAAGCCGTTTGCTGCATAGGTAATCGCTTCTTCCCAAGAGACTTTGCGCCATTCATCGGTGATCTTCTCGCGGATCATTGGTTCAAGCTGACGATCTTGGTGAGATGCATAGCCCCATGCAAAGCGACCCTTTACGCATGAATGTCCTTCGTTTGCGCCACCGTTCTTTGAAGGAATCATGCGGACAACTTCGTTGCCCTTCATCTCTGCCTTAAATGAGCAGCCAACTCCGCAATATGCGCAGGTGGTCTCAACGGAACGAGTTGGTGCACCAATTGTTAATAGGTTCTTCTCTTTTAGCGCACCTGTTGGGCAGACCTGAACGCAGGCTCCGCAAGATACGCACTCAGATTCGACGAAATTCTTATTGCCAGCGCTTACGCGAGCATCGAATGCACGACCAGTAATGGTTAGCGCAAATGTTCCTTGTACTTCATCGCAAGCACGAACACAGCGATTACAGACGATGCACTCTGATGAATCAAAATTGAAGTAAGGGTTGGAATCATCCTTAGGTAAATCTAAGTGAGTCTTCTTAGCTTCGTAGCGAACTTCTGTAAGTCCAACCTTCTTAGCTACGCCATGAACTTCGCAAGCATCTCCGACTTCGCAATTTTCAGGATGGTCAGAGAGATAAAGTTCCATGACCCCTTGGCGAAGACGATCTAACTTCTCAGACTTGGTTGAAACTTTCATTCCATCTGCAACTGGAGTTGTGCAAGATGAAGGTGTGCCCTTGCGGCCATCGATCTCGACAACGCATAGACGGCATGAGCCGAATGCCTTTAGTCGGTCTGTTGCGCAGAGCTTTGGAATATCAACGCCACATTCAGCCGCAGCGCGCATGATTGAAGTATCGGCAGGAACTACAACTGATTTGCCGTCGATTTCAACGGTGACAGTTGATTCTTGCTTTGATTTCGGCGTACCGAAATCTGGTTCCATGATCAGTGACATTACTTTCCTCCGAAATCTTCTGCGAAGTTTTGCAGAGCGCTCTTTACTGGCAGAGGTGTTAAACCACCCATTGCACAGAGCGAGCCATCTGTCATAACTTCACAGAGATCAAGTAATAGTGACTTGTTCTT
>JBFYJK010000115.1:0-3725 GCA_041311445.1 Candidatus Nanopelagicales bacterium
ACAAATGCGAAGAAACCAATAAAGGCAGAGATGAAAGCGTCTTTGCGCTTCTGTGAATTCTTATATTTCTTATCGCCGACAGCCATTATTTCTCATCCTTAAATACGGTTCGGAGGTAGAAAATAATCGGGGTAATACTTAGCACCAGCAGCACTACTGCGTAGGCAGCGCCCAGCATCGATGCTGATTGTCCGTAAATATTCTGGAAGACCAACATACCTAAGATCGGCCAACCCGTTGAAGTTCCGTAAATAATGTAAACCAAGTCGAATGCGCGAAGTGAATCGATCACAGTGATCACGATGACGATGGTGTTGACTGAAGCAAGCGATGGGAAAATTACCCGCTTAAAAGCCTGCCATTCGGTAGCGCCATCGATAGATGCCGCTTCGCGAAGTGAAGGATCCACGCTCTTTAGGCCAGCTAAATAGAGCAACATGATGTAACCGATGTGGCGCCAAGAAGCGATACCCAAAATAACCCAAGTGTTAAAACGATCATCACTAAAGATCGGAATCGCGTTTTCGATTCCTTTACCCATGATTCCTTGGAAGAAACCACCTGGACCCAACATGAACTGCCAAATGATTCCGATAACTGCAAGAGATAGAACTACCGGCAGATAATAAATTGATTCATAAATTTTATGACCGCGAATTTGGCGATCAACTTGATAGGCAAGTAAAACGCCAAGTGGAGTTGCAATTACGGTAAAGAAAATTAACCAGACCACGTTATGCCATAACGCATCCCAGAAGACATCGGTCTTAGTAAAGATGGTGATGTAATTATTTAAACCGGCCCAGCGGATATTTGAAAGTTGAACACCATTCCAATAAGTAAATGACAAACCGATTGTCATTAACGCTGGCACCCAAACAAGGGCGATATGCAAAATAGTTGGAACGCCGACGAAGGCAGTTAGCGTTGCACGATCTTGTCGGCTAAATGCAGCACGACGGCGACGAGATTTTTCACTCGTCGCCGTCGTGGTCATGAAACGCAATATAGTCTAAATAACCACTCAATTAAAGAGTAGTTAAAGATTTATTACAGTTCAGGAAGCGCTGCCCACTGCTCATCCATTGATTCAGTGATCTTGTTGATATCCGCTGGATTCTTCAAGAAGTTCTGAATTGCTGGACCAACAACTGTTGCTGCGAAGTCATTACGGCAATCACGATCTAGGAAGAACATGATGTTCTTTGCTTCCGCAATAACTGCAAGCTTCTGTGAGTTGAATGCATCGTAGCTAGATGTATCCATCTTGGTGTTTACATAAAGTGAGGTATCGCCAGCACCCTGTGCTGCAACCATACCTTCTTCAGAACCCCAGAACTCTGCAAGAGCTGCGCCACCTTCTGGGTTAGCGCCATTTGCAGATACGCAGATACCATCAAGAGGAGCATCGATTGAATCGCGCTTGAACTCTGGATTGATTTCTGGGAATGGAACTAGCCATAGATCGTCATAGTCAGCTTGTGACTGAGCTAAGAAGTCGTTAGCGAACCATGAACCCATCATCATTACGCCAGCTTTCTTCTGTAGAAGAAGATCGCGCATGCCATCCCATTCGATGTCATTCTTATTTGGATTCATGTATGGAACTAGCATTGCAAAGTGCTTGAATGTTTCAAGTGTCTTTGCATCTGACCACTTTGCTTTTCCATTTAGAAGATCGATGTGGTACTGGTAACCATTAACGCGTGCGTTGATTACGTCGAATGTACCCATTGCTTCCCAACCGCCCTTGTTACCCATTGGGTAAGCGACTAGGCCCTTCTTCTTTGTTGCTTCCATGATCTTCATCAAGTCATCCCATGTAGCAATATTCTCTGGATCTTGTCCGATTTCTTGCATGGTTGACTTGCGATAGTGAAGACCCCATGGGTAGTAAGTAGTAGGAATGATGTACTGCTTGCTATCTTCAGGATTTGTTGCACCTTGAATAACTGCAGAAGTTAGCTGATCGCCAAGGTTCTTGATGTTATCTGAAACATCATGAAGTAGACCTTGTGATGCACGGAAGTTTGTGCGCCATCCAGCCATCCAACCGAATACGTCATCAGGTGTTCCTTGTAGGTATTGAGAAATACCATTCTGGAATGGATCTGATTCCACTGCTTGCTGTGTAACTTTAATTCCAGTCTTCGCTGTGTAAGCATCATTAACTGCTTGTGCAATCTTGATACCTGATTCGCTGGTACCGCGAACTGTGAAGGTAACTGGATCTTCATTCTTGCTGCTGCAACCTGCAAGTAAACCTGCACCTGCTGCAAGGCCGACGCCACCAACTGCTGCGCCTTTTAGAACGGAACGTCGTGAAACGTCTTTTTCGTTCGTCATTGAACTTCCTTTTCTACTAGCTACGTCTAATTTCCTAGGTCGATTGAGTAAAACTAGTGAGGTGAAACTACGCCTGTTGAGGGGGTTTTTCTAGGGACTTTGCCCAGTTTTTCCAAGTTTTTTAGCGTGGAATGGTCAGTTTGGGGTGATTTCAAAGCGATTTAAGAAAGAGATTTAAGGTGGAGCATCAGCCCTTGCTCTGGGCGAAGCACCGCCATCTCAAGGCCGATTTTGGAGAGTTCGGCGCCAGTTGCAGTTACCTCTGGCCACCAACCCGGGAAACTCTTTTGCAGATAATCGTTGGCAGATATCTCTTCGACAACTTTAACTTTGTAGCGACGCTTTGGATCTAAACCATGTAGGTGTGCAACTAAAGGTGCAAAACCTTCGGTAGTTGTAAGTTGCATGTAGGTAAAGAGCGCTTCTGACTTATCTTGCGCAATAGTTCCGTATAGATATCCATTGCCGACATCAGAACGAGCGATATTTCCTGAATGTAGAAGCGCGCGATTTGCTTTATAAAAATTAATGAAGCTCTTAAGTGTGGCAATTTCATGTTCAGTTGCTTCCAGAATGTTCCATTCAATTCCGGCATGGCCAAAGAGCGCATTTAAAACTCTAAATGAAATATCGGCGGTGCGATGAGTTTGGTGGCCATGTGTTGGACCAACGTGAGTTCCAAGTAGCTCTGGTGGAATTACCATCGCGCTCCAACGTTGAATACTCTGTCGCTCTAGTGGATCGTTTTGATCTGAAGTCCAGAACCGATCTGCATGTTCGATCATTCCTAAATCAACACGTCCACCGCCAGAGCTGCAACTTTCAATCTCTAAACCTGGATTGCGGCGCTTTAATTCATCAAACATTTTATAAATTGCAAGAGTTTGATTATGTACAGCTGGGCGACCATCGCTAATTGGATCTGAAATTGAACGATTGTGATCCCATTTGATGTAAGAAATTTGGCATGATTTCAAAACCGCATCAACTTGTTCTAGTACATGGCTAAAAGCATCGGCTTTGGTTAAATCAATAACTTGTTGTCTGCGGCCAGTAATCGGCATGCGACCTGGTTCTTGTAACAACCAATCTGGATGCGCACGATAAACATCTGAATCTAATTGGAGCATCTCCCCTTCAAACCAGAGGCCAAATTCCATGCCTTTTGAAGTAACTAGATCCGCAAGCGGTTTTAGCCCATTAGGCCAGACCTCTTTGCTGACCACCCAATCACCAAGACCTTGGCGATCATCACGGCGAGCACCGAACCAGCCGTCATCTAATACAACTCGTTCGACGCCAATCTCTGCTGCTTTATTTACAATCTTAGAAAGCTTTTCAAAGTTATGATCAAAATAAACCGCTTCCCACATATTTAA
>JBFYJK010000034.1:0-11129 GCA_041311445.1 Candidatus Nanopelagicales bacterium
TTAAAGGTGCGCCCGATCGCGTCGGGTTGAATCACTGTTAGCGGGTTTCGCGGTGAAGAGTTGAAGCCTTGCAACGTGGGCAGAACTTCTTAAGTTCCATGCGGTCTGGATCGTTGCGGCGGTTCTTCTTGGTGATGTAGTTGCGTTCTTTGCAATCAACGCATGCCATGGTGATCTTTGGACGTACGTCCGCGCTCTTGCTTGCCATGGTTCTTACTCCTTGTTCGATTTAACTGGCTCAGGTTACTTGCCAGCATGTTTTTTGTGAAATTCTTGGTAGCGAGGGCGGGATTTGAACCCACGACACAGCGATTATGAGCCGCTTGCTCTACCAAGCTGAGCTACCCCGCCAAGATTTACTGCTTATTAAGTTGTATTCGAGCCCCCCACCGGAATCGGACCGGTGACCTTTTCCTTACCATGGAAACGCTCTACCGACTGAGCTAGGGGGGCTGGTCTCTATTTCTAGAGGGGCAAGGTTACCTGCTGCCTCAAGATTTAGAAAATCTCGCTAATTAGCTGTTCTGATTAGCCTTCTTCGCGCGTGATGCTGCGCGACCGCGTTCGCCCTGATCAAGAATCACCTTACGGATTCGGACCATTGCTGGAGTCACTTCTACGCACTCATCTTCGCCGCAGAATTCAAGAGCGCCTTCCATGTTGAGCTTCTTAGGTGGAATTAGCTTCTCAGCTTCATCTGAACCAGAGGCACGCATGTTGGTTAGCTTCTTTTCGCGAACTGCGTTTACGTCCATGTCATCTGCACGAGAGTTCTCACCGATAACCATGCCTTCGTAAAGTTCCATACCTGGTTCGATGAAGATGGTTCCGCGTTCCTGAATTGCAGCAATTGCATATGAAGTTGCAACACCGCGACGGTCTGCAACAAGTGAACCTGTTGGACGGGTACGCAATTCGCCGTGCCATGGTTCATAACCATCAAAGACGTGGTGAAGCAGACCGGTTCCGCGAGTTTCAGTTAAGAACTCGGTACGGAAACCAATAAGACCGCGCGAAGGAACGCGCCAATCTAAACGGATCCAACCGGTTCCGTGATTAACCATCTGCTCCATGCGACCTTTACGTAGCGCCATCAACTGTGTGATAACACCTAGGTAATCTTCTGGGCAATCGATTGTTAGACGTTCCATTGGTTCGTGTAACTTGCCATCAATTGTCTTTGTAACAACCTGTGGCTTACCAATTGTTAATTCGAAACCTTCGCGCTTCATGATTTCAACAAGAACTGCAAGCTGAAGCTCTCCACGACCTTGTACTTCCCAAGCATCTGGACGATCTGTGTTGTTAATGCGAAGTGAAACGTTACCGATAAGTTCCTTATCTAAACGATCCTTAACTTGACGCGCAGTTAGCAACTTGCCCGATTGGCCAGCTAGCGGTGAGGTATTAATACCGATAGTCATCGAAATTGATGGATCATCAACTGTAATAAGTGGCAGTGCGTGTGCATTTTCAGCATCTGCAAGAGTCTCGCCTAATGTAATTGTTTCGATACCTGCAATCGCAATGATGTCGCCAGGGCCTGCTTTTTCAGCAGGAACGCGCTCTAGCGCTTCTGTCATCAAAAGCTCAGAAATCTTAACCTTTTGAATTGAACCATCTGTCTTAATCCATGAAACAGTCTGTCCCTTTGTGATTTCGCCTTCGTGTACACGGCAAAGTGCAAGACGACCAAGGTATGGAGATGAGTCAAGGTTTGTAACGTGTGCCTGAAGCGGTGCACCTTCGTGATACTTAGGAGCAGGAATGGTGTTGTAGATGACGTCGAATAGCGCATCTAGATTTTCATTATCAGGCAGCCCGCCATTTTCTGGACGGTTTATTGATGCGCGACCTGCCTTTGCAGATGCGTAAACAATTGGGAAATCGATTTGATCTTCACGTGCATCAAGATCTAGGAACAATTCGTACGCTTCGTCAACAACTTCAGCGATACGTGAATCTGGGCGGTCAACTTTGTTGATAACCAAGATAACTGGAAGATTCTTTGAAAGCGCTTTACGAAGAACGAAACGAGTCTGAGGTAGCGGACCTTCTGATGCATCAACAAGAAGAATTACACCGTCAACCATTTCAAGTCCACGTTCTACTTCTCCACCGAAGTCTGCGTGGCCTGGAGTATCAATAATGTTGATGATCTTCTCACCGCGATGAACAGCGGTGTTCTTTGCCAAAATGGTAATTCCCTTTTCGCGTTCAAGATCCATTGAATCCATCATGCGGTCTTGGCCTTCTTCTTGCTTCTTGTGAGCAGCGAAAGCACCTGATTGCCACAACATCGCATCAACTAGTGTGGTCTTTCCGTGGTCAACGTGAGCGATGATCGCTACGTTACGTAGCTCGTCGCGGCTCTTTACAGGCAAGCCAGCAAGATGTGGTTGTTTTGGCATTTGGTAGAACTCCGATGCGTTTCATCAAGATATCAATTATTTATCAATAACTTATGGGGCAACCTTATCTCAGAAGCCCTAAAAAGCTTAAATTAGAGCGCGCGATGTAAGCGAATTAGCGTTGTTTTAAAGCCTAATTTCGGCCATGTCACCGATGAGAGCTGATTAGTAATTCGCCAATCGGTAACGATTTCTTTAAATCCATTGCCCTTTAGATCATTAATTACAGCGCTAGCTAAAGCTTTACCAATTCCTTTGCCGCGATATTTAGGCAGAGTTGTTGCATGTGCCAATGTCGCAGAATTTTCAGGACGCAATAGTCCGCTATGTAATGAAGATTTTTCAGTACTCACTCCGTATGAAAGTGCAACTATTTCCCCATTTACTTCAGCAACTTTCACGACAAAGCCATCTTGGTTTTCAGATTCGAAAAGTTCACGCCAATCATTTGCTGATTCGTTTTCATCATCAGGTTGGACTGCCGAAAATACTGGAGCTTTCATTTGATGCAGCGCTAGTTCGCGTTCCACTTTGATAATTCCAGCAATATCAGTAACGCTAGCGCTACGAATTAGCGCATCGGTCTTAGTTGGTGCAAGTGCAGTTAACAGTCCAGATGCATGTTGTTGGCCAAAACCTAATTCATACCAACTCTGCAACTCTTCAAGATCATCAGCCAAAATCTCTACATAGAAATTGCGGATACCTTTTTCAAATTCAACCGCGGCTACTTCAGTAAATAACTTCTTAGATTCCGATGAAGATTGGCTGCCCCAGTTGGCATGAGTAAACCAACAGTTGCTTCCCCAAGTTTTTTCATCTTTATATACCGGCGCTAGAAATGCACCATCTGTTTGGTAAGTAATTGCCTCTTTAGGAAGGCTATTTGCAACTGGATATGCGCTAGAGATTTTGCGCAAGCGTTCTTGCTTGGCGATTAATAGTTCTAGCGGATTCATTTAAACGTTGAAGCGGAATTCGACTACGTCGCCATCTTGCATGACGTAATCCTTGCCTTCCATGCGGACTTTGCCAGCTTCTTTCGCAGCCTGCATAGATCCGTTCTTTTCAAGATCAGCAAAGCTAACAACTTCTGCTTTGATGAAACCTTTTTGGAAATCTGTATGAATTACACCAGCTGCCATTGGCGCGGTATCGCCCTTATGAATTGTCCAAGCGCGAGTCTCTTTAGGGCCTGCAGTTAAGTAAGTTTGAAGACCTAAATTCTTAAATCCAACACGAGCAAGGGTGGTTAAACCAGGCTCTGATAAACCAATCGATTCAAGTAGTTCTTGCGCATCTTCATCTGGAAGTTCTGCAAGTTCAGCTTCGGTCTTTGCATCCAAGAAGATCGCTTCTGATGGCGCAACAAGCGCCTGCAGTTTTTCACGTAGTGCGTTATCGCCAAGTTCTGCGGCATCAACGTTGAATACATACAGGAATGGCTTTGCAGTTAGTAGATGTACTTCCTTAAGAAGTTCTAAATCAAGACCAGCAGTTGAAATTGGCTTGCCTGCTTCAAGAACTGCATTTGCTTTCTTAAGTTCATCAAGGAGCGCTTGCTTCTCTTTATTCTGCTTAGCTTCTTTTTCAATACGAGGTAGCTGTTTTTCGATTGACTGTAAATCTGCGAGCGCTAATTCAGTATTGATTGTTTCCATATCGCTTGCTGGATCGATGCGACCATCAACGTGCACAACATCGCCATCATTGAAGACGCGGATAACTTGGCAGATCGCATCTGTTTCGCGGATGTTGGCAAGGAACTTATTTCCAAGACCAGCACCTTCGGATGCGCCTTTAACGATACCTGCGATATCCACGAAGGAGACTGTCGCTGGCAAAATATCTTTAGAGCCGAAAATTGCTGCTAACTTCTTTAGGCGATCATCAGGAACGCCTACAACACCGACGTTTGGTTCGATAGTTGCGAATGGGTAGTTAGCTGCCAAGACATTGTTCTTGGTCAGTGCGTTAAAAAGGGTGGACTTTCCGACGTTTGGTAGTCCGACGATTCCGATTGAGAGGCTCACGAGGAGTAGAGCCTACGCGTAAATGTCGGTGGCTCTTGCCATGATTGGCCCATGCAGGCGTATTTCACACTCTTTCTCGGTCTCCTATTAGGTGCGGCTATTGGCTACCTACTGGGGCAACGCAAGAAACCAGCGGTTGATCTCTCGCAAGAGTTGGCCAAACGAGATACCTCAATAGAGATGAAGACATCGCTTGAAGAGCTCTCTAAGAAAGTTAGCGCGCTAAGCACGCAGACCGCCGAAGCAGATAAGGCGCGTGCCACTGCAGATGCTGCGCTTAAGCAAGAGCTAACCAATATGGCCTCTATCAATACCAACTTACTAAATCAATCAACCAAGTTGGCTGGTGCGCTTGCAAGTTCACAGACTCGCGGCAAGTACGGCGAAGCGCAGCTCGAATCACTTCTGGAATCTGCAGGCCTTATTCAAGGCGTGCACTATGAAGTACAGCGCGGCACCACAACTTCTGAAGGCGTTGCTGGAATTCCAGATGTGAAGATCTCAATGCCTGGTGGTTTAGATATCTATATCGATTCAAAGTTTCCATTTGCTAACTACTTCTCTGCTATTGAAAGTGAAGATGCAGAAGAGCGCTCGCGCTTAATGAAGTTACATGCAGATGATTTATTGAAGCACATCAATGATTTAGCAAAACGTAAGTATGCAAGTATCGCTGGCTCTGCCAACTTCGTTGTGGTCTTTGCGCCATTCGAATCAATTTTGGCTGAAGCTTTAATTGCCAATAAGAACTTACTTCACGATGCATTTGATAAGAACATTACGGTCGCTACCCCATCAAATATGTTGGCGCTGCTTCGCACTGTAAGCATGGGTTACTCACGTAGCCAATTAGCGGAAAATGCTCATAACATTCAGATTGTCGCTGGCAAATTAGTCGACAAGATCTCAACTGCACACGAACATATTGATACTTTGGGCAAGCGCATTCTTTCAACCGCGACTGCTTTCAATCAGATGGTGGGCACAGTTGGCTCGGCGATCACTAAAGATGTAAATGAAATGATTGATTTGGGGTTACCAAATAATCAGCTAGATACACCTAAACTTATTAACCCTGAGGTTCGCTCGATTTCGGGTAACTCCAAGATGAGCGATTTCATTGATGTAGAGGCGGATGAATAATGGATTACAAGCAGATTCTGGCGATCTTAAATAAGATCAAGCTTAAGAAAGAGGGCGTAGCTACTTTGCAGACCTTCTTCATCTTCTTCTTCGCATCAATCGAAAACTTAATCCGCCATGGCTACGGAATCGTTACTGGATTGATTGTTTTTGCAGTTGTAATACTGGGTAATCGCTTTGGCCGTGAAGGCGTTGCCTACGTTGCGGTAGTTACCCCGCCGCTAGCTTTTGCAGCGACAGCGCTACTTTGGTCGATCCTTATGTACAACATTCACATCATGAAAGTTGGCGTCGAATTTATTGGAGCGCTCTCATCTGTTGCGCCATGGTTAATTCTCGGTGCGCTTTATGGTTGGTATAACTTCTTGCACCTTCGCGCACAGAAGCGCGTCTCAGCAGCCCGCGCCCGCGCTTAAATTACTTACTTAAGTCTTTACGCAATTCACGAGGTAGCTGGAAAAGCAGCGTCTCTTCCTTAGCGGTAACTGTTTCAACGGTTCCATAACCACGATCTGCTAACCACTTAAGTAAATCTTCAACCAGAAGCTCTGGAACAGATGCGCCGCTTGATACACCAACGGTATTTACATCATGTAGCCATTCAGAACTTGCTTCATGCGCATAATCAATTAAATAAGCGTTCTTTGCGCCATATTCCTTGGCTACTTCAACTAGACGAACAGAGTTTGATGAATTAGTTGAGCCGACAACTAAAACTAAATCGCACTGTGGCGCAATCTGCTTCATCGCTTCTTGGCGATTCTGGGTTGCGTAGCAAATGTCATCTGATGGTGGATCAATGATCTCTGGAAAGCGCTTCTTTAACTCTGCAACAGTTTCCATGGTTTCATCAACAGAGAGTGTGGTCTGAGAAAGCCAAGCTAGTTTCTTGCCGGTCTTTGGCTGCACACTGCGCGCCATCTCAATACCTTCAATAACAGTTACGCGACCTGGAGCTTCACCGGCGGTGCCTTCGACCTCTTCGTGTCCATCGTGGCCAATCATGATGATCTCTAAATCTTCTTTTGCATAACGCTTCGCTTCGTTATGAACTTTTGTAACCAATGGACAAGTCGCATCAATTGTCTTTAGGTGACGCTTTTCAGAATCTTCATGAACTTGAGGTGAAACACCGTGCGCGCTAAATACAACTGTTGCGCCTTCTGGGACTTCGTTAACTTCTTCAACGAAAATCGCGCCATGTTTTTCTAGAGATTCGACAACATATTTGTTATGAACGATCTGCTTACGAACATAAACAGGTGCGCCATAAACTTCTAGGGCTTTTTGAACGGTTACGACTGCGCGGTCAACGCCAGCGCAGTAGCCACGTGGGGCTGCAAGTAGAACCTTCTTATCCATGTCGGGCTAGTGTATTAGGCTCACCCGCATGCTTGAAAATTCAGAGGAGCAACCCGCGCCAGTTCGCGTCGTCTCTGAAATCATCAAGGAATATATAGATGCGCTTGGTCCTATCTGGATCGAAGGTGAACTTTCGCAAGTAAATTCCCGCAGAGATTTCACCTACATGGTCCTCCGCGATTCCAGCGTAGATATGAGCATCTCGCTCGCCTGCCCATCTGGCATCTTTAATAAGAAAGCTGTTGGCGATAACGCCCGCATCAAAATCTTGGCAAAGCCATCTTGGTATACAAAGAATGGTTCGGTCTCATTCTGGGTTCGCGAAATAAAAGAGGTTGGAGTCGGAGAACTACTAGCTCGCCTTGAGATGCTCAAGAATTTATTAGCCGCGGAAGGTTTATTCGATGCCAAATGGAAGAAAGAACTTCCGCTACTGCCAAATAAGGTTGGCTTAATCTGTGGTCGCAACTCGGATGCCGAAAAAGATGTTCTGGAAAATGCCAAACGTCGTTGGCCATCAGTTCAATTCGAAGTCCGCGAAGTTCAAGTGCAGGGCGCAGATGCAGTTATTCAAGTTAGCGCAGCGCTTAAAGAACTCGAAGCGGATAAGAACGTCGATGTCATCATTATTACTCGCGGTGGCGGTTCATTCGAAGATCTCTTGCCATTTAGCGATGAAGGCTTGGTTCGCTTAGCTGCAAATTGCAAGACTCCAATTGTTAGCGCAATCGGCCACGAAAAAGATTCACCACTTCTAGATTTAGTTGCAGATTACCGCGCCTCTACGCCGACCGATGCGGGCAAGAAAGTTGTACCTGATCTAAACGAAGAGTTGGCTTTCATTGATTCATTGCAGATGCGCGCCAAGCGCACGCTGACTATGCGTCTTGACCGCGAAAGCGATCGCATCCAATCTCTTTTTGATCGCCGCATCGCATTTGTTCATCGCATCAATTTGGCCCAGGAAGATTTGCAGCACCTACTCGCCCGCGTTCATTCGCTTTCACCTCAATCAACTCTGGAACGTGGCTATGCAGTGGTGCAACGTGCAGATGGCAAAGCCCTTCGAAGCGCTAAAGATGTCGCCTCTGGTGACTCAGTTCGCATTCGCTTGGCTCAAGATTCAGTAGAAGCAACTATCAAGTAGAGAGTAAATTACGCATATGGCCGAGAAAGTCTCATACGAAAAAGCTCGTGAAGAGCTGACTAAGGTCGTTGAGCAGCTAGAGGCAGGCTCTGCCACTCTAGAAGATTCGCTAAAGCTCTGGGAGCGCGGCGAAGAGTTGGCCAAAATCTGCCAAGAACTTTTGGATGGCGCAAAAACAAAGATTGAAAGCGCGGAGAAATGACATTTAATTACTCAGACCTACTTCAAGTTGGCGAAGATCAGACCAAATACCGTCTGGTTTCAACTGAAGGTGTCAAAGTAGTTAAGCATGGCGATCTTGAATTTCTAGAAGTCGCACCAGAGGCGCTTACCAAGCTAACTGAAACTGCAATCCACGATATCAATCATTATTTACGTGGCGCTCACTTAGAGCAGCTAGCAAAGATTTTAAAAGATCCAGAGGCTTCACCTAACGATCGTTTCGTAGCGCTTGATCTATTAAAGAATGCAAACATCGCTGCTGGCGGAATTCTGCCAATGTGCCAAGACACCGGTACGGCTTTAGTGATGGGCAAGAAGGGTCAATACGTATTAACTTCTGGCAAAGACGAAAAGTCGATCTCGGAAGGCGTTTACAACGCATATACAAATTTAAATTTACGTTACAGCCAGATGGCTCCTGTAACTATGTGGGACGAGAAGAACACCGGCAACAACTTGCCTGCGCAAGTCGAAATTTATGCAGACTCTGACCATCAGAGCGAGTACAACTTCTTGTACATCGCAAAAGGTGGCGGCAGCGCTAATAAATCATTTCTCTATCAAGAGACCAAAGCAGTTCTTAATAAAGATTCTTTCTATCCATGGCTCGAAGAGAAGTTGCGTTCACTTGGTACCGCAGCTTGCCCTCCGTATCACTTAGCAATCGTGGTTGGCGGAACCAGCGCAGAGCACACAGTTAAGACTGCGAAGTTGGCATCTACAAAGTACTTAGATTCACTTCCAACTACAGGCGATGCTGCTACTGGCCATGCATTCCGTGACCAAGAGGTCGAAGCGGAGGTTTTAAAGATCACCCAGAAGCTAGGTATTGGCGCACAATTTGGCGGAAAGTACTTCTGCCATGACGTTCGCGTAGTTCGCTTGCCGCGCCATGGCGCCTCTCTTCCTATCGCGATCGCTGTTTCTTGTTCTGCGGACCGCCAAGCAAAGGCGAAGATCACCAAAGAGGGAATCTTCATTGAAGATCTCGAACGCGAACCTGCGCACTTCTTACCTGAAACAACTGATGAGCATTTAGACGATAACGTAGTAAAGATCGATCTAAGTAAGCCGATGTCAGAGGTTCGCGCTGAGCTCTCAAAATATCCAGTTAAGACCAGACTTTCACTTAACGGCACCCTGGTCGTTGCACGCGATTTAGCCCATGCGAAGATTAAAGCGCTATTAGATAGCGGCAAGCCGCTTCCGGAATATATGCAGAAATACGCGGTTTATTACGCAGGTCCAGCAAAGACTCCAACTGGTTATGCATCAGGTTCTTTTGGACCAACCACTGCTGGTCGTATGGATTCATATGTTGATCAATTCCAAGCGGCTGGCGGTTCTTTTGTAATGCTGGCAAAGGGCAATCGCTCAAAGCAAGTTACCGATGCATGTAAGAAGCGCGGCGGTTTCTATCTTGGATCTATCGGTGGACCAGCTGCTCGCCTTGCGCAGGATTGCATTAAAAAAGTTGAAGTTCTTGATTTCGAAGAGCTTGGCATGGAAGCGGTCTGGAAGATTGAAGTTGAAGATTTCCCAGCATTTATCGTTGTCGATGACAAAGGAAATGATTTCTTTGCAGAGACGGCGAAGCCGTTAACTATTGGTCTGAAGCCAGAAGTTTAAATTAGTAAGCGCCGCGACGGTTGTGGCGGTAAAGCGCTTTGCACGGAGTTCCGTAACGCTTATCAATGTAGTTAAGTCCCCAACGAATCTGGGTAACTGCATTGGTGCGCCAATCAAGACCGACTGATTCCATCTTGATCGCTGGGTAAGCCTGAGCAATACCGTGTGCACCTGAGCGATAGTTATGCGCCTGGTAATTCCAATGTGATTCCTTGGTCCAAAGCTTTACAAGGCAAGTCTCTTGAGCTGCGTTCCACTTTGGATATTCGGTGCGGATGATTGCGCGAGCAACCTGCTGAGCACCGGATGGGGTTCGGGCCAATTCGATCTGGCGGCTTGCTAGAGCAACAGCGCGAAGATCGATAGCTGAGACCGAGAGCTTGGTATTGATGCGGGCATATAGAGATGCGACTTGCTGGTCTGGATTCTCTTGGTGAACCTGGCTTGCAACCAGGTAAGCGCCGCTCTGATCAGGAAGAGTTAGCTGGGTTGTCATCGGGAACTCAAGGCCGTAAGAGCTTGGAGCTGCAGATGCCAGAACCACCATGGTCGCAACCATGGTCCAGGCAGCGCGGGCGCGACGATTAACGATCGCGCTATAGAAACGATCAATCTTCATCTGCTCACCTGCCTTTCTAATCCCGTCTAACCATTTGAATCGAACCCTTAGGTTCGCTTGCAGGGGTAAGGCTTCCAACGACCTACGACATCGGCAAATTTCGACCCGCATAAGTGGGGAAAAATCTTTCTCCACAAGGCAGTTGGCGGGATAAAAGTGCAGGTCAGAACGGGGTATGTCCGTTTTGCCCTACTTTGTCACTGTGAGATTTTTGCCGATACGTCACACCCCTCGCGAGCGCGAAGCGGCGCGCCGTAGCTATTTGCCGAAGCGGCGGTGGCGTGCTGAGTAGGCGCGGAGAGCGCGTAAGAAATCAACGCGGCGGAAATCTGGCCAGTAGGCCTCGCAGAAATAGAACTCAGAGTGGGTCGATTGCCAGAGGAGGAAGCCACCGAGGCGTTGCTCTCCTGAGGTTCGAATTAGTAAGTCAGGATCTGGCTGCCCTGCGGTGTAGAGGTACTTTGAAATTACCTCATCGCTTAGCTCTGCCGCTGCTTGTTCAAGTGAGGCGCCTTTATCTTTTTCGTGGTGCAGGTATGACTTGATGGCATCCACGATCTCGC
>JBFYJK010000009.1:0-5613 GCA_041311445.1 Candidatus Nanopelagicales bacterium
GAAGATGAAATTAGATCTATCGGACTTTTCCGTGCCAAGGCGCGCAACATCAAAGCTTTAGGAATAATGATTGATTCTGAGTACAACGGAAAAGTTCCAGATACCTTAGAAGAATTAGTTAAGCTGCCAGGAGTTGGGCGCAAAACTGCCAATGTAGTTCTAGGACATGCATTTGATGTTCCAGGTATAACCGTGGATACACATTTTGGTCGCTTATCTCGTAGATTCGGTTGGACTACCTCAAATGATCCGGTGAAGATCGAACATGAAGTAGGAGCGCTATTTCCAAAGAAGAATTGGGTAGATCTTTCGCAGCGGATGGTCTGGCATGGTCGTCGCATCTGTCATTCCAGAAAACCAGCGTGTGGCGCTTGTCCGTTGGCTTTCGAATGTCCATCATTCGGTATCGGAGAAATTGATACTGAGAAAGCAAAGAAGTTGGTGAAGCGCGATGAAGATTTTCGCTAGTCTCTTAATTGCATCACTAACACTTACTGGTTGTGCAAAGAAAGACCCAAATGCGCTACCAAACGATGGAATAGTAAAAGAATGCTCTGAAATCAAAGTTGCAAAGCAAGTCAAAACTGGAATTGAATTGGAATGTCTAGGTACTGGCAAGCAAACATTGCTGCAATCTTCGCTTCGCGGTCCGATGTTGATTAATGTTTATGGTTCATGGTGTTGGCCTTGCCGACAAGAAATTCCATATTTCCGTGAGTTTTACGAAAAGTATCAAAATCAAGTTGGTCTAGTTGGAATTGCGGTAGAAGAGGTAAAGAAGTCAGATACCACTGAATTCATAAAGAGCATGGGAATCAAATGGCCATCACTTTATGATCCAGATGGGCGTACCAGATTGAATCTAGGAATGGGCGTACCAGTAACTCTCTTCGTAGATGCCAAAGGAAAAGTAGTTGGAAAAATCGTTGGCGCAGTCAAAGACACTAAGACTCTGGTTGAAGAGAGCAATAAGTATTTAAAGCTTAATCTTCAGTAGCGTTAGCTAAACCATCTTTAATTAGGTTCATAACATTTGGATCTGCAAGCGTTGTTGAATCACCGACTGCGCGATTTTCTGCCACATCACGCAACAATCGACGCATAATTTTGCCACTTCTAGTCTTTGGCAATTCATTGACCACCAGAATCTGACGTGGGCGAGCAATTGCCCCAATTTCTTTAACAACGTGTGCTTTTAGCGCAGAAATTAACGCCTCACCTTTTGTATGGTCGATACCGCCGCGCAGAATTACGAATGCCACGATAGCTTGCCCGGTAGTTGCATCGTTGGCGCCAACCACTGCAGCTTCGGCAACTTCTTCGTGTGAAACAAGCGCTGATTCAACTTCGGTCGTTGAAATTCGATGTCCTGAAACATTCATTACATCATCGACGCGACCTAATAACCAGTACGCACCATCAGAATCCAATTTCGCGCCATCACCTGCAAAGTAAATTCCTTCATACTTTGACCAGTAAGTTTCTTTAAAACGTTCAGGCTCACCCCAAACTCCACGAAGCATTGAAGGCCAAGGTTTATCTAAAATTAAATAACCACCGTGGCCTTTACCCACCTCATGCGCAGAATCGTCAACAACTTTTGCACTGATTCCTGGCAGCGGGCGCATTGCCGAACCTGGTTTAGTTGCCGTTACACCTGGCAATGGTGAAATCATGATTGCACCAGTTTCGGTCTGCCACCAAGTATCAACAATCGGGCAACGATTACCGCCGATAACTTCGCGGTACCACATCCAAGCTTCTGGATTAATAGGTTCACCAACAGATCCGAGCAATCTCAAAGATTTCAGATTAAATTTACTTGGAAACTCATCGCCCCATTTCATCCAAGTTCGGATGAGAGTTGGCGCGGTGTAAAGAATAGTAACTTTATATTTTTCAATAATTTCGAACATGCGACCTTTATGCGGAGTATCAGGAGTTCCTTCATACATAACTTGGGTCGCACCATTAATTAATGGGCCATAAACCACATATGAATGGCCGGTAATCCAGCCAACATCTGCAGTGCACCAATAAATATCGCTTTCTGGCTTTAGATCAAATACTGCGCGATGGGTATATGAGGCCTGAGTTAAATAACCGCCAGTAGTGTGGAAAATTCCCTTTGGCTTCGCGGTAGTACCACTGGTGTAGAGAATAAAGAGTGGATGTTCTGAATCAAAACTCTCTGCAATATGTTCTTCTGGTTGGCGATTAACAATTTCATGCCACCAAATATCGCGGTCGCTCCATGCAACTTCTTGCCCAGTTCTTTTTACAACTAAAACGTTTTTTACGTTGTGCTCTCCGCTTAACGCTTCATCAACTGCGGGTTTTAATGCAAAGGCTGCACCCTTTCGATATCCACCATCAGCAGTAATAACCAATCGGGCATCCGCATCATTAATTCTAGAAATTAGAGCTTCTGCACTAAAACCACCAAAAACAACGGAATGTGCTGCGCCAACTCGGGCGCAAGCAAGCATGGCAACTGCGGCTTCTGGAATCATCGGCATATAAATTGCAACGCGATCTCCAGCTTTAATTCCAATTTCAGTTAAAGCATTCGCAGCTTTCTTAACATCTTTCAATAATTCTGCATAAGTGATGGTGCGAGTATCACCAGGTTCGCCTTCAAAATAAAATGCCACCCGATCTCCGCGGCCTTCATCAATATGTCGATCCAAGCAATTAACGGATGCATTTAATTTTCCATCAACAAACCATTTTGAAAATGGCACTTGCCAATCCAGAACTGTGTGCCAACGTTTATCCCACTTAAGATATTCAGCTTTAGATTCCCAGAAACCAATTCGATCTGCATCTGCAAGCGCATACTCTGCTTCCTTGATATTTGCTTGCGCCGCAAATTCAGCTGTGGGCGAGAAGGTGCGATCTTCGCTTAGGAGATTCTCTACTTGATCCTGTGACATGAGATATGAGATTACTAGTCGCTGATATCCACAGCAATGAATTTCTTTAAGAATTTAGCAATTAATAACGGCGAAGATAGCGGCATATATAAACCATGGAGATAGAAAGGTAGAAAATGCTCGCTTCATTTATTGCGCTACTGATGAAGTTCTTCTCATCAGCGTCAAACGTCAAGCTGCTGATGGCGGCGTTAGCCAAGTTATCGGCAGCGCTGGCCTAAATCAGCATAAATCGCCGCTTTCTGGCTCCGCGCCAGGGGCGGCGATTTTAATTTGAGGGGCCAAGATGGTTGGATTAGCCGTAAGCCTCCAGTCGACTCAAAGGCGCGTTCGGCAGAGAATTACGAATCTACCGAGGAGCAAAAATGGCTATTGCAACCCCTGAAATTTATGCAGAGATGCTTGATCGCGCTAAGAAGGGCGCATTCGCATATCCAGCAATTAACGTCTCATCATCACAAACTCTAATCGCAGCGCTACGTGGCTTCGCAGAGGCAGAGTCAGATGGAATCATTCAATTTTCTTGGGGCGGAGCAGAATATGCATCAGGTTCCACAGTTAAGAATGCAGTAGATGGCGCAGTTGCACTTGCAGAGTTTGCACATGTTGCAGCGAAGAATTACAACGTAAATATCGCGCTTCACACAGACCATTGCCCAGTAGAAAAATTAGACACATTCATGCGTCCACTTCTTGCTGTTGGTGCAGAACGTATTAAGTCAGGACAGAAGCCACTATTTAACTCACATATGTGGGATGGCTCAGCTGTTGATATGAATGAAAATATGAAGATTGCAGACGAACTAATTGATAAGTGCGTTGCTGCAAAGACAATTCTTGAAATCGAAATCGGCGTTGTCGGTGGAGAAGAAGATGGCGTAGAAGCAAAGCACGATGCAAAGCTTTATTCGACTCCAGAAGATGCGCTGCACACCATCAAAACTCTTGGCTCCGGCGAACGTGGTCGCTACATGGTGGCAGCAACTTTCGGAAACGTTCATGGTGTTTATAAGCCAGGCAACGTGGTGCTACAACCAAAGATTCTTGCTACTTTGCAAGAAGCAGTTGCTAAGCAACTTGGTCTCGCAGCCGGCGCAAAGCCAATGGATCTTGTTTTCCATGGCGGTTCTGGCTCACTTCTTTCAGAAATTCGTGAAGCGCTTGATTACGGTGTAATTAAGATGAATATCGATACTGATACGCAGTATGCATTTACACGTCCAGTTGTAGACCACATGCTCAAGAACTACGACGGCGTACTAAAGATCGATGGCGAAGTCGGAAATAAGAAGACTTATGACCCACGTGCATGGGGCAAGTCAGCTGAAGCTGGCATGGCAGCGCGCGTTGTTCATGCTTGCGAAGATCTTCGCTCAACCGGAACTTCATTAAAGAAGTAAGTTCCTGTGCCAGCGCTAGTTCTACTTGGAGCCCAATGGGGCGATGAAGGAAAAGGCAAAGCAACCGATCTACTTGGCGATCGAGTTGATTACGTTGTTCGCTACCAAGGCGGAAATAATGCTGGCCATACCGTTGTAATTGGTGATCAGAAATATGCGTTGCACTTATTACCATCTGGAATTCTCTCTTCTAATTGCGTTCCAGTAATTGGTAATGGTGTAGTTATTGACCCAGCAGTTTTGTTAGAAGAAATCAAAGGCCTAAATGAACGTGGCATTGATACTTCTAAGTTAACAATTTCGCTCAATGCGCATTTAATTACGCCATATCACCGCACCATCGATAAAGTCACAGAGCGCTTCCTAGGTAAGGCAAAGATTGGTACAACTGGACGTGGAATTGGTCCGGCGTATGCTGACAAAATAAATCGAATCGGAATCCGTGTTCAAGATTTATTTGATCCTTCAATTTTGCGCCAGAAGCTAGAAGCTGCCCTTCGCGATAAGAACCAAGTTTTAGTTAAAGTTTTTAATCGCAACAATATTAATGTCGATGATGTACTTGCAGAATATTTAAATTATGCAGAGATTTTGCGACCATATGTGGCAGACACTGCGCTTCTTTTAAATAAGGCTTTAGAAGCTGGCAAAACCGTGCTTCTAGAAGGTTCGCAAGGAACTTTGCTGGATGTAGATCACGGCACCTATCCATATGTGACATCTTCTAATCCAACATCAGGTGGTGCCTGCACCGGTTCTGGAATTGGCCCAACCAAAATTGATCGTGTAATCGGTATTTTGAAGGCTTACACCACTCGCGTTGGTAGCGGACCATTTCCGACAGAGCTTTTTGATGAGGACGGAGAAGCGCTTCGTCGTATCGGTGGCGAAGTTGGCGTGACTACAGGGCGTAATCGCCGTTGCGGTTGGTTTGATGCGCCAATTGCGCGATATGCAACTCGTGTAAATGGTTTAACTGACTTTTTCTTAACAAAACTGGATGTTCTAACTGGCTGGGAGAAAATTCCAGTTTGCGTTGCCTATGAAGTAGATGGCAAGCGCGTAGAAGAAGTTCCAGCTTCACAATCGGATTTCCATCATGCAAAACCGATTTATGAATATTTAGATGGTTGGAAAGAAGATATTTCGAATTGTAAGAAGTTTGAAGATCTGCCAATCAATGCACAGAAGTATGTGCAATATCTAGAGAAGATAAGTGGCGCCCCAATGTCGGCAATCGGCGTTGGGCCTGGGCGTGACCAAACCATCGTCGTGAA
>JBFYJK010000025.1:0-5231 GCA_041311445.1 Candidatus Nanopelagicales bacterium
CTGACTTCTCGCCAAATTCCGCGCTTGCAACGATGAATGGTGTTAGGTCATGTGACTTTGGAAGAACATCAATCACATCGAATTGTGAAACGCGATATGAAGGAATGTTTACCTTCTTGCCGTTAACCAAGAAATGTCCGTGACGAACAAGCTGACGCGCCATGTCGCGGCTCTTTGCGAAACCTGCACGATAAACAACGTTATCTAAGCGAGTCTCAAGAAGGATAAGTAGGTTTTCACCAGTCTTACCTGCGCGGCGGTTAGCCTCTTCGTAATATGAACGGAACTGCTTCTCTAGTACACCGTAGATACGTGCAGTCTTCTGCTTCTCACGCATCTGTAGTAGATACTCAGATTCCTTTGAGCGTCCACGACCATGTTGTCCTGGTGGATATGGACGAGATTCAATTGGGCACTTTGGTCCATCGCACTTTGATCCCTTAAGGAAAAGCTTTACCTTTTCGCGACGGCAGCGCTTGCAATCAGCACCTGTATAACGAGCCATTTATTTATTTCTCCTTAAACGCGACGAGGCTTGGTAGGGCGGCAACCATTGTGTGGAGCTGGAGTCACATCTGAGATTGATCCAACTTCAAGTCCTGCTGCCTGCAATGAACGGATAGCTGTTTCGCGTCCTGAACCAGGACCCTTAACAAATACATCCACCTTCTTCAAACCATGCTCCTGCGCACGACGAGCTGCTGCTTCAGCGGCCATCTGTGCTGCGTACGGTGTTGATTTACGTGAACCTTTAAATCCAACCTGACCTGATGATGCCCATGAAATAACTGCACCAGTTGGATCAGTAATTGAAACGATTGTGTTGTTGAAGGTGCTCTTGATGTGAGCTTGTCCTGCAGCAACGTTCTTCTTCTCTTTCTTACGAAGCTTAACTTTGCCCTTAGCGCCACCCTTTGCAGGTGTTGCTGCGGCTTTCTTAGGAGCGGCCATTACTTAGTCACCTTCTTCTTTCCTGCAATTGCTACACGTGGACCCTTACGAGTACGCGCATTTGTATGTGTGCGCTGGCCACGGACAGGAAGTCCCTTGCGGTGACGGATACCTTGGTAGCTCTGAATTTCAACTTTACGACGGATATCGCCTGCAATTTCACGGCGAAGATCACCTTCGATTTTGTAATTAGCTTCGATATATTCACGAAGCTTCGCTAGATCTGGCTCTTGCAAATCCTTAACGCGGATATCGCCTGAAAGACCAGTAGCCTTTAATGTTTCCTTCGAACGAGTTAAACCCATTCCGAAGATATAAGTAAGTGCGATCTCAAGGCGCTTTTCGCGCGGAAGATCAACACCGACAAGACGTGCCATCTATATTCCTTTTAGTTTCCGATAGGTCCTCCGCGATGCTTTCTAATGACTCTCGTCGTTAGCTCCGGCCTATCGGACCGGAGGTCTTCTTAAGAATTAATTCTCAAGAAGTCGCATCACGCGTACTTAGCAATCCGTTATGTTTACGAATTAACCTTGGCGCTGCTTATGGCGAAGGTTTTCGCAAATGACCATAACGCGACCCTTGCGGCGGATGACCTTGCACTTATCGCAGATCTTCTTAACGCTTGGCTGCACCTTCATTTGTTCTCCTTCTTATTAATCGATAAAAGTAATTTTGAAAATTAATTCTAGAATTACTTGTAACGATAAATAATGCGACCCTTTGTAAGGTCGTACGGACTCATTTCTACAATCACACGGTCTGCAGGAAGAATGCGAATATAATTTTTTCGCATCTTGCCACTGATGTGCGCAAGAACTTTATGTCCGTTTGATAATTCAACTCGGAACATTGCATTAGGCAAAGCTTCAGCAACAACGCCTTCCATTTCGATGGCGCTACCCTCTTTAGCCAAGACCCCTGCCTGTCCCTAAATTGAACCGCCCCGATTTGAGGCGCGAAGGGTAATTCTATTTACACGCTTGGATAAGGACAAATCGAGGCTATTCGGCGGCCGAAGCGACCAAACTGGCGCCTAAAAGCGCTGCCATAGACCAGAAAACAGCTCCCACCCCTGCTCCATTGGCCAATAAGCCCGCCGCTACTGGCAGTACAAATTGACCCAATCGATTGCCAGTCAGACGAGCAGAGACCGCCAAGGCGCGCTCATCCGCCTTGGTGCGGTGCGAGATTAGAGCCATCGTTAGTGGCTGGCCGAAACCAGATGAAAAACCAGCAATGAAGACAAGTGCACCGAGAATAACGGCGCTATTTGTATAAACCATTCCGACGCAAGCCAACATTGAAACTGTTGTCGTGGATAAAAGTAGAGCGCGATCACTTATATGTTGGCTAACTTTTCCTAATATTAATCTAGAGCCCATTGAACCAACTGCACGTAGAGAAATAATTAATCCAATTAGGGCTGGATCGATTGCCCTCTCTTTTCCTAACAGCGGTAAGAAAATTACAAGCAGATCTAGAGTTGATGAAATTGCCATTGAAATAAATACCGCTAATGAAATCTCTTTGCGCGACAACATTGATTTTGCCGCAGACCAGGTATTGCTCTGCTCTTCTGCTGCTTTAACTGTTGGAGAGTTATTGCGCCACTTAAAAGTTGGAATTAGCGCAATTGAAGAGAGCAGAATTGCAAAGTAGAAAGCATAATTTGAATGCTCTGGCATGCCATTAGCTAATGAGCCAGCAAGTAAACCTGCAATTACCGGACCAAAGGTGTGACCAAGCGATGCGCTGAATGTGTAGTAACCAAATAACCTGTTGTAATCAGATTTAGGTGCACGTAGCGCGACCATAGTTTGGCCACCAACCATCAATGCAAGATGTGAGAGTCCAGCTAAAGCTGTCGCAATTGCCAAAGTTGGAACGTTATTTGTAAATAGCAATGAGGTGCAGGAAACAATTAAGGAAAAGGTTCCGACAACTAGAAATTTTCCTTCGCCGTACTTTCCTACCCAACTACCAAATTTGAGTGCAAGCAAAACTGGAAAGAGCGCATAGATTGCTCCAATCAAACCGATCGCCGTAGCGCCCGCATCAATTTCGATTGCTCGATAAGTGATAAACGGGCGCACGACATACATCGTGGCCTGCGTGAAGGTAGAGCTAATTAATAATCGCTTAGCCCAAACTTCAACTGCCATTAACTAACCCTGCTTTGGATACTTAATACTGCGCTTTTTGATTGCACGCCAGATAAATGGAGTGAAAATAACTAGCGCCAGCACTGTATAAAGCACCTTTGAAAGCGGTGTGGCAAAGAGCGCTGAAGGGTCGCCGCCACTAATTTGTAGTGCGCGACGCATCTGAAGCTCTGCCATTGGTCCAAGAATCAAACCGATGATTAGCGGTGTAATTGGAACACCGAAACGTCGGAAGAAATAACCAGTAACCGCAACGCCAAGTGCGATCCACAAATCAAATACCGCATTGTTTGCAACATATGCACCCATAAGGGCGAAAGTTGTAATACCGGCAAAGAGATATGGTTTTGGAATCTTAAGTAACTTAACCCAGATCTTCACAAATGGAAGATTAAGAATAAGTAGCAAAGTATTTCCAACGAACAAAGCTGCAATTAGCGTCCAAACAACTTCTGGATTTGTTGCAAATAGCATCGGTCCAGTTTGGATGTTGTAAGTCTGGAAAGCAACCAAGATAACCGCTGCGGTTGCAGAAGTTGGTAGACCTAAAGCAAGTAGCGGTACTAACGCACCCGCAGCATTTGCATTATTTGCAGCTTCTGGACCAGCAACACCTTCGATAGCGCCTTTACCGAATTCATCTTTATTCTTTGATAAATTCTTTTCGACGGAGTAACTCAGGAATGTTGGAACTTCAGATCCACCTGCAGGAATGATTCCGAGTGGGAAACCAATTGCAGTGCCGCGTAACCATGGACGCCATGAGCGCTTCCAATCTTCGCGAGACATTAGCGCTTTGCCTTGCATCTGAATTAGCGACCAACCACTCTCCTTTGCACGACCAGCGATATATAGAGCTTCGCCGAGTGCAAAGATCGAAACAATTACAGTAACTGTTTCGATGCCATCGATTGCATGAAGATTTCCGAATGTTAAACGGACCGCTCCAGATTGAAGGTCTGAGCCAACTAATCCGAGCGCCAAGCCAACTGAAAGTGAGACCATGCCGCGGATCATTGATGAACCAAGGAGTGAACCCACGGTCATAAATGCCACCAACATCAGCGCAAAGTAATCAGCTGCGGTAACGGAAATAGCGATATTTGCCAGAGATGGCGCAGCAAAAGCGAGTATGCCCGTAGCAATAGTTCCCGCTACGAATGAACCAATAGCTGCTGTTGCCAGCGCTGCACCAGCGCGTCCGCGTTTCGCCATCTGGTGGCCTTCAAGTGCAGTGATAACTGAGCCAGATTCACCAGGTGTATTTAGCAAAATTGAGGTAGTTGATCCGCCATACATCGCACCGTAATAGATAGCGGCGAACATGATCAACGCAGATGCTGGATTAATTGTGTATGTGATTGGAAGCAATAGCGCGATTGCAAGTGCTGGGCCAATGCCTGGAAGTACACCTACAAGAGTTCCTAAGAAAGTTCCTAGCAAACCGAACATCAAATTTGTAAGAGTTAGCGCGCTTGCAAATCCATTTAGTAGAGATTCTATGTTGTTCATAAAATTCCCTTCAAGATTCCTGCTGGCAGTTCAACGCTTAGCGCCTTAGAGAATGTCAGATAGACAATCAGCGCGAATGAAAGTGCAATAACTAAATTCTTAATTGGCTTGCGAGCGCCATAAGCGAAACCAACGCCAAAAAATACGACTGTTGACGCGATTACAAAACCGGCACGTTCAATTAAGAAAGGATAAGTCAGAATAGATGCGCCGACAGTTCCAAGTGTCTTGAAATCAGTCTTTGATTCGATTTCACCGAACTCAGTACCCTCTGGCTGACCGTAATTTCCGCGGAGAATTTCAATGCTCAAGAAGAGCGCCACAGCAATGATGAAGATGCCGATAATGGTTGGAAATACCTGCGGGCCAACGCTGCCAGATCCTGGAGGGACCACCATGTTCTTGGTATCGATTAATACGATTACGCCTAGCAGCAGAAGAGAGCCCGCAAATGCGAGCTCTCCCACTGCTTCTTTATTAATCTTCAAGATGATTAAGCAAGACCAAGGCTTACAAGTAGCTTGGTGATTGAAGTGGTCTGATCAGCGATAAATGACTTGAAGTCATTTCCACGCTCGTCCAGGTTGGTCCAATCCTTAGCCT
>JBFYJK010000074.1:0-4813 GCA_041311445.1 Candidatus Nanopelagicales bacterium
ATTACTCTTCCGGCATTTCGCATTAATTCGCAGAGCAATTCAAATTCTTTTAGCGGCATCGGCATCAATTGGCCATCTAGCCAAACTTTATGTTGATCAACATCCATTTTGATATTAGCGATTTGCAGGACATTCTCTTCGCCAGTTAGCGCTAAATCAGCGCCACGGCGCAGAACCGCCTTGATTCTGGCTACTAATTCGCGTCCCGAATAAGGCTTAGTTACATAATCATCTGCGCCAAGTTCTAAACCAATAACTTTATCTACTTCATCATCCTTGGCGGTAAGCATGATGATCGGAACCATCGAAACTGTACGGATTTTCTTGCAAACATCAGTGCCAGAGAGTCCAGGCAACATTAGATCTAGCAGAATCAAATCTGGGTGCTCCGCCTGAAATAAATCAATGGCTTTTAACCCATCATCAGCGATTACAGTTTGAAAGCCCTCTTTGCGAAGCAGAAACGAGAGCGGCTCTGCCAAAGATGATTCATCTTCGACAATCAGGATTTTCATTGGTCCACCACGGGGCTTGAATTTACAAGGTTCGCTTTAACAATAGGTAAACGGACGGTGAATGTAGAGCCATTTCCTAGCTCTGACCAAACTAATACATCACCACCATGGTTATTAATTACGTGTTTAACGATAGAAAGTCCCAAACCAGTGCCACCCGTTTCGCGCGATCGTGCTGGATCAACGCGATAGAAACGTTCAAAGATACGTGCGATATCTGCTTCGGAGATTCCGATGCCTTGATCCTTAATAGAAATTTCTGCCATGTTGTCACGTTGAGAAAGTGAAATCTTTACTGTGGTGTTATCTGGGCTGTAGTTAATTGCATTTTCGATTAAGTTATCTAGCGCGCTAACAAGTGAAGGTTTATCCGCCAAAACTTCAATTACTTGTGAAGCTTTATATTCAACTTGGATTCCGCGGCTTTCAGCTTTGGTTTTAGAGATATCAATAGCATCGTGAATCACTTCATTGATATCGACAACTTTGGCGCTCATCATCGAATCAATTCCTTGAATGCGAGATAAGTTAATAATCTCTGAAACCAAAGTTGCTAGACGTTTTGATTCTTTGCCGATGCGATTAGCAAAATCCTTTAGCGCCGCTGGATCATCCGTTGCGCTAGCAATTGCTTCAGAAAGTATTGAAAGGCTGCCAATTGGCGTCTTTAACTCGTGTGAAACGTTTGCCACGAAATCACGGCGAGTGGCATCAAGGCGCAGCGATTCGGCATCATCGAATACCAATACTGCGATATTGCCAGTATTGCCAATATGGAAAGCGCGAACACGAGTTTCGTTATTCGCGATCTCTAAATTAGCTTGATTGAGTTCGTTATGGCGACGTGCTTGGCGGATAAGTTGGCGCAGAGCTTCGTGCGCGACTTTGCCATCTGCAATAACCCCAAGGCTCTCCAAACGGATGGAATTGGCGATAACCGAATCCCCTGGTTCGACAATTAGATACTCCGCATCAATTACCTGCAAAATATCGAAAACTTCGCGCGGAATTTCAAGGACTGGTTTGATAACCAGCTCTTCCTTGGCCTTCCGGAACACGCTTATTTTTTGCCTTGGTTTGCGACCGCTTCGATGGCTGACTTTGCAGCTTCTGGATCTAAGTACTCGCCGCCAGTTTTAATTGGCTTGAAGTTCTCATCTAATTCATAAAGTAGTGGAATACCGGTTGGAATATTTAGACCAGCAATTGCTTCATCTGAAATTCCATCAAGGTGCTTAACAAGTGCGCGCAATGAATTGCCGTGCGCAGTTACCAATACAACTTTATTAGCTTTCAAATCAGAAACAATTGCATCGTTCCAATAAGGAATCATGCGAGTAATGACATCTTTTAAGCACTCGGTGCGTGGAACATCATTGCCAAGTTCTGCATATCGAGGATCTTTAGATTGTGAAAATTCATCGTCCACATCAATCTGTGGTGGCGGCACATCGAAAGAACGGCGCCATAATTGGAATTGCTCTTCGCCGTATGCAGCAAGTGTCTGCGCTTTGTCTTTGCCTTGCAGCGCACCGTAGTGGCGTTCGTTTAAGCGCCATGAACGCTTAACTGGAATCCAGTGGCGATCACATGCATCAAGCGCTAACTGTGAAGTATGAATAGCGCGACGCAATAGTGAAGTGTGTACGACATCAGGTAGCAAGCCGCGCTCTTTTAATAACTCTCCGCCGCGCTTTGCCTCTGCTTCACCTTTTGCAGATAGACGAACGTCTACCCAACCGGTAAATAGATTTAGCGCGTTCCATTCGGATTCGCCGTGGCGCAGAAGAATTAATTTGTATTTGCTTGATGTCATGGAGCGTATTTTGCCATTGGCTGGTGATTAATCAAACGGTCGTAGACATCAAGGGTGCCTCGCGCCGTTGTATCCCATCCAAAGTGTGATGCATGTTCCACTGCGCCCATTGAAAGCAAGATTCGACGCTGTGGTTCCATCAATAAACGCGCAATTACTGAAGACCAAGCTTTTGGATTATGGCCATCTACTAAAACGCCTGAAATGCCGTCGGCAACAGCGGTTCGTAAACCACCAACAGCACTTGCCACAACTGGAGTTCCGCATGCTTGCGCTTCAAGAGCGACTAAGCCAAAACTTTCTGAATAACTAGGTACACAAACTAAGTCTGAAGAGCGATATAGATCAGGTAGCGCTTCACGGCTTACTGGATCTAAGAATTTAATTACATCATCAAGTTTTAGCCAAGAAACTAACTCGCGAATACGAATTGCTTCATTATTTCCAACGCCAGATGCGCCGCCTGTAATTAATACCTGTAAATCTTTACGAAGTTCTGGATTGTGAACCATCATTTCGTTTACTGCACGTACTAAAACCTCTGTCCCTTTATGAGGCTGAATACGACCCACAAAAGATACGACCAGTTTTGATTTATCAATGCCCATATTTGATCTGGCATCTTTACGCTTTGGTGTGAAGTTATAAAGATCAACGCCTGGTGCAACTACTCGCACGTTATCTGGACAAGCATCGTATTGGCCAACCAAGCAAGCAGCTTCGGCATCGGTATTAGCAATTAGTGCATCCGCAGCTTCAACTATTTGTGTTTCGCCTTGAATGCGAATCATTGGTTCTGGTGCTTCACCTTCGGCAAGTGCAGCATTCTTTACGCGCGCCATTGTGTGCATGGTGTGCACCAAAGGAATTCCGTACTCTTTTGCAGCAGGCATAGCGACTTTACCGCTAATCCAATAATGGCTATGAATTACTTGATAACCCTTGCCTTTAATTTTCTTTTTAAATTCTTCTGCCATCGCTGGAATAAGTGAAGGGATAGATTCCTTTTTTGTTCCGACAGGAAGATCTAAATGCGCAATTCGAATACCTTTTTCGTATTCGATAATTTCAGGCTGATCCGCGGTAAGTCTGCGAGTGTAGATATCGACTTCAACGCCTACTGCGGCCATTCGCTTAGCCGATTCGATTACGTAGATATTCATGCCGCCGGCATCGCCGATTCCAGCTTGTTCAAGCGGCGAGGTATGCACCATTACTAGCGCTATCCTGTTACGCATACAACCTCATACAGAGGAGTTTACGGGCGTATAACCACTTAATCTAGTTGAGATATCTGATGCCACCTGCGACCAGCGCTTGATATCAGCATCGGTGAATTTTTCAGCGCGCACCAAATATGTATTTACTGCCAATTCGCCCTTTATTTGGAAGAAGCCAAGCAACCAACGAGCGTTTGCTCCTTCACCGATAAGAGTAAGTATCACGCGGCCTTTGATGCCATCTGCGTAAGTAAACTTCGGTGCATCGGTAAATGCGTATTTGGTCAATGTTCCGTCAGTGCCTTTGAAACCGCCAGTAACTTTGCACTTTGTAACTACGTTATCAATATCTGTCAGCGCGCTTTCTGCCGCAAACGAATCTTTATATTTAACGGTTTCGGTGCTAATAAATGAATATGGACTTCCTTCTTTGTAGGCCGCTACTTGTCGACGTAGCACTCGGTTCTTCTCTGATGGGAAGTCACCACCGCAAACATCTAACGTTGCGTCCAAAAGAGTTGTGCCGCGCGCAATTGGAAGCAATTGGTAATCTTGATCAAAATCAGAAATTTGGAAACCATACTTAGAAACTGCTAGTTGATTTTTATCTTCAAGCGACGGATCAACAACTGCGACTTTACGTTGAACTTTTCCAGTCTCTTTCCATTGCACGGCTACTTGGCCTAAACCTTGAACAACTAAATCTTTACCTTGCAGACGAACAACTTTCTTTACTTTTCCAATTGAAAGTTTTAGTGGAGTTGCCCCTGCTTTAAAAGTTCCCACAGCAACGCCATTTATATATGCAGTGCCGCTGCCTTTTGCAACCTTAACTTCTAAATCCCCGGCCACGCTAAATGAGAAGCTACATGCGCCGACGCAAGCTGAATCTGTTTTATTGATGGTTACTTTGCCTGTGGTCTTTGCATTGAACGCTGGAATATAAGTAAGCCCCAAAGTTAAATCACCTTGGACCCCGTTACCACGGCAATCAAAAACTTGTGCTTTACCGGTGGTTTCGCCAGAGAAGTTAAGTTCTGGCGCGCTCTTAACGTTTGTGGTGCGATCAGTACGCGCCACTACGAAACCATCGCTATTTAGCACCTGCACGCTGCAAATACCGCTTCCGGCATCAGTAGCGCCTGCCCAAATGAGCTTAGTTCCTTTGGTATTTACGCTGGAAACCTTGAATTCGCTGGTCACCACTGGTGCACCGCGATCAATAATTACATTTACTGATTGCGACCATGCACTGGAATTTC
>JBFYJK010000100.1:0-4824 GCA_041311445.1 Candidatus Nanopelagicales bacterium
CACTTCTTGGGTGCAGCACACACAATGGAACGTTTCCGTGATTGCTTCTATCGTCCATTCCTAACCAACAGCGATAACTTCGATCGTTGGACACGTCTTGGTGCGAAAGATACTCGCGCACGTGCAGAGGAAATCTGGAAGAAGAAGCTTGAGGAATACCAAGCACCTGAACTTGATTCTTCAATTCTTGCTGGCCTAACTGATTTTGTTGCAAAGAGAAAATCAGAGCTAGGTGAGTAACACTCTCTACATTAACGGGAAGTGGTCTTCGCCAGTTGAAGGCCACACCTGGGATGTGATAAGTCCAGCTGATGGGCGAGTAGTTGCAACTGTTGCAGAGGCAACGGGAGCAGATGTCGAACTCGCAATCACTGCAGCACGCAACGCATTTGATAAAGGTGAATTTCCAACTTGGGGATTTGAAAAGCGCGCGGCGTTAGTTGGCAAGATCGCAGATTTAATGGAACGCGATCTAAGTATTTTGGCAAAGCTGGAAAGTGATGACACCGGCAAACGTTTAGTCGAAGCCGAATATGACATTGCAGATGTAATTGCATGTTTCCGCCACTTCGCTGAAATCGGCAAGAAGCAGCACGAACGCGAAGTTAATGTGGGCATAGACCATATTGATTCTCGCGTTGTTCACGAACCAGTGGGTGTTTGCACACTTATTGGCCCATGGAATTACCCGTTATTGCAGGTTTCTTGGAAGGTTGCTCCAGCACTTGTTGCAGGCTGCACCTTCATTGTTAAGCCAGCTGAGCTAACTCCTTCAACAGCAATTCATCTATTTAAATTAATTGATGAAGCCGGAGTACCTGCTGGTGTTGCAAACTTAATTCTTGGCAAAGGCTCTTCAATCGGAGATTTATTAACCGCAGATCCACGAATTGATTTAGTGTCATTTACTGGCAGCCTAGGTATCGGTCAGCGCATTATGTCGTTGGCATCAAAGACCATTAAGAAAGTTGCACTTGAACTTGGCGGCAAGAATCCAAATATTATCTTTGCTGATTCAGATGTTGATGCGGCAATCGATAATGCGGTTACAGCTGGATTCCTTCACTCTGGCCAGGTCTGTTCTGCCGGAACACGTTTAGTGGTCGAAAAGAGCATTCACGACAAAGTTGTTAATGAAATTGTTCGTCGTGCGAAAGATATTAAATTAGGTGGACCAACATCTGCAGATGCAGAGACCGGCCCACTTATTAGTTCAACACATTTAAATAAAGTTCAAGAGTATGTTGAAAAGGGTGTTGCCGAAGGTGCGAAGTTATTAGTTGGCGGCAAGAAGCTAACTGAAGGTGATTTCGCGAAGGGTAATTTCTTCCCACCAACAGTGTTGGACGGTTGCAATACCAAGATGTCTTGCGTTCAAGATGAATCATTTGGCCCAGTCATCACTGTCGAAACTTTCGAAACCGAAGCCGAAGCGATTGAAATCGCTAATGACACTATTTATGGATTAAGTGGTGCGGTCTGGACTAAGGATGAAGCGAAAGCTCGTCGAGTTTCACGCGCACTTCGTCATGGCACGGTATGGATTAACGATTACGGCCCATACAAACCACAGGCAGAGTGGGGCGGTTTCAAGGCATCCGGCATTGGCCGCGAATTAGGAGTGCACGGCCTCTCAGAATTCCTTGAAAGTAAACACATTTGGACCAACAATAAGCCAGGTAAATCTGGCTGGTTCGCAGAGCGCTAAACAGAGAGTAGACCCGGAGGAAAAATGTCATCATCGTCGATGATCTCAGTTCGTAACGTTTGGAAAGTTTTCGGTCCAAACGCCGACAAGTTAATAGGCACTCCGGATGCAGACCTAACTCGCACTGAACTTCGCAACAAGACCGGCAACACAATCGCGGTACGCGACGTTTCATTTGAAGTTGCAAAGGGTGAAGTCTTCGTTGTTATGGGACTTTCAGGTTCTGGTAAGTCAACACTGGTTCGTTGCATGACTCGACTTATCGAACCTACTCGTGGTGAATTAATTTATGACGGCGAAGATATTCTGAAAGTAGATGCAAATCGTCTTCGCGAGCTACGCCGAACAAAGTTCTCGATGGTATTCCAGCACTTCGGTCTACTTCCGCATCGTAAGGTTGTAGACAACATTGCTTATTCATTAGAAATTAATGGTGTATCAAAAGCTGATCGCCATAAGCGCGCACATGAAGTAATCGAACTTGTAGGTCTTCAAGGATATTCAGAGGCTTATCCAGAACAACTCTCTGGCGGCATGCAACAGCGAGTAGGTCTTGCTCGTGCGCTTGCAGTAGATCCACAGATCATGTTCCTTGATGAACCATTCTCGGCTCTTGATCCACTAATTCGTCGCGATATGCAGAACGAAGTTATTCGCCTGCACCACGACCTTGGCAAGACCATGGTATTTATTACTCACGACTTACAAGAAGCTGCAAAGGTTGGCGATCGCATCGCGATCATGCGCGACGGTGCACTAATTCAAGTGGGCACACCAGAAGAGTTGGTTGCTAATCCAAAGGATGATTACGTCGCAAACTTCGTACGCGATATTGCAAAGTCACACGTACTTTCACTTAAGTATTTGGCTCGTCCATTGCGCGATGATGAATTCGCTTCTGCGCTGGAATTGCCTGCAAATATGATTATTCGTGAAGCAACTGCAAAGATTCTTGAAGCTCACCACCCAGTAAATGTCATCCAAGATGGCAAGTCTTTGGGCGTAGTTTCTGCAGAAGATGTGCTGGCTCTAATCGCAGGTGTTAATTAATGCTTGAAAAAGTCCGCGAACATAAAGGCCGTTTCTTCTTAGGCTTTATTGTTTTTTGGTATGCCCTTGCAAAGATTTTCTTTGGCAAATTAACTCTTGAACTTCCAATGGCAGATAACACACCTGTCACAACTGTAGTTGGTAATGCAGCGGCCTCAATCAGTGGCAACCGAACAACTAGCCCGTTCTTTATCTATTTCTTCAACCCAATCCGTTTATTCATCAATAGTTTTGTTGATGTAATTCGCAGTTTGATATCAACTCCAATGAATGGTGCATCCGCGCCGTTGATTGGTTGGGCTGGAGTAGTAGCAATTTTGGCATTTGCTGCTTATGCGACAAGCCGCATTCGAATGGCAGTTCTCGTAGTTGCACTTCTTGGTGTTTGTGGCGCTTTAGGTATGTGGGTAGACACCATGGATACCTTGGCAATGACAATTGCAGCGGTTTTGTTATCTCTTGCAATTGGTATTCCAATGGGTATCTGGGCGGGCCTATCTGATCGAGTTTTGAAATTGGTAACGCCAATTTTGGATTTGGCTCAAATTCTGCCAACTCTTGTTTATATGGCGCCGCTTGCGCTCTTCTTTATGATCGGTGAAGCAACAGCAACTATTGCAACAATGGTTTACAGCATTCCAATTTCAATCCGCATTACTTCACATGCTATTCGTACTTTGAATTTCTCACCGGTTGAAGCATCGATTTCAATGGGCGCAACCGATAAGCAGACTCTTCGCAAAGTTCAGCTGCCAATGGCAAAGCAGATGATTGTGCTTGGCATTAATCAGACAGTTATGGCTGCGCTCTCATTCGTAGTTATTGCCGCTCTTATTGCAGCGCCTGGCCTCGGCCGTCCAATCGTTTCAGCGCTAACTATTCAAAATACCGGTAAAGGTTTAGTTGCAGGTATCGCAGTAGTTGCGATGGCAATTATGTTGGATCGCGTAACAAGCGCAGCAGCGGTAAAGCAGAAGAGCTTTATTCCACCTACACCTAAGCAGTTGGCTATCCGTCGCCGTAATATTTCATTGACCGGTGCAGGCGCGCTAATTATTGCGATTGCATCTCACTCAGTAGAGAAACTTCAAGCTTTCCCAGTAAATCCAAATATCGCGCTAAAGGTAGAGACGGTCACAAACGACTTCGTTAACTACTTAGTAAACGATCTCTCATTTATTACTGTCGGTTTCAAAGATTTCATCTCAATCTGGATCCTGAATCCAATCGAAGATATGTTGGCTCGCGCTCCTTGGTTTATGACAATTTCAATGTTTGTCATTGTCGCTTTGATTCTAGGTGGCGCAAGAATTGCATTGATGACCTTGACGTTACTTCTTTCAATTGTGGCAACCGGACTCTGGTTTGATTCGATGGTTACTCTGACTCAAACTATTGTGGCAACACTCTTAACCATGATCGTTGGTGTTGCAATGGGTATCTGGGTAGGACGTAGCAAACGCGCTGATTCATTCTTCCGACCATTTATGGATGCAGGTCAAACAATGCCGGCATTCGTTTACCTAGTTCCGATGCTTGGTCTATTTGGTCCGACTCGTTTCACCGCTATTGCGACCGGTATTGTTTATTCGATTCCTGTTGTTGTGAAAATTGTTGGCGAAGGAATTCGAACAGTTCCGGAAACCATTATTGAAGCTGCAACGGCTGCTGGATCAAATGTCCGACAGATCATTTTGAAAGTACAGCTGCCATCTGCAAAGAAAGCGCTATTACTTGCCGCTAACCAGGGCATGATTTTCGTGCTCGCAGTTATCGTTATTGGTGGCTGGGTCGGCGCTGGCGGTCTTGGTTACCTGGTAATTATGGGTAGCTCTAAGCCAGAGTTAACTGGTAAGGGTTTAGTTGCAGGTCTAGCAATTTTGATTCTGGGCGTTGTAATCGACCGAATCGCTCAAGCCGCAGCCCGTCGCGTCTAATAATCACAATATGAAACCTTCAAAAGGTTTCAAAATCGTTACCTATTTTCCTTTATTTGTGGCGTGGATTACTAATAGTCTGTACTCACTCTTATTAGTTATCCAAGGAGGGGTAATGAAATTAACATC
>JBFYJK010000101.1:0-6826 GCA_041311445.1 Candidatus Nanopelagicales bacterium
ATCGTGGCGCAGTAGTACAGGTTGGTTCTAACGGTAACGTTGGAAAGATCGGTATGTTCGTTGCTCCATGGATGGTTAAGAAGTATCCAGGAATTACAGATTCAAAGAACCTAAACAAGTATGCATCACTATTCAAGACCGCTGATTCTGGCGGAAAGGGTGCTTGGTACGAAGGTCCTCCAGGTTATACAACCATTGGTGAGAAGATGATCAAGGCTAACAAGTTGAACTTCAAGGCAATTGCTACAGGTTCAGAAGCAGCTCTTATCTCAACAATCACTAAGGCTGAAAAGAACAAGAAGCCAGCTCTTATTTACTGGTGGGAGCCATCAACACTATTCGTGAAGGTTCCTGGTCTAGATAAGGCACGCGTCAACTTCCCTAAGAACGATTGGTCTGATGCAGCTAAGGCTTCAGGAAAGACCGATTACCCATCAACACCACTTCAGAAGATTGCTTCTAAGAAGTTGATGGATTCAGGTTCAGTTATGGCGAAGATCGTTAAGAACTTCAAGTGGACCAACGCAGATCAGAACACTGTTGCGGCATACATCGAAGGTGGAATGACACCTGAAGCAGCAGCACAGAAGTGGATCAAGGCAAATAAGGCAAAAGCAGATGCTTGGCTTAAGTAATTAATTACTAATAAAACCGCCCGACTAGATAGAATTTAGTCGGGCGGTTTTATTTATGCCGCAAGATTAGAACTCAAAGAAGAGGTTTTAAATTGAAGACATACGATTACATCATCGTCGGTGGTGGATCTGCAGGTTGCGTACTTGCAAATCGTTTAAGCGCTGACCCAAGCAAAGAAGTTCTGGTTCTTGAAGCGGGACGTCGCGATTACAAATGGGATGTCTTCATCCACATGCCAGCTGGTTTGGCATTTCCAATCGGCAGCAAGTACTACGACTGGATGTACGAATCAGAGCCAGAACCATTTATGAATAATCGAAAGATTTATCATGCACGTGGAAAAGTTTTGGGTGGTTCTTCTTCAATCAATGGACAAATTTTTCAACGCGGAAATCCAATGGATTATGAACGTTGGGGCAGAGACAAAGGAATGCAAGATTGGGATTTCGCACACTGCTTGCCATATTTCAAGAAGATGGAAACTTGTATTGCAGATCCAAATGGCGCACTTCGCGGTGGGGATGGACCACTCAAATTAGAGCGCGGTCCATCTAAGGGTCCATTGTTTAAGCAATTCTTCGAAGCGGTTCAGCAAGCTGGGTTTAATCTCACTGAAGATGTGAATGGTTATCGACAAGAAGGCTTTGCGCGATTTGATCGCAATGTTTACCGAGGACGTCGTTTAAGTGCGGCTCGTGCATATCTATATCCAGTTAAAAACCGAAAGAACTTAGAAGTTAAGACCAAGGCAATGGTTACCAAAGTTCTTTTCGAAGGCAAAACTGCCGTCGGCGTTGAGGTATTGATCAAGGGCAAGAAGCAAGTAATTAAAGGTAAGGATGTAATCCTCTCTGGCGGTGCAATTAATTCACCACAGTTATTGCAACTTTCGGGTATTGGTAATGAGAACGATCTAAAGCCACTTGGCGTTGAGATGGTTCATAACCTGCCTGGCGTTGGCGCGAACTTACAAGATCACCTAGAAGTTTATGTTCAGTACAAGTGCAAGCAACCGGTTACACAGCAGCCATCGCTTAAATTCTGGAAGCGACCATGGATCGGTTTCCTATGGCTCTTCTTCCGTACCGGCCCAGGGGCAACGAATCACTTCGAGGCTGGCGGATTTACTCGTAGTAACGAAGATGTCGCATATCCAAACTTGATGTATCACTTCTTGCCTCTTGCAATTCGCTATGACGGGTCTGGTCCAAAAGGTGGGCATGGATATCAATTCCATATCGGCCCAATGTATTCAGACTCTCGCGGATGGTTAAAGATCAAGAGCACTGATCCACTAGTGAAGCCAGCGATGTTGTTTAACTATCTATCTACTGATCAAGATCGCCGCGAATGGATCGAAGCAATTCGCCAAGCACGCCACATCATGACTCAGCCAGCGATGGATGAAATGAATGCCGGAGAAACATCACCTGGCCCATCTGTTTCAACCGATGAAGAGATTCTGGAGTGGGTCCGTAAAGATGCAGAGACGGCACTTCATCCATCTTGTACTGCGAAGATGGGAACTGACGCGATGTCGGTTGTTGACCCTTCAACAATGAAAGTTCACGGAGTTGAAGGCTTACGCGTAGTAGATGCATCTGTATTCCCATATGTCACAAATGGCAATATTTATGCGCCAGTTATGATGGTTGCAGAGCGCGCCGCAGATTTAATTATCGGCAAGGGCACTCTTCCTGCGGATCACACAGAGTTCTATAAGCACAAGAAATAATGGCTATAAATGATGCACCTTCATCCATTCAAAAGGTAAAGGTTCAAAGAAGCGATTCTGAAACCACCACATCAGATAGCGTGGTGGTTGAAGAGCCGCTTGAAATTCGCATCAAACGCGGCGCAGAAGAGCAGCAACTCGGAATCACAATGCGCACTCCTGGCGCTGATTTACAACTAGCAGCAGGTTTCTTGTGGGGTGAAGGTTTCTTAACAAATCCAGATCAACTAATTACTGTAAAAGTTTGCGGCGACCGCACACTTACTCCACGTCAACGAGCAAATGTTGTAATCGCAGAAGTGACTCAAGATGCACCAGATTTCTCTCGCAAAATGGATAGGCGCTTCACCATGAACTCTGCTTGCGGTGTTTGTGGTTCAGAAAATATTTCTGACTTACAAAAACGCGGAATTCCATTTGTTAAACCAACAACTAAGAGCGATGCCGAACTCGCACAGCTAACTGAACTACTTGATAAAACCCAAGCAATCTTCTCTAAGACCGGAGGCTTGCATGCAGCGCTCTTAGTCAATCCGCAAGGCGAAGTTAAATATGCAAGAGAAGATGTTGGTCGTCATAACGCCGTGGATAAAGTAATCGGCCAAGCTCTAATGGATGGCCAACTCCCGCTATCTGATTGGACTTTGGTGGTTTCAGGCCGCACTGGTTTTGAAATTGTCCAAAAGGCCATCACCGCTGGCATCTCTGCAATGGTTGGAGTTAGCGCACCAACGTCTTTGGCAATCGAATTGGCAGAGCAATTTGGACTAACACTTATTGCTTTCGCCCGCAATGGGGTAGGCAAGCGATTTATCGAAACTATCAACTAGTACTTTAGCAATTTCCAGATTAGGGCGACATTTCAGTTAAATTCACCCAAAAGTAACAAAATGACCCCCAAAACGTTACCTCTAGTTACTTTACCTATCGTTAACTGGTCATTAGGTTTACCTCGTTCTTAGCGCTTTGCGATCATCACGTGAATTGCAAAGGGCGAGAAGAACCCTCGACAATAAAAGGAGAAATCAGTGAAGATTTCAAAGCTAGGAAAGGTTGCTCTAGTAGCTGCAGTATCTGCATCACTAGCACTACCTACTCTTACTTCAGCTTCAGCTGCTAGCAAGTTCGCTACAGCAACAAGCGCATCTCAGGCAGGCGGCCTTGCAGGTCTAGCAGCTGAGTGCAAGAAGGAAGGCACACTTAACGTAATCGCTCTTCCACATTACTGGGCAAACTACGGCGACATGATCGACGGCTTTAAGGCAACTTACGGCGTAAAGGTTGATGAAGCTAACCCAGAAGGTTCATCACAGGAAGAAATCGATGCAGCAATCGCTAACAAGGGAACAAACCGTTCACCAGACGTTTTCGATATCGGTATCGCAGTAGCTGATAAGTACAAGGGAACTGGAACATTCGCACCTTACAAGGTTCGTAACTGGAACTACCTAGACTTCACATCACTATCACCAACAGGTGAATTCACACCTAACTACACCGGCACCATGACAATTGGCTACGACGGATCACTTGGCACAATCACCAAGCTTGATGATCTATTCAAGCCAATCTTCAAGGGCAAGGTAACTCTTAATGGAGATCCAAACGTTTCATCAGCAGGTCTAAATGGCGTGTTCATGATCAACAAAGCTCTTGGCGGTACATTCTCAGATGTAACTCCAGCTATTAACTGGTTCAAGAAGCTAAAGGCTGCAGGTAACTTCGTACTTGTTAACCCAACAGAAGCAACAATTGCATCAGGCCAGACTCCAGTTGTAATCGACAACGGTTACATCTCAGCTGGCATTGCAAAGAAGTTTGCTGCTGCAGGTAAGACATGGAAGATGTTCACACCAGCAGCTGTTGGTTCAACATACAACTCAGCAATCTCAGCTTGGGCACCACACCCAGCATGTGCTCGTCTATGGATGGAATACACCCTAGGTGAAGCAGGTGCAAAGGTTTGGTCAACAGGTGGCGCAACTCCAACACTTTGGACATGGCTACTAAAGACCAAGCGTGCTCCAGCTGCAGGTATTGCAGCAATTGGTAAGTCAAAGGTTCAGGCATCTAAGGCAACAGCTGATGAATCAACTGCAGCTAAGGCACAGTTGAAGACAGCTTGGGCTACTCTTTAATCACTAATTAATAATTAGAGATTATTAGGAGTTAATACCAATTGACTAACAAGGTCATCGGAACCGGCTCTGCCAAAAGCAGAGCCGGTTCTCGACTTAAAGATTACGCAGGGCTACTGCCATTTCTTGCGTTTACGGGGCTTTTCTTAATTTACCCAACACTTAGCGTTCTAATTGGCGCATTTCTAGACCCTAAAGGCAAGTGGGATTTATCTGCCATCAGAAACCTCTTCTCAGATCCAGTAACGAAAAATGCATTCGCAAATTCAATGCAGATTTCATTTACTACAGCGATCTCTGGAGCAATTCTTGGCGGCCTCTTTGCATGGGCTTTAGTTTCAGGAAAGAAAGAAGGCTTCTTCTACCGATTCTCTGTCGCTTTGAGCTCTGTGCTCGCGCAGTTCGGTGGCGTTATGTTGACCTTCGCATTCTTAGCAACATTTGGTTTCAACGGTTTGGTAAGCGGATATGCAGTCAAGCATTTCCCAAATTCATTCTTAAGTAATTCATCTTGGCTTTACGAACTCAACGGCCTATCCGTTGTTTATACATTTTTCCAGATTCCATTAATGGTTATCGTTTTCTTGCCAACAATTCAGAACTTACGTCCGCAGTGGCGTGAAGCTTCAGATTCACTTGGTGGGGGAATGCTTGAGTTCTGGCTACGTATCGGAATTCCAGTGTTAACACCTTCTTTCGCAGGTGCAGCGCTTTTGCTGTTTGTTAACTCATTCTCTGCATACGCAACAGCGCAGACTTTGGTTAACGTCTCAAGCTTGTTAACACCGCTTCAAATTGGCGCTGCATTGACCTCCGAAGTCGGCGGCGCAAACCCATCTGAAGCGAAAGCGCTCTCACTATTAATGGTGGCAGTGGTAACTGTTGCCATGTTCTTGTATTCATTACTTCGCAAGAAAGTTAGCAAGTGGGAGTCAACCCGATGAAGCGCACTTGGAAAGTTAAGACCTGGCGTCTCTTTATCATCACCGTAGTTGGCTTATATTTAATTTTGCCTCTTTATTCGATGTTTGATTTCTCGACCAAGCCATTTACTTACTTTGAAAAAGGTCGCACACTATCTGCATGGAAGATGATTCCAAAGCAGCCAGATTTAGCTATCTCACTTATTAGATCGTTGACCATGGCGGCAATCGTGATGGCGCTGATCTTGGTGGTAATTGTTCCAACTATCGTTTGGATTGAATTACGCCTTCCAAAATTGCGACGCCCTATGGAGCTGCTCTGTTTGATTCCTTTGGCGATTCCTGCAATTGTGATTGTGGTCGGTATCGCTCCGATTTACCGTTGGCTATCAATTAACGTTACAGAATCTCCAATTGCGCTAGCTTGGGTCTACGCGGTTTTGATTCTCCCTTACACATATCGCTCGCTTGCCGCATCATTGGCAGCGAACGATATTCATACTTTGGCTGAAGCAGCTCAAACACTAGGTTCTTCAGTTCCGCGCATGATGGCCGGAATTATCATGCCAACTCTGCGCACCGGTATTTTGAATGGTTCATTTATTGCAATTGCCTTGGTTCTTGGCGAGTTCACAATTTCAAATATCTTGAACTACAAGACCTTCCAAGTCGTTATTGCGCAGATAGGTCGCACCAACGGAAACGTAGCTGTAGCAGTTTCACTAGCCTCGATTCTCTTAGTTCTAGCAATTTTGTTAATTATCCCTAACTCCAAGCGTCAAAAAGAAGTTCTTGACGTTGACGTGGCCTGAAAGGAAATACAGTGAGTAAAGCAGCTGTACAGCTACTAGATATCGCTAAGCACTTTGGAAAGGTGAAGGCGCTTGATGGCCTAACCCTCGAGATCGCTCCAGGCGAATTCGTCGCACTCCTTGGACCTTCAGGTTGCGGTAAGACCACTGCGCTTCGCGCACTAGCTGGTCTTCAAGACTTAGATCGCGGACAGATCATCGTTGATGGCAAAGAGATCACCAACCTAGCTGCAAATAAGCGCGGCATGGGCATGGTCTTCCAGGCATATTCATTGTTCCCACATATGACAGCTCGCGATAACGTCGAATACGGTCTAAAGCTAAAGGCACATAAGACCGCTGCGGATATTCGTCAGAACCGTTCAATGGAACTTCTAGAACTTGTTGGTCTTGCAACACATGCAAACCATTACCCACATCAGCTATCTGGCGGCCAGCAGCAACGTATTGCACTTGCACGTGCGCTAGCGATCTCACCAAAGGTTCTACTTCTTGATGAACCACTATCAGCACTTGATGCAAAGGTTCGTACACAGCTACGCGAAGAGATTCGTCGTATTCAACTTGAACTTGGCACAACTA
>JBFYJK010000051.1:0-8158 GCA_041311445.1 Candidatus Nanopelagicales bacterium
GCACCTGAAATCTCCATGAGTGCTGCACCTTTTGACTTCGCGAAATCTCTTGAATGTTCAAGTGGAACTCGATCATCGGCATCTCCATGAAGGATGTAAAGATGTTGATCGTAATTCTTCAAATAAGGATCGAATTCCTTTAAATCAGTCGCACCAAAGTAAGCATCAACTGCGCCATCACCCAAGTTCTCATCTTTAGTTCTCTGCAGATCAGTAATAGGTGCCAGAAGAATTAACTTATGTGCTTGGCTCTCGGAGATTAAAGCAAGCTGCCCACCAACTGAAAAACCAATAAGTGCAATTGATTCAGTTAAGTGTTTTAGCGCAGAGTTAACATCGTCAAATAACTTCTTTGGGTTATCTAAATCTCTGCGATATTCAATATTTGCAACTTGAAAACCATTGGCCGCAAGTTTTCCCGCTAAAGCTCGCATATGTACGCGAGTATGCGCCGGACGCCAATAACCGCCATGGATCAGCGTAACTAGTGGACCGCAACCATCGTAGAAATCAATTATTTGATCGAGCGCATCTCCGTAGGAAATAGTCCTATCTGGTTCCGGACCGTCTTTCCAAGGATTTGTCATTAGCCAATCAATTCTTGCTTATGGCTGCGGCTGACATCATGGATGCAAGAGATGTTCTTCTCATCCTTGTGGCAGTTATCGCATAGCAAGAAAAGCTCATGGCACTGCGGATTAGCGCAGTTATAGAAATTCTTTGTGCCAGCTTGGCAAACATCGCACTTTCCAATGACTTTAGTTTCATCGCTGAAGTCAATAGTCATGCGATCATCAAATGTGTAAAGCGAACCTTCCCAATGAGAGGAATCCGCAAATTTATTTCCGTAGCGAACAATGCCGCCTTCGATCTGATAAACCTCTTTAAATCCTCGGTTAACCATCACCGCTGAGAGGATTTCGCATCGGATACCGCCGGTGCAGTAAGTAACTACTGGCTTATCTTTCAGATCGTCGTACTTTCCACTTTCGATTTCCTTGATGAAATCGCGAGATGTGACCACATCTGGAACCACTGCATTTTTGAACTTACCGATTTTCGCTTCATAAGCATTGCGACCATCAAAGAAGACCACATCATTTCCGCGTTCTGCGACTAATTTATCTACTTCGAATGGCTTTAAGTGCTTTCCGCCATTAACTACGCCATTGATATCAACTTGAATTTCGTCAGGTGAACCGAAAGCAACAAGCTCATCGCGAACGCGAACTCGTAAACGAGGGAAGTCCTGACCAGTTCCGTCAGACCACTTGAAATCAATCTTCTTAAATCCTGGATACTCTTTTGTTTGGCGCACATATTTCTTTAGCGCTTCCATTTCGCCGCCAAGAGTTCCGTTGATGCCGTGCTTTGAAATCAGAATGCGACCTTTGATCCCAAGAGTTTCACAGAGATTGCGCTGCCATAAACGAACAGCCTCTGGATCTGCGATTGGTGCAAAGCCGTAGTACAAGATGACTTTCTGAAGTTCCATGTCGGTAATTCTACTTAAGGGCTAGCCCATTCATAAAACGGCCTTTAGTGAGCAAGGAGATAGGCGTAAATGGCTATTTTCATCTGGCCAAAGAATCGCCCAGGAGTATTTTTAAGGCATGAGGAATCAAAAAGTAATCGCAGGGCTAGTATCTGCGCTCTTGGTATTTGCAGTAGCGCCAGCAAAAGCTGACCCTGCTGCAGATCGCGCAGCCACGGTCGAAATAATCAAAGTTAAGTATGTGAAGGTCCTGGATGAGCAACATGCCACGATTCTTGCCTTGAAAGAAAAGATGAAGGTTGATCCAACACTTCTTAAGCAAGTGAATGCAGTATTAGCTGATTTTGATTCTAACTATGCGGCCATTGTGAATGGCCTAGCCAATGTAAATCAGGACTTGCAACCAATAAAGGATCTATGTGAAGAAGAGGTGGAAGAGTTTGCGAACTCTATTTACCAACTTCAGCAAATGGTTAAGAGCTTGAAGACAATTACCTGCGTTAAAGGCAAAACCACCAAGAAGGTAGTTGCAGTGAAGCCAGTTTGCCCTAAGGGATATACCAAGAAAAAGTAATGGCAAAACTAACTAAATCTGACGGCAAGATTCATCTAAATTTCTCATTTCTTGAAGTTCTTGGTGCTTTCCATGGATCTTTGAGCGCGCCAGAAGAGTGGATTGAATCCATTACTTATTCGGACAAACCATGGTCTGCTGAAGTTATGGCCGGGGTTCGCGCTCCAGGTACAGGTATTCCGCTTTTGATCATGCTTGGAACAATTCGACGACTGAAGTCGAAGAGTATGTGCGCTGTATACAAACGCCGACCAGTAACAATTGTGAATTTCAAAGAAGGTCCATATAAGACATGGGTGATTACAGGGGAGTTCTTTAAGTAAGGACTTAAAGGCGCAATAGCCGTATCCTTTTCAGGTGCAACTAAGTCGTTGGATTAAATCCGAGAAGCACCAGAAGCTCATCGAGCGCTGGTGGATCGGCATAGTGATTGCTTGGGATGTCCTCAAGACTTTTGCCGTTGATAAGACTTTTGCTAAATATGGCGTAAATCCTTGGATTTACTTCACTATTGTCATCGCAATTGCAGTCCCATATGCAATTACAACAGCAAAGATGTTCTTTGCCATTGTTGTAAACCATTGGCGCAAAGCTTCAATTTATGGCGGAATCGCAATAGTTCTGCACTTCATTCCTGATATTTATATTTTAAAGACCGCGAAGTCTGCCCCAAAGACCATTTACGACAGCTTTATTTTCATCATGGCGGTCTTTGCTTTCTTCGGTATTCGCGAGGTTCTAAACAAAATTAAGGAGCACCGCAAATAATGTCTAGTTCAGTGCAAATTGCACCATTCAAATTAGCCGGAATTCAAAAGACCGGACCATCATCATTTAACAAGGAAGATAATGCAGGAGCAGATTTTGGCAACAAGCTCTGGCATGAATTCATAGATAAAGTTATGGCTGCAGGAATCCCACTAGAACAAGATATGTACGGCGTTAGTTGGCCAGCGGATGATCAAACGCCACCACAGTTAATTACGTATTTCTGCGGGTTCAAGAGTGATGCCACAGTAGATGGATTTGAGATTCTTGATGTTGAAGGTGGTAATTACTTCGAATATCGCTTCGAAGGATATGCCGTAGATATCGATAAAGGTTTTCAGGACGCGTATATGAACGCATTTCCTGCCTCAGGCATGAAAGGGAGAGCGGGTCAACACTTAGAGATTTACGGCGAGGAGTACGACCCAAATGCGCCGATCAGTATCTTCCGAATTCTGATCCCTGCTGAATAGATGAAAAAACGCCGTTCCATTCGGAACGACGCTTTGGTGGGTTGTGTAGGACTCGAACCTACGACCCAGTGATTAAGAGTCACTTGCTCTACCAACTGAGCTAACAACCCAAAGACTTGAACGGGTCAGACCCTATCAACTTTGCCCTTGAGCGCAAAATCTAGGTCAATCAAGGGGAATGTGGTGTCGCACAATTAATATCGCAGCATGAAAAGTAGAAGTATCTGGGCAATCGCAATGGTCGCGATTCTCGGTATTTCTAGCGCCACCGCTTCGGCTTCTACCGCTGAAGAGCTCTTAAATACCTTGGCCGTAAAGGGCAGAGCGCCTAAGACGGGTTACACCCGCGCCCAATTCGGCGCTACATGGGCAGATGTAAATAAGAATGGTTGCGATACCCGAAATGACATTCTGAAGCGCGATCTGACAAACATTGTTTTTCGATCCAAGACTCACGATTGTGTAGTCGAAAGCGGAATTTTGCTCGATCCCTATTCGGGAACCACAATAAATTTTGTTAAAGGTGCAACTAGTAGCATGGAAGTGCAGATTGATCATGTGGTTGCGTTAAGTAATGCATGGCAGACCGGTGCCTTCAAATTAACTCTGGAGAAGCGGACTGCGTTTGCAAACGACCCAGATAATTTACTGGCTGTTCAAGGTCGATTAAATTCGCAAAAAGGTGATGGCGATGCTGCAACTTGGCTGCCACCGCTAAAAAGCATCCGATGTGCTTATGTGACAAAACAAATTATCGTGAAAGCGAAATACAGCCTTTGGGTCACTCCACCTGAAAAGTCGGCGATGAAAAATGTTCTTGCAACATGCAAGAACTAGATTGCGTCATGCCCCTTTTCGCCGGTGCGAACTCGAACTACCGAATCAACTGTAGTTACCCAAATCTTGCCGTCACCGATGGAATTGGTATTTGCTGCAGTTGAAATGGTTTCAACGATATCTGAAGCGGCTTCATCATCAGCAATTACTTCGATTTTAATTTTCGGGATGAGATCAACCACGTATTCGGCACCACGGTAAATCTCAGTATGTCCTTTTTGACGGCCAAAACCACTTGCCTCGGTTACGGTCATTCCCGCAACCCCAGCGCCTTGCAATGCGGACTTAACATCATCTAACTTCGAAGGTTTGATAATTGCAGTAATTAACTTCATTTTGCGCCTCTATCGAATCGAAATACTTGAGAAATCATATGCGGTTTCCGCGTGGTAAACCTGGTCTAAGCCAGTTGATTCATCATCTGAACTTGACCTAAAACCAATGGTCTTCTCAATGAATTTCGCAAGGGCAAGGGTTGCAAAGAATGAGAAGAGTGCGACAACAACTGATGCGATTGTCTGGCGCTGGAGAAGTTCAGTGCCTCCTTGCATAAAGACGCCATCGCCACCGAATTCATTTGCGGTTGTAGTTGCAAGCAAGCCAATCATCAACATTCCAAATAGGCCACTAACTCCATGCACGCCGACTACGTCTAACGAATCGTCGTAGTTGAATCGATACTTAAGTGCCACAGCCCAGCAGGAGAGTGATCCACTTATCAGGCCAATAACCATTGCACCTAGCGGATTTACGAATCCGCATGCAGGGGTGATTGCGACAAGACCTGCGATTGCACCTGATGCAACACCAAGTGTTGTTGCGCGACCATCGCGAATTTTTTCTACTGCGACCCAAGTAATAGCAGCTGCAGCTCCCGCAATCTGGGTATTAATTAACGCAGTCGCAGCGAGCGCACCACTAGTTAGCGCACTTCCGCCGTTAAATCCAAACCAACCAAACCAGAGAATTCCGGCGCCTAATAGAACTAATGGAAGATTATGCGGACGCATTGGATCGCGCTTAAAACCTTTTCGCTTTCCGATTACTAAAGCAAGCGCAAGTGCAGATGCGCCTGAGTTAATCTCAACAACCAAGCCGCCGGCAAAATCTAAAGCGCCTAAGTGAGAAAGAATCCAACCGCCTGGAGCGAATACCCAGTGAGAAACAGGGATATAAACCAAGGTAATCCATGAAGCAACAAAAAATAGCCAAGAGCTAAATTTCACGCGATCTGCAATTGCGCCAGAAAGAAGCGCAACAGTGACAATCGCAAAGGTCAGCTGGAACATTGCGAATGCAAGAGTTGGAACTTGGTGACCTTCTGCGCCAACAACTGATTTCAAAGTATTACCAAGCCCAAGATGAGATAAATCGCCGATCAATCCGCCGTGATCTTTTCCGAAAGCTAATGAGTATCCGTAGAGCACCCAGATGATTGTGACTACGCCCATCGCTGAGAAGGACATCATCATCATGTTGAGTGCGCTCTTTGCGCGGACCATGCCGCCGTAGAAGAGAGCAAGCCCCGGAGTCATAAATAGGACGAGCGCTCCGGAAGTTAGAAGCCAAGCTGTATCTGCGCCATTGATCATGGCGAGTAAGTTAGTTAATAAATGTTTCTATTTTGTTACGCCAGCTTGATAACGAGCGAAAGAATCTTGAATTTCCTTTTCGGCTTCTGTGCGGCCAACCCAGGTAGCGCCTTCTACAGACTTGCCTGGCTCGAGATCCTTGTAAACCTCAAAGAAGTGCTGAATTTCTAGGCGATCGTATTCAGATACGTGGTGAATATCGCGAAGGTGTTCTTTGCGAACATCGCCAGCAGGAACGCAGAGAAGCTTGTCATCGCCACCGGCTTCATCTGTCATACGGAACATTCCGATGACTCGGCACGCAACTACGCAGCCAGGGAATGTTGGTTCATCCAACATAACTAGCGCATCAATTGGGTCGCCATCTAGGCCAAGTGTGTTCTCAACATAACCGTAATCCCATGGATAACGTGTTGAAGTGAAAAGCATGCGATCTAAACGAATCTTGCCGCTCTTCTTATCTACTTCATATTTGTTACGTGAGCCGGCAGGAATTTCGACTAATACATCGAAACGTAATTCATTCATTTCTTCTCCATGCAATCATCGTTGATTGTTAGCTAGTTAATTGAATAACTAGTACTGGGGTGAATGACGGGGCTCGAACCCGCGACATTCCGGACCACAACCGGATGCTCTACCAGCTGAGCTACATCCACCATGTCGTTTTCGGACCTGCGTAGTTTATCAGCCTTCGGTAGGTGCGGAATCCCCGTTAAAAGTAGCGGCAATCTGCTTGATATCCGCGCTCTGTGGGCCAGGCTGATCAACGAAGACAGTCTTGCGATAGAAAGATAACTCTGAGATGGAATCTTTGATGTCGCCGAGAGCGCGATGGTTACCGGTCTTTGCAGGGGAGTTGAAGTAAACCTTTGGATACCAGCGGCGGGTAAGTTCTTTAATAGAAGAGACATCGATGGTTCGGTAGTGAAGATATTCAGAGAGCTTTGGCATATCGCGAGTGATGAAGATGCGATCGACATAAACAGAGTTGCCAGCAAGCGGCGACTTGCCTGATACGACGCCAGCTGATTCGAGGTATTTAATAATTAACTCTTCGGCATCAGAGACTGAGATGCCATTTGGAATCTCAGTGATGAGTCCGGAATCGGTATGCATTTTGGTGACGAAGTCGTTCATGCCAGCGATCTGTTCGGCGCTCGCTTTGATGACGACATCGACGCCTTCGCCGATGATGTTCAACTCCGAGTCAGTAACGAGAACAGCGATTTCGACCAAGACATCTTTAGCGGTGTCCAGGCCCGTCATCTCGCAATCCACCCAAACAAGGTGCGGATATGTGTTTCCAAGAGGCATGCGCGCCTAGCAGGAATCGAACCTGCGACGCCGGGCTTAGAAGTCCCGCGCTCTATCCGACTGAGCTATAGGCGCATGAGAGAAGTCATTTCTCCGATGCGAATTCTACTGACCTTATAGATTAAAGTTTCCACTTATGGCTGAGTTCATTTATACGATGAAAAAGGCGCGCAAGGCGCATGGTGACAAGGTAATTCTCGACGACGTCACTTTGATGTTCTTGCCGGGCGCAAAGATCGGTGTTGTTGGTCCAAACGGCGCGGGTAAGTCCACTGTTCTACAGATTATGGCTGGGTTGCAGCAACCATCTAATGGTGAAGCATTCCTAACTCCTGGTTACACAGTTGGCATCCTGCTTCAGGAACCACCACTTAACGAAGAGAAGAATGTATTGGAGAACGTCCAAGAGGGCGTTGCCGAAACTATGGGAATGTTGCATCGCTTCAATGAGATCAGCGCCGAAATGGCAAACCCTGATGCCGATTACGACAAGTTGTTAACTGAGATGGGAAATCTTCAAGAGCAACTAGATCATCGCAATGCATGGGATTTAGATTCACAGTTAGAACAGGCGATGGATGCGCTTCGTTGCCCACCTGCTGATGCAGATGTAAAGGTGCTATCTGGTGGTGAGCGCCGTCGCGTTGCACTCTGTAAATTACTTTTGCAGCAACCAGATCTTTTGCTTCTTGATGAACCTACAAACCACTTGGACGCAGAATCAGTTCTCTGGTTAGAGCAACATCTTTCTAAGTATCCAGGCACTGTTGTAGCGATTACCCACGATCGTTACTTCTTGGACAACGTTGCAGAGTGGATTCTTGAATTAGACCGCGGTCGCGCATATCCATACGAAGGTAACTACTCAACTTATTTGGATACCAAAGCAACTCGTTTGAAGATTGAAGGACAAAAAGATGCAAAGCGCGCAAAGCGTTTAGCTGAAGAACTTGATTGGGTTCGTCAGAATGCAAAGGGCCGACAAGCTAAATCAAAGGCACGTCTTGCTCGTTACGAAGAGATGGCAGCCGAAGCCGACAAGATGCGTAAGTTGGACTTCGAAGAAATTCAGATTCCACCTGGACCTCGTCTTGGAAACGTT
>JBFYJK010000029.1:0-3975 GCA_041311445.1 Candidatus Nanopelagicales bacterium
GCAGAACCACATGAGAACGAAACTGCAATCAGTGCTGATTTAGTTCAGAAGATTGCAGATACTCAAGTTGCAGTTCCAGAAGGATTTACAGTTCATCAAAAGTTGCTTCCACAATTACAGAAGCGCGTAGAGATGATCAAGGATGGCACCATCGATTGGGGTATGGGAGAAATCCTTACCTATGGATCGCTTCTTGCTGAAGGTCATCCAGTTCGCATTGCAGGTCAAGATGCACGCCGCGGAACATTTAGCCACCGCCATGCAGTGGTTATTGATAAAGAAAATGGCAACGAATGGACACCGCTTCGTGCGCTTACAAATTACGATTCACAATTCTTCGTGGTTGATTCATTGCTCTCTGAATATGCGGCAATGGGCTTCGAGTATGGATACTCAACAATTCGCCCAGAAGCGCTAGTGATTTGGGAAGGCCAGTTCGGCGATTTCGCTAACGGCGCTCAAACAATCATCGATGAATTCGTATCTTCTGCGCTGCAGAAGTGGGGCGAGCGTTCATCAGTAGTTTTGGCGCTGCCACATGGTTATGAAGGCCAAGGACCAGACCACTCTTCTGCGCGTATTGAACGTTACCTACAACTGTGTGCAGAGCAGAACATGACAGTGGTTCAACCAACTACACCTGCCCAGTTCTTCCACGTAATGCGTTGGCACATCAAGAACCCTGCAAAGCGCCCGATGGTTTACTTCTCACCGAAGTCACTACTTCGCGCGAAGGCTGCAGCTTCAAAGATTGAAGATTTCACTAACGGTGGTTTCCAGAAAGTTATAGATGATCCAACAGTTGTAAATGCATCTCGCGTTATCTTCTGCTCTGGTCGCGTTTACTACGATTTAATTGCAGAGCGCGAGAAGTTGCAAGAAACTTCAACTGCAATTGTTCGCGTTGAATTGCTATATCCACTTCCTGCGAAGGAGATGGCGGAGATTGCTGCGAAGCATCCAAATGCAAATCTACTTTGGGTACAAGATGAACCAGCTAACCAAGGTCCTTGGTCATTCATCGCACTTCGCACTTCAGAACAATTTGGCGGTCCTGGCTTCGGCGGTCGCAACTTGCGCCGCGTTTCTCGTCGCGCAACCGCTTCACCTGCAACTGGAAATCATCACCTGCATGAAGATGAGCAGAAAGCTCTGATGCAGGAAGCGTTCACGCGCTAACCTGTCTATCAAATTACTTTAACTTGCGAATAACTTTCGCTTTAACAAATCTACTTGGCACTGCGCCCCAATGCCTTGAATCAATTGATTCTTCTTTGTTGTCGCCTTCAACAGTAACCATTCCCTGTCCGGTATGGCCACCAATTTCGTAACGCACGATTCGCTTCAGCATTAGTTCGCCTTCGCGTTCGATCATCACAACTTCGCCTTGATGAATTGGCTGCAGGTCCGAGGTGCGGTGCTTAATCAAAATTCGGTCACCATCTGCATAGGCAGGAAGCATCGAATTGCCCTGAACTTGGACGATTTCAAAGCCAAAGATGCGCATTTATCCCTCCCCGAGTAACCTTTCCAGCCTAAGCCTAGGCGCCAAGTTCTTGGTTCGGAAATAACTGCCCCACACCGAGCGTTTAAAGCTTTAGAAGTTTGTAGCAGTAAATCTAAATGACTGGAGAGAAAATGAAGATTGTTAAGGCTCACTGCGATCTACCTTGTGGTGTTTATGACCCAGCACAGGCACGTATCGAAGCGCTTTCTGTAAAGGCTTGCATGGAAAAGTACGCAGCTTCAAGCGATGCAGACTTCAAGTCACGCGCAATCGCAATCAAGGAAGAGCGTTCACATCAGGTTAAGGAACACCTATGGGTGCTTTGGACAGATTATTTCAAGCCAAATCACTTCGAGGCGTACCCACAGCTACACGCGCTATTCAATGAAGCAACAAAGCTTGCTGGCGCTGCTGGCACCAAGGGCACACAAGATGTTGCAGTTGCAGATAAGTTGATCGCAAAGATCGACGAAATCGCAGAAATTTTCTGGGCAACAAAAAAGTAATTTAAACCGAAAAAGACCTCATCGAAAGATGGGGTCTTTTTTTTATTGCAAAATTATTTGGCTTCGAAGAGCGATTGCGCTGCGGTACGCGCTAAGAATGTTACGCGATCAACAATTTGGCGGCGCTGAGTTGATTGCACAACCAAACGTTCCCCTTCGTAAATTTCGATATTGAAATCCATGTCGTAGCCAACTTGCGAAATGCATTGCGCACTCGCTTGAAGTTCTGCGCCGATTGCCGCGCTAGTTACGAAATTAGAATTAATTGAAGTAGCAATGGTTGAGATTCCGGTTTCAAAGAATTCATTGATTGCAGCAATCGCCGCAGATTCCATTAGCGAAACCAAGACCGAATTGTTTACGACAGTTAAATCGCCAATGCCATTGGCTGCTGCGGTATCGCCTGGGCGAACCACCATTGAAGCGAATCCGAGCGCGCCAACAATGCCTTCCGGCATCTCATTGATCTGGGCTGTGCTCACGCCCCATTTATAACTTAAAAGGCCTCTGGATCGTGGAATTCTTGGGTCGATTCAATGTGAATTTCGCGTTGAATAACTTGGCCGAATTCATCAATTTCAATTGAGACTTGGCTCATTCTAAACTCTGTAACAACTTGTGGCGCAGATTGCTGGAACATCGCAGCTTGTAATTGTTGATGGATCGAATCAATCAGTGATTCTGGCGCCTTTTCGTTGCATGAACGCTTAAGTAGGGATTGCATCAAATGATGCACCATCTTTTCGGCTTCGACTTCGAGCTTGCAGGGTGCACAGCGCTCTAAATGCTTGTCCACTGAAATTGGATCGATTTCGTTAGCTTCGAAGAAATCGCGGCCATCAACTAATAGCAAGAGCGCGTGCTTGACCTGATCACATGGCATCTCTAGCCCACTGAAATTATTCGGAGACATCACTGATCACCGCCTTTATCAGTCTTATCTGTCTTGTCCGTTTTATCTTTGACGTATCCAAGTTCCTTGGCATAGCCGGTTAGCTTTTCGCGAAGTTGCTTACGACCGCGGTGCAGACGAGACATAACAGTGCCGGCAGGAACGCCAACAATTTCTGCAATCTCTTTGTATGAAAATCCTTCGACGTCAGCTAAATAAACCGCCATACGAAATTCTTCTGGAATCTCTTGTAGTGCCCGTTTGATATCTGAATCTGGAAGTGATTCAAGTGCGCTTACCTCTGCAGACTTTCCTTGATCAGGAGAGTGTGAAGCCGCCTTATGTAACTGCCAATCTTCAACTTCGGCATCTGCAGATAATTGTGGCTGACGTTGCGCTTTGCGATAGTTATTAATAAAAGTTGTCTGCAGAACTCGGTATAACCAAGCCTTTAAATTTGTGCCCTCTTCGAATTGATGGAAAGAGGCGAAGGCCTTTAAGTAAGTGTCCTGCACTAAGTCTTTGGCATCTTCTGGATTCTTTGTGTAGCGCATTGCCGCTGCATAAAGTTGGTCGGCAAATTGCATCGCGTCACGTTCGAAACGTGAATTGCGATCTGCTGGGCTCTCTTTAACGAGTTCCTTGGATGCCATTTGCCCCAAGACTACAGGCAGCGCCTCAAGCACGCTTCTTGCAACCTTCTTGCGAGAGCGCGCGACTTCGTTAGCCGAAGAGCCTTTATCCGTAACCATTACATGGTTTAACCACTTCAATCCCGCCCCTATTCCCGAAATCTAAATCGCGATCGGGCGTGGACTAAGGTAAAGCTCTGAAAGAAAGGTTTGTACGGCCTTACGAATTGGGTGCGTCAGGCCTTTTCCGTGGACAGCGTCCGCAGCGATTTTAATTTCGGGATTAAAAGAGTGTTTCGGGTTCGGTAATTGAAATTGGAACGGCAAGTTGCGGGCCGTTATTGGCCACTTTATTGACCGCATCGCTCACCGGGACTGGATGAAGATGCGCCGCGGGATCTTGCGTAGACATCATGTTAATTAGTTCGCGAACATTTG
>JBFYJK010000047.1:0-2839 GCA_041311445.1 Candidatus Nanopelagicales bacterium
GTGGTCACGCCTTCTGGAAGCGCGGTCGCAGCAAGATAAACATCTTCGCCCTCTTCAGATTCGATGAATCCAAAGCCCTTTTCGAGGCTAAACCATTTCACTTTACCTGTAGGCATAGTTGGCTCCTTACTTAAATTGATTGAACTGGGTTCAAGGACGTGAATTCTAACTTATCTAGTTAGACGGTCGCTTCCGAATGTGCGCCGCATCCATGATCTACGGATACCACCTTCGCATCTTCGGGAGAGATTGCATTTGCGCATACGCCGAAAGCGCTGCGCAGTGAGCCTGCAATAGGCAAGAAGAAACCACATGAACCGCATGGCTTCGGCGCTGACTTAGCAATCGCAGCGTTTGGGCCTCGATCACCTTCGTACCAACGATTGGCTGCTTGATCGCGACCTTCAATTGAAAGCACGCGAAGGCGACCTAACCCAAGTTCCCATAGCTGGCTTGGATCTAACTCTTCATCTTGTGGCAGAGCCGCAAAACCTGGAACTAAACGAGCATCATCCGGTTGGCTTGGAACGATATCGCCAACACCGACGTCGCCCGGAAGTAAACGATCTGCGTATGGAATCCACTTTGGTGCGAGAAGTGCATCAGGACCAGGGATTGCTACAACATCACAGATAGTTGCAGGTGATTCTGCATCAAGCTTGGCGATTGTTACTGACCAACGCCATCCGTTGTAACCAGGAATCTTCGCTTCGAATAAGTAATTACCTAAACGATCTTCATCGTCGTAATCAACTGAAATGAATGCACCGACTTGGCCCTTCTCGTCAGCAGCTTCAACTGCAGCGCTAAGGGCTAAATCGGTTGCATCAAATTTCATATAGCTTATTATCCTATAAAGACCTTTAAGACTTAGAAGTCCATGTCTCCACCAGCGCCTGCAGGCATTGCTGGTGTCTTCTCTGGCTTATCTGCAATAACTGCTTCAGTTGTTAGGAAGAGCGCTGCAATTGATGCTGCGTTCTGTAACGCTGAACGAGTTACCTTAGCTGGATCGATAATGCCTGACTTAATCATGTCTACATATTCGCCAGTTGCTGCATTTAAGCCGTGACCTGGTTCGAGGTGACGTACCTTCTCGACGATAACTCCACCTTCAAGCCCTGCGTTAGCTGCGATCTGCTTTAGTGGTGCTTCGATTGCTGCTTCAACAATCTTAGCGCCAACTGCTTCTTCGCCAGTTAACTTCAAGTTAGGGAAAACTTTTGCACCAGCTTGAATTAGCGCAACGCCACCACCGGCAACGATGCCCTCTTCAACTGCAGCCTTTGCGTTACGAACAGCATCTTCGATGCGGTGCTTACGCTCTTTAAGTTCAACTTCGGTAGCTGCGCCAGCCTTGATAACTGCAACGCCACCAGCAAGCTTTGCTAAACGCTCTTGTAGCTTCTCGCGATCATAATCTGAATCAGCCTTCTCGATCTCCTGACGGATCTGAGTTACGCGACCCTTGATCTGTCCCTCATCGCCAGCGCCTTCAACGATTGTGGTTTCATCCTTAGAAATCACAACTTTACGTGCGCGGCCAAGAAGTTCAACCCCAGCTTGATCAAGCTTTAGGCCAACTTCTTCAGAGATAACTGTTGCGCCGGTAAGAATTGCGATGTCTTGCAACATTGCCTTACGACGATCACCAAAACCTGGAGCCTTAACTGCAGCCGAACGGAAGTTTCCGCGAATCTTGTTAACAACAAGAGTTGCGAGCGCCTCTGCCTCAACATCTTCAGCGATGATTGCCAGTGGCTTACCGGTCTGCATTACCTTCTCAAGAATTGGCAACATATCCTTGATATTTGAAATCTTTGAATTAGCGATTAGAACGTAAGCGTCTTCAAGAACAGCTTCCATGCGATCTGTATCTGTTACGAAGTATGGAGAGATGTAACCCTTATCGAAACGCATACCTTCTGTTAATTCGAGTTCAAGACCAAAGGTATTTGACTCTTCAACAGTGATAACGCCTTCCTTGCCAACTTTATCCATCGCTTCAGCGATCATCTCCCCGATTGTGGTGTCAGCTGCAGAGATAGATGCAGTAGCTGCGATCTGCTCTTTGGTTTCGACATTCTTTGCCATCTTCAAAAGTTCATCTGTAACTGCCGCTACAGCCTTTTCGATGCCGCGCTTGATACCCATTGGGTTTGAACCTGCGGCTACGTTTCGTAGACCTTCGCGTACTAGCGCCTGTGCAAGAACAGTTGCAGTTGTGGTGCCGTCACCAGCAACATCATCAGTCTTCTTTGCAACTTCCTTAACTAGCTCTGCGCCAACTTTCTCGTAAGGATCATCAAGTTCGATCTCTTTAGCGATTGAAACGCCATCGTTGGTGATTGTTGGTGCGCCCCACTTCTTCTCGAGGACGACGTTACGTCCGCGAGGTCCAAGGGTTACCTTCACTGCATCAGCTAGTACATTCATTCCGCGCTCTAGACCGCGGCGTGCCTCTTCGTTAAAGGCAATCTGCTTTGCCATTGCTATCTCCTATGACTTGGTTCTATAAGTGACTCTATGTTCGACCTGATTTAGCACTCTCAGGCCCTGAGTGATAAGGCCAAGCGTAATTGAAGGACGATTTACGCTCAAATCCAGCCCCATATGCGCAGAGAACGCCAAAATAAAGCCAAATGAGCGTGAAATGAGCGCGTATTTGAGCGTGTGCAGGGGTAATCTTTTATCCAAGCGCCTACGGGTGTTCCTAACAAGGAGCTTCCTAAGCGGAGATTGGAGATGGAAATATGGCAGAGACATATAAGGGTGACGCTTACTGCGTAAAGTGCAAAGAGAAGCGTGATTTCGAAGGAACCGTAAAGGTTTCTGACTC
>JBFYJK010000064.1:0-2763 GCA_041311445.1 Candidatus Nanopelagicales bacterium
CAGTTTCAATTTGCGCAACTGCGCCTTGATCTACTGATTCATCGGTTACAACTAAATCAAAATCTTTAATGTCGCCAAACTTTGCAAAGTGATCTTGAGTGAACTTGGTGTGATCAGCTACAACGATCTTTCGCTTAGCTGCACCAATCATTGCACTCTTAACTGCCGCTTCTGCAGGTTCTGGAGTTGTTAAACCGCGTGCAAGTGAGATTCCGTTAGTTGCAATAATTGCAACGTCCGCAACAATTCCGCTAAAGGTATCTACTGCCCACTGATCAACGCATGAACGAGTTGCTTTGCGAACACGACCACCTGCAAGAAGAATTTCAATATTCTCTTTCTCCATTAGCGCAACTGCGTGATCAGGTGAATTTGTAATGACTCGTAGATGCGAAGTATCGGGAATTAGCGGAACAATCTGCGCAGTTGTGGTTCCAGCATCAAGAATTACAGTGCCGTTCTCTGGCAGAAGTGAAACAATCGCTTTAGCGATGCGCAGCTTCTCTGCTTGTTGAATTGAATTCTTAAGATCAACAGTTGGTTCGAGCCAAACTGGAATTGCGCCGCCGTGAACGCGTTGAACAAGGCCTTGCTTTTCAAGATGTGAGAGATCGCGACGAATTGTTTCTGGGGCGACATCTAAATGGTCGGCCAAGTCATTAACCGAGGCGCGGCCCTTGCCACGAACTCGTTCAACTATCGAGCGATAACGCTCCATCGCGTACATAGCCTTAATGGTCCTCTAGAAAGAGGCTTTTGTCTGCCCGTTTCGGTTTGTTTTTACAACTATTTTGGGTAAAACAAACCTACTCGGCAGTAGTATCGCGGTAGTTGAGCCAGGCGCGGATATACCAATAGCCGGTGATGTAGGTCAGGGCGACCGCCACGTAGATCCAGCCGAACTTAAACCAATCCATCCAGGCAGGCAGCGGCAGGATGAACCAGCCCATGCCTAGGTTCTGCGAGAGGGTCTTTACCTTTCCCCCGCGGTTGGCGCTGATGACGCCACCTGAGATAACCAGCGCACGGAAGAGCGTGATGCCAACTTCGCGGAAGAGAATCGCAATCGTGACCCACCATGGAAAACGATCTTGAAGCGAGAGCGGAATCATCACCGATGCGATCATTAACTTATCTGCAACTGGGTCTAGGAACTTACCCATCTCGGTGATCTGACCGCTCTTACGAGCCAAGCGGCCATCGACTACATCGCTCATGGCGATGCAGAAGAAAATTATCCAGCTAATAAATTGCCACGCAGTGCCGCTTTGATAGAGCGCCCAAATTGCAGGTGGTAGCGCAACGATGCGTGCAACAGTGATTTGATTAGGAGTTATCTTCACAGCGGCCTCGCAATTAAATCTGCGCCAGCTGAATCAACGATAACTGCTTTGACCCACTGCCCCAATTTGAAATCTGTCTCGCCTTCGAAGCCTACAGTGCCATCAACTTCTGGGCCTTGGAATGCAGCGCGACCTTCTTGGATCTCTGGATCATCAATTAGAACATCAACTTCTGCGCCAATGCGAAGTGCCGCACGTTCTGAAACTGCGTTATCAGAAATGGTTGAAAGTAGAGATACGCGATGCGCAATTGTTTCTGCATCTAATTTGTTATCCATCTTAAGTGCTTCGGTGCCATCTTCATCTGAGTAACCGAATACGCCAACCGCATCTAACTGCGCATCTTCAACGAAGCGGCAGAGCTCATCAAAGTCGCTCTCCTTTTCGCCCGGGAAGCCGACAATGAAATTACTGCGGATGCCTGCATCAGGCGAAAGAGCCCGAATTTGGCTGATTAAATGCAAGAACTCTTCATTGCCGCCAAATCGACGCATGCTGCGCAATACATCTTTAGCACTGTGCTGGAAAGATAAATCAAAGTACGGCGCAACCTTTTCATCTTCGATCATTGCTTGCAGCAAAGTCGGGCGCATCTCTGCAGGTTGCAAATACGAAAGTCGGATGCGCTTGATGCCATCGATCTTTGAAAGTTCTGGAATTAACTTCTCCATGGCGCGTAGATCGCCTAAATCTTTTCCGTAGCTAGTGGTGTTCTCTGAAACTAAGAAGACTTCACTGACACCATTATCTGCAAGCCATTTGGCCTCTTCGATAACTTCGAGTGGATGGCGAGAGATAAATGCGCCGCGGAATTGCGGAATAGCGCAGAATGCGCAGCGACGGTCGCAACCAGATGCAATCTTTAGCGGAGCCCAAGGCGCGTCGTTGAGTCGCTTGCGTGAGAAATTTAAATCAATGGTCTCTTTCTTACGCTCTGCCGGAGAGATCGGAAGCAGATTGCGACGATCTTGTGGCGTGTGCGGCGCAGGCTTATGCCCCGAAAGAATGTCACCTAAGCGTGCAGAGATATCTTTGTAATCATCGAAAGACAAGATGCCATCGGCTTCAGGCAGCGCAGAAGCTAACTCTTCACCGTAACGTTCAGCCATGCAGCCCACTGCAACTACCGCTTTAGTGACGCCATTGCCTTTTAGTGCGTGCGCTTCAAGAAGTGAGTTAATTGAATCTTGTTTTGCGCTCTCAATGAAACCGCAGGTATTAATAACTGCAACTTCAGCATCCGCTGCATCGTCTACTAATTTCCAGCCATCGGCAGCTAAACGCCCAGCTAGCTCTTCAGAATCCACATCGTTACGAGCGCAGCCCATAGTGATGAGGGCTACGGTTTTCGACATGGCTACGAATTTACCCCATAACTGACATTAACTACTTCACCATCTGCACCAAGTGGCGAAACTTC
>JBFYJK010000041.1:0-25379 GCA_041311445.1 Candidatus Nanopelagicales bacterium
GTGCCAAGTGCTGCCGCTACTGCTGCTTCATAACCAGCATCAACTGTAATTAGTGATGCAAGTGAACCAAGAATGTTTACACCGCGTGAATCATTAAGCAGTGCGCTTGCGCCATCACGATTAGATGTAGTTAAACGAATTGCTTCGAGCTTTGATTCGATTGAGTTGCGCTTGCGATCAGCGTTGCGTTCTGCTTCAGAAAGCTTTGCCACAATCTCTTTAGCTTCGTTAAGCGCGTTCTTCGCAGATTCAAAAGCGGTATCTAATCCGATTTCTCCGCTATCAGCGCTTGCAATCTCTAATTCGTGTTGTGCATATTCAGATTGCGCATTTGAAGCGCGAGTCTTTGCATCATCACGTGCCTTTGTAAGACGAGTAATTTCTTGAGTCATCGCATCAAGACGAGCTTCAAGAGACTTGATGTGGCCCTCTTGGCGAGCAGTTCCTTCGCGCTGATCTGCAATTGCACGAAGCGCCGCAGCGATGCGATCTTCTTCGGCCTTCACATCTGCTTCTAAAGCGCGCATTGCGCTGATAGCTAGATTTAATTCATCTTGCTTTGCATTTAAACCAGTACGTAGTTCGCGCTCTTCTTCGCGCAAGATAAATGCTTCTGATTCAAGCGCTTCAGGATCGCGACCTGCAGTGATTTCAAGTTCTTGAGTTAGGAAACGTGTGCGCTCCTGAGCAAGAGCAGCAACTGCACGTAGCTTTTCGCGAATGCCGGTTAATGCGTAATAAGTCTCTTGCGCTGCTGAAAGTAGTGGACCTTCAAAAGCTGCCTCTGCATCAAGAGCTTCTTCGCGAGTACGTACGCCTTCGAGATCTGCTTCAACAATAGCACGACGTTCGCGTAACGCATTCTCATCTGCAACTTCGGTTGAGAAAACTTTATTCATTGAGATGTAATCATCTGCAAGCAAGCGAAGCTTTACGTCACGTAAATCTGCAGCAATTGTTGCCGCTTTCTTTGCAACTTCTGCCTGCTTGCCAAGTGGCTTTAGTTGACGACGAAGTTCGACAGTTAAATCTTGAACGCGTGACATGTTTGCTTGCATTGAATCAAGCTTGCGTAACGCCTTCTCTTTGCGCTTGCGATGCTTAAGTACACCAGCTGCTTCTTCGATAAATGCACGACGCTCTTCTGGAGTCGCCATCAAAATTGCATCAAGTTGTCCCTGGCCAACGATGACGTGCATTTCACGGCCGATACCTGAATCAGAGAGCAACTCTTGAATATCTAGAAGACGTGCACCTTCGCCGTTGATTTGATATTCACTCTGTCCATTACGGAACAAAATACGAGAGATAGTAACTTCAGTGAAATCAATTGGAAGTGATCCATCTGAGTTATCAATTGTTAAAGAAACTTCTGCGCGACCAAGTGGTGCGCGACCTGTAGTTCCGGCGAAGATGACATCTTCCATCTTTCCGCCGCGAAGAGATTTGGCTCCCTGCTCACCCATTACCCAGCTGATTGCATCTACGACGTTTGATTTACCGGAACCGTTTGGACCGACGACGCAGGTGATGCCTGGTTCAAGAAGCAGGGTCGTTGAAGAGGCGAAGGACTTAAAGCCCTTGATGGTCATGCTCTTCAAATACACGCGGAAAACCTATCGGGTCTGGCAGGTAGGACAGAACCGCGACGAGCGGTTTGCAAAGGCAATTCTCGAAATTTCTGAGCCACATCTGCGACATGGCTCACCTTCTCGGCCATAAACGGCCAAAGATCTTTCAAAATACCCGCTCTCGCCATTTACGTTGATATAGAGCTCATCGAAGCTGGTGCCTCCAGCTTTGAGGGCTCGTTGCATCACCCTCTGGGCTGCGGTCACAAGATTGAGAATCTGGGTCGAGGTAAGTTCGCAAGCAATCCTTTCGGGGTGGATGCGGGCATACCAGAGCGCCTCATCTGCATAGATATTTCCGATGCCGCTTAAGACGTTCTGATCCAAAATAACTTTCTTAATCTGACCGCGCTTGCCTGCAATCTTTGCAACGACCGCTTTCTTATCAAACTTTGAGTCAAATAAATCTCTTGCGATGTGTGAGACCAAAGTTGGCACTTCATCTACCAACTGGTCTACTGCAAGCCAACCAAAGGTACGCTGATCAATGAAACGCATATCTTTGCCATTGGAAAGTTCGAAGTTTGCGCGTAAATGTTTCTCATATTCGCTAATGCTCTTCTGGATTTTGAACTGTCCGCTCATGCCTAAGTGGCCAACCAGTACTTCATCTCTATCGAATTCCAGCCACATAAATTTTCCGCGACGTTTAACGGCTTTGATCTTTGCGCCTTTAAAGATAGTTAATTTATTTAGCGATTCGGCGCGGAGTGCGCGCGGGTGTAATTGTTTTACCGAAATGATTTTCTTGCCGACTACATGTTTCTCAAGGCCAGCTCGAACAGTTTCGACCTCAGGAAGTTCGGGCATTACGAAGTTAGTTTCTCGTATGCAATACGCGCTGCGATCTGTTCAGCTTCGCGCTTGCTCTTTCCTTCGCCGGTTGAAATCTCTTCGCCACCTACAACTGCAATTGCAACGAAAGTCTTGTCGTGGTCTGGGCCAGATTCAGTAATTAAATACTCTGGCGCTGAAATCTTTCGAGCTGCTGCAAGTTCCTGAAGTGAAGTCTTTCCATCAAGTCCTGCGCCACGATCTTTTGCGCTTTCCATGGTTTCATTAATTAATTCGCCAACAACTTTCTGGGAAGTTGCGAAACCATGACTTAAATAAATCGCACCGATAAGTGCTTCTAGCGAATCTGCAAGCAATGAATTCTTGTCACGACCACCAGTTACTTCTTCGCCTTTACCAATGCGAATGTATTGACCTAATTCGAGTGAACGCGCGATATCTGCGAGCGCACGCATATTTACAATTCCAGAACGAAGTGGAGAGAGTCTTGATTCATCCAATTCTGGATAACGTGTGTAGAGCTCTTCGGTAACAACTAAACCCAGAACAGAGTCACCCAGAAATTCCAGGCGTTCGTTAGTTTCGGTTAAACCGTTTTCGTAAGCGAATGAACGATGAGTAAAAGCTAATTCGAGAAGCTCTTGTCTTATCTCTAAGCCAAGTCGCGCTTGTAATTGCGCGAACATGAAATCAAACCTCTACGACTTGGCGACGGTTATAGGTACCGCAGGTTGGGCAAGCTGTGTGTTGAAGCTTTGGCTGCTGGCACTGAGCACATGTAGAGATAGCTGCAGCAGTTGTTTTCCATTGGCTACGACGTGAACGTGTCTTTGAACGCGACATCTTTCGCTTTGGTACTGGCACTTTTCTATCCTTTGATCAAACCTACATATGAACACGCTTTGCGCGTGCGGGGTGAATTATCGCCTAGGTGGGGGCGAAAAGCGAAATCGGGTTATTCGCCCTCTGGGCTGCCGTCGGGAAATAGCCCCTGGAGCTGCGCCCAACGGGCATCGACTACCTCATGAGCGTGGTCATCTGGCAGATCCGCCCACTTAACTCCGCACTCTGGGCAGAGCCCTTGGCACTCTTCATCACAGACCGGATTAATAGGTAGCGCCAGAACAATGGCGTCGCGAACCGGGCCTTCGAGGTTCATGACCTCACCCTCCATCAGAAGCTGGTCCTCTAAATCCTCGTCTGGGTTCGGCGTATATGCATATAGCTCTTGGAAATTGCGGCTTAGTTCGAGTTCGATTGGTTCTAAGCAACGAATGCACTCGCCTTTTGCTACTACATCGAATTCTCCGGTAGCTAAAACTCCTTCTGCTACTGATTCGAGGCGCAGATCTAACTCCAAAATTCCGACAGGTACTGCAATTACATCAATGCCGATCGGTGAAGTTAATTCAATATCTAATTCGTACTCTTTCATCTCACCGGCACGGCGCGGCAAGTCATGAGTATTTAATAGGAATGGATTGCTCATTTTAAGAATTACTTGTCAGATAGTTGTGAAAGAACATCTTTATCTGTCGAGCCAGCCAAGCGCTCGCGGCCACGAGTAATTGCTTCTTGCGTCTTATTTAAAATAATTTCAAGAGTTGCAAGTCGAGAATCAATATATTCTTCGATCTCTTGGCGTTGTTCAGCAGCCTCTTGGCGCGCCTCTTGCAAAATATTCTTAGCTTCTTCGCGGGCTTGCTGCATGATTGCAGTCTGTTCGATTAATTGTGAAGCTTCTTCGCGAGCCATAGCAACCATCTGCTCAGCCTGCATACGACCTTCATCAACTACCTTGTCGCGGTTAGCAACAATTGATTCTGCTTTTGAAAATGAATCTGGAAGCGCAGCTTTTGCTTCATCAAGTACTGCGAGCATCTCGCCACGGTGAACAACGCATGAAGCAGATAGAGGGACGCCGCGTGCTTCTTCAACCATTTTGATTGCTGAAGCTAATTTCTCAACTGCATCCATGATTAACCTGCAACTTTCTTGGAGAGCGCTTCCTGAACAGAAGGTGGAACCATTTTGGAGATATCTCCGTTGTATTTAGCTAATTCCTTAACTAAAGATGAAGATAAGAATGAATGCGCAGGATCTGTCGCCATAAACATGGTGTCAACGCCAGCCTGCAGATTTACCTGGGCTTGCTGTAATTCGTAATCAAAGTCAGAGACCGCACGAAGGCCCTTGGTAATCACATCAATGTTGTTGCGCTTGCAATATTCGACGGTTAAACCACTCCATGAATCGACCTTTACGTTCTTGAGGTCCTTGGTAGTCTCTTTGATCATTTGGATGCGTTCTTCGACGCTAAAGAGGCTCTGCTTGGTGCTATTGATAAATACGGCGACGACTACCTCATCGAAGTGTGCGCTGGCGCGAGAGATGATGTCTAAGTGACCATAAGTCACTGGATCGAAAGATCCTGGGCATACCGCTCTTCTCATAGGTAAAGGTTAACCCATCTCCCCGTAGTAGAGCGTGGCTACGCCATATTCCTTGGTGCGAAGCTCTTTTAAAGGCTCTGGCCACTTAATGCTTGAGCCCTTAGTTGCTCGCTCAATAACAATTACGCCGCCATTACGGATGACTTCCTTTTCAAGAATTAAATCAAGTAATTCGTGAACCGCTTGATCGCTAAAGTCATATGGCGGATCCATAAAGATAATGTCGTATTGCTGCATTGGATTCGCTAAGAATTTCTGAGAGCTCATTGCATATAGATGAAATTTTCCTTCAGGCTTTGCTTTCTCGACAATTTCCTGATTGGCGCGAATTGTTTTAACTGCGCCTTCATCTTTTTCAACAGCATGCACCAAAGTTGCTCCGCGTGAAAGCGCTTCTAAACCAACCGCAGCTGATCCAGCAAATAAATCTAAGAACTTTAAGTTTTCGAATTCACCGAATTCGGAGAGCAGTGTTGAGAAGAGAGCTTCGCGTGCACGATCAGATGTTGGGCGGGTTGCACCAGCAACGGTAGATAAATTTCTACCTTTTGCTACGCCTGCAATGATTCGCATGGATCAACCCTTATCTAGATACTCAACTTCTCGCAGTGCAAGTAGTTTATTAATTTCCGCCTCAAGAGTAGGGGTAATTCCCTCTTCAAGCGTAATTTCTGCGGCGGTACGGGCAGCCAAGATAATCTCTTCATCGCGAAGCACGCGAAGCAACTTCAGATGTGAGCGCGAGCCACTCTGCGAGACGCCCAGTACATCGCCTTCTCGTCTTTGTTCTAAGTCAATGCGCGCTAATTCAAAACCATCCAAAGTATTTGCAACTGCAGTGAGGCGTTCATAAGCCAAAGAATCTTCAGGAACTTTAGTAATTAATAGACATAGCCCTGGCGCATCTCCTCGACCGATACGTCCGCGGAGCTGATGAAGCTGAGAAATACCAAATCTATCCGCATCCATGATGACCATTACCGTTGCATTAGGAACATCCACTCCTACTTCGATGACTGTTGTCGAAACCAGAACATCAATCTCTTTATTAGAGAACGCTTGCATCGTTGCATCTTTTAGCTCTGCTGCTTGTTTGCCGTGCAATTCGGCAACCTTTAAACCTTTTAGCGCTCCGGTGGCAAGATCTGGTGCCAATTCTGAAACCGCGTACATCTCTTTACTCTCTGTACCGAATAAGAAATCCATATCTGAATCTTCAGGAGTTGATGCACTGATTCTAGGAGCGACAACATAAGCCTGATGTCCTTCTGCAACCTCTTCCCTGATTCTTTGCCATGCTCGTTCTAGGTAAGTTGGTTTGGTAAGTGCATTAACTAAGTGCGTCGTTATAGGTGATCTACCTAGCGGAAGTTCGCTTAGAGTTGAGATATCAAGATCGCCAAATACAGTAATCGCTACCGTTCTAGGAATTGGCGTTGCTGTCATTACCAATAGATGTGGCGGTGTATCTGCTTTTGCGCGTAGTGCATCTCTTTGCTCAACGCCGAAACGATGTTGTTCGTCGACAATAACTAAACCTAAATCCTTAAATCCAACAGCTTCAGAGAGCAGCGCATGTGTACCTACAACTAAATCAATTTCACCGCTCTTGATGCGAGCATGAATTTCGCGCTTCTCTGCTGCGCCCATTGAGCCGGTAAGTAGCGCCACCTCAATAGCGCAATCAGGTGCGCCTAACTTTCCCTTTGTCGCCAATTCGCCTAGCTGTTTCGAAATTGTTCTGTGGTGCTGCTGCGCCAGTACTTCGGTTGGCGCCAATAACGCCACTTGAGCTTTCGCATCAATCACATTTAAAGCTGCACGTAAGGCAACGATGGTCTTACCTGAACCGACTTCACCTTGAAGCAGTCGATGCATAGGTCTATCTGAAATTAAATCTTTAAAGATCTCATCTGAGACTGATCTCTGCCCTGGCGTTAATTCAAATGGCAGCGCTTTATCGAATTCTGGAAGCACTCCTCCGGCTTGCGGAATGCGCGCAATCGTATGCACGCTCGCTACTTCTTGCTTCTGTTTGAGCATGGTCAGTTGCAAAAGATACGCTTCATCGAAAGTTAAGCGTTGACGTGCCTTATCTGCGGATTCAATATCAGTTGGACGGTGCACCTCCTGAAAAGCTACAGATAAATCAGGGTAATTAAATTGATCTTTGATTTTCTGCGGCAAGAAATCGTCTACTTCATCTAACGAATCCAGAACAATCTCAAGAGCCTTGGCGATCTTCCATGAAGCAAACTTTCCGGTGGCCGGATAGATTGGCAAATACTTATCCGCGAAAGCTCCGATTGCATCTTCGACATCGCTATCGCCTGGCAACCATTCAAGTTCTGGGTGCGCAAGCTGGCGCATACCTTTAAAGGTGCCTATCTTTCCTGCAAATAAACCTTGTCGCCCAACGCGCATTTCCTTCTCACGCCAAGCTTGATTAAAGAATGTCAGTGACATCTTCTGGTTGTTGTTATCTTCAATGATTACTTCGACGATAACTTGTTTGCGGTTAGCCATTCTTCGGCTCTTAACCGAATGAACTTTGGCCAGAACTGTAGCCTCTTCGCCTTCGCGCAATTTTGAGATATCGGTTAGTTCACCACGTCTTACATATCGACGTGGGTAATGGTGCAGGAAATCTCCTACTGTTTTATAGCCCAACTCAGTTGCGACAACTTTGGCGGTGCGATCTCCGATCACATCAACCAGCTTTGTCTCTAAATTAGCCACGGCTAATCTTCTACTGGTTATGGTTGCAAATTAAGTTGCGGCACACCTTGCCAGCCAGAGTGAGTAATCACTAAGAGCGCTCGATCGCGATACTTATCTAAGATTCTTGCGGTAATTCGTTCAGCCAATTCAGAATCCAGATGCTCGGTCGGTTCATCCAATACCAATAGCGGAGCCTTACTTAGAAGAGTTCTAGCTAGAACTACGCGTTTTGCCTCACCGCCGGACAACCCTCTGCCATATTCACCAATGATGGTATCTAGCCCATCTGGTAGCTCTGCTACTAATTTATCTAGTTCCAGAAGTTGCAAGACTTCGGTGAAATCTTCCGCGCTTGAGATCTTTAGATTTTCACGGAGAGAAGTATTGAAGATATGGCCATTTTGAAGTGCACCGCTTGCAAGTTCAGGCAGATTGTTGATGCTACTAACTTCAACACCATTTATTGTTAAAGAACCTGAATATCGAATTAAACCTAATATGCCCATTGCGCTTGTTGTTTTACCGGCACCGCTTGCACCACGAAGCACCAACGCTTGGCCAATATTGAGCTTGAACGAAATTGGAGTGATGGTCGGTGCGCTCCAGTATGCCGAATAGTTAGCAGCCACCAATTCACCGAATGCGACTTGCTCTCCGGCCTTCTCTGGCTCGTTCGGTATCTCCGCTAACTTCTCTTTAGCTAATTGCAACTTGCCGCTATTAAATAGATTTGGATACCAAGCAAGAGTTCCTTCAAGACCTGTAAGCGCCAGGAAAACCAACATTGCAACCTGCACCGGCGGAAGCGAGTGCGAAGCAGCGTAAAAGAATGTTGAAATTAAAGTACTTGCCATTAAGAAATTAATTAATAGCTGAAACTTACGAATTACCGCTAACAACTTCCGTTCACGCACTCTTATTGCTGTTTCAAGAATTCGCGAACGGCTATTTACCTCATCGATATAACCATAAAGTTCCGCTTCAAGAGCTCCGTGGACACTCGCGCGCACCTGATCCGCATATTCGCTCTCAAGTTCTTCAATTTCCCTAGAAACAATATGCATCTCTCGTAAGGCCAACTTTGGAATGACCAAATTGAGCGCCAAAGTCAGAATTAACCAGAGCAACCCAATCGCCGGCTGCAACCAGAAAGCCAATAGCGTTGCCGCAGAGTTGGCAATTAGAGCCGCAGCACCCGGAAGAGTTACTCGGAGCTCATACTCTTGAGCACGTTCCACATCGTCTACAACCTGTTTGATTAATTTTCCACCGCTACCAGCAATAAGCACTCTTGCTGGATTGCTAATGATGCGTCGATAGAGATCGCTACGAAGCGCAGCCAATTTAGCGAAAACTGATTTGTGGCTAACGATTCGCTCTAAGTAGCGAGTAACGGAACGGCTAATTCCAAAGAATCTCACCATAACTACTGCGACGCTCAATGTTAATACTGGTGGCATAAAGGAAGCCATGGTGATTAACCAACCACTTGTTACGTTTAATCCGATGCCTGCAATAAATGAGAATGCGGATAACCAATATGCCAACTTCATCGTTGAATCCTCACGATGTTGTCATCAGTATTTATTAAATCGCTATCGTGGGTAATTACGATTACGGAACACTTAAGTGCGCGTAAAGTTTGCATCACTTTGGCAGCTGATGCTTTATCCAAATCAGCGGTAGGTTCATCTGCAATTAATAACTTTGGTTTATGAACCAATGCACGTGCGATTGCTACTTTACGAATCTGTCCACCTGAAGCTGCGCTCATTAATTCGCTACCCGATTCCAATATTGAATCAAGGCCATTTGGTAAGTCTCTGACGTTTAACGCAACCAAATCCAGGTAGTGAATAATTTCTAAGTCTGAGATTCCTGGCGCCACCAATTCAAACTGTTTACGAATACTTCCTTGCGCCAACTTTGGATGCTGCGGTACCCATCCAATTCCACTTCTTTCTAGCGAATTAATTAGTTTTACTGCGGCAGTCGTCTTACCTGCACCAGATGGGCCAACCCAGAATTGAAGACCTTCAGGGTAGCCAACGCTATTGGTAGGCGAATCCGTTGGTTGCGGAATCTCTTGCAACTTACTTAAAGCTTCAGTGCCATCGGCAGATGCGTGAAAGAGAGCTGCGGCATTGCGTAGCGGGAAGTAGATCTCAGGCGCCAGAATCAAAATCATTAACGCCGATTTAAATTCAATGTGGCCAGCAACTAATCGGAGCCCAATTTCCACAGCAATCACAGCAACCGAGATAGTTGCCGCAAGTTCTAGAGCCAAACTAGAAAGGAAAGAAATGCGCAGAACTTTCATGGTCTCTTCGCTATATCGCTCGCCCATTGAATGAATGCGATTAGCTTGATCTTTGGTTCTACCGAAGATTTTAAGCGTTGCAAAACCCTTTAATGAATCTTCAAAGTAGCTAGATAGGGTTCCTAACGTCTGCCACTTCTTCCCCACTTCATCGTTGGTGTACTTGCCTATGAGCGCTCCAAAGAATGGAATTATCGGCAGAGTTAAGATTGCAACGACCGCGCTAAGCAAATCTTTAGTTATAAATACAATAATTAATGAAGTTGGAATTGTTACTGAAAATATTAATTGCGGAATAAAGCGGCCGTAATAGGTATCAATTGAATTTAAACCTTTAATAAGCAGATTGCTCATGGCGGCCGGAGAGAAATGCCTCATGCCAAATGAATTCTGAGATACCTCTGCTCTAAAACTCTCTTTTGCATTGATCGCTTGATTGAGAGTCCAATTCTCAAAACCTGCCAAGAAGAGCGCCCTAAATAGCCAGAGCGCAATTAGATAGTAAATTTCCGGGTAGATACTCTTTACATCAATAACTTTGATAATTAAGTCAGCGATAAGCCAAGCATTTGTAATTAAGAATGCTGACCAGATTAAGCTTGCAAAAATAGAGGCCAGAAAAAGATAACGGCTGCTACCTTTAAGTAGCAGCCGTAGATCTATTTTCACAGAGGCAATTTATCGCCATCTAGAACTCCGCGCTCTGGATGGGAGATCTGATCTGCGCTTACACGCTTGCGGAATACCCAATAGGTCCATCCCTGATAGATCAAGACGATTGGAGTCATGATCAAAGCAACGACGGTCATGGTCTTCAAGGTGTAATCAGTACTTGAGGCATTTGTGATTGTTAAATCAAATGCCTTGCTAACTGAACTTGGCATAACGCGTGGATATAGAGCGTTGAAGAGATCGCTTACGAAAGAGACGATTGCAAGAGAAGAGAAGATGAAGGCCCATCCTTCTCGACCCTTCAAATTCATACCCAAAGCCGCCAACCAGAAAATCGCTACTAGCGCAGAGAGAATAAGAACGATGGTCTTCTTCTCTGGTAGCAGTGCGATGGTCCAAATCAGATATGCCACTGCAGCTACCGCTGCAACTAGGCCGTATCGAGTAACAAGTGCGCGCGCTTTATTGCGAATTTCGCCAGCAGTCTTTAGCGACAAGAAGATTGCTCCATGTGTAAGGAAGACGGTAAGTGTTACTACGCCACCAAGTAGTGCATATGGATTTAGTAGATTGAAGAATCCACCGGTGTATTCGAGGTGACCATTAACTTCTTCGATTGGAACACCTTTGACGATATTGCTAAATGCAACGCCCCAAAGAAGTGCAGGAATGGCACTTGAAATAACAATTGCGATATCCCAACGTTGACGCCACTGCGCCTTTCCGTACTTGCTGCGATATTCAAGAGCGACACCGCGAACAATTAATCCAACGAGGATTAGGAATAGCGGTAAATAGAAACCGCTAAATAGAGTTGCATACCATTCAGGAAAAGCAGCGAATGTCGCGCCACCTGCAACCAATAACCAAACTTCGTTTCCATCCCACAATGGACCGAGTGTGGTAAGAACCGCTCTGCGGTCTGCTTCGTTCGAAGAGACTTGTTTAAGCAACATTCCAACTCCGAAGTCAAAACCTTCGAGGATGAAGTAACCAATCCAAAGAACTGCGATTAGCAGGAACCATACTGTTTGTAATGTCATTTTCTCTGCGCCTCCCCTTAGTAACTCATCGCCAGTGGCTTATCTGAAGAACCGCCAATTTCGGTAGGTTCGTTGTAATGAATCTGGTCATCTGGACCAAGTTTGATTGCACGAAGCATTAGTTTTACTTCGATAGCTGCGAGCACTCCATAAAGCGCAACGTAACCAATCAATGTAATCCAAAGTGCGCCTGCGCCAACTTGAGGGCTTACGCCATCAGCGGTTTTCGCTAAACCAAAGACCGTCCAAGGTTGGCGAGCGGTTTCAGTAAAGATCCAACCAAATGAGTTTGCAAGAAGTGGAAGGAGTGGCATCCAAACCATGGCTGGTACAAACCACTTTCCTGTTGGAACTGAACCCTTACGCAATCTAAATAGAGTCATAAGCGCAAATAGGAATGCAATTGCGCCGAAGCCGATCATTAAGCGGAAACCCCAGTATGCCATTGGAATATTTGGCTTGTAATTGCCTGGGCCATACTGCTCTTCATACTTAGCTTGCAGGTCATTGATTCCTTCAACGGTTCCGTTGAAATCACCTGTTGACATAAATGATAGGAACTTGGGGACACCAATTTGGAAAATCGACTTAGAACCATCCAAAGTTCCGATTGTGAGAAGTGAGAATGGCGCGCCACTTTCAGTGTTGTAGAGCGCTTCTGCTGCTGCCATCTTCATTGGCTGCTGTTCCGTCATAACACGTGCAGACCAGTCGCCGGAAATGCCAACCAATAAGAAGCTAACCAAGACTGTAACTAAACCAAGTTTTAAAGTTGGCTTTAGCACTTCTTCGTGGCGCTTCTTTGCAAGTAACCAACCAGATACGCCCGCCATAAATGCACCCGCAGTAAATGCAGCGAGTGTGATTGTGTGAGTGAAAGTCGCCAACGCTGTCTTCTGTGTCAGAACTTCAATAATGCTTGTTAGCTCAGCGCGACCTTTCTCTGCATTCATGGTGTAACCAACTGGATGTTGCATCCATGCATTGGCTGCCAAAATAAAATAAGCGGAAAGTACCGTGCCAGTTGCAGCTAACCAGATTGACGCTAGATGCAATTTCTTCGGCAAACGATCCCAACCGAAAATCCACATTCCAAGGAATGTTGATTCAAGGAAGAATGCCAACAGACCTTCCATCGCAAGTGGTGCTCCGAAAATATCTCCGACGAATCGTGAGTAATTGGACCAGTTCATACCGAATTGAAATTCTTGAACAATTCCAGTTACAACACCCATCGCAAAATTGATGAGGAATAACTTTCCAAAGAACTTAGTCGCCTTTAGGTACTTCTCGTTACCGGTTCGATACCAAGCTGTCTGAAGTCCCGCGACTAAGAAGCCGGTTCCGATTGTGATTGGTACAAATAAGAAGTGGTAAACGGTTGTAGCCGCGAATTGCCAACGGGCAAGGGCTAATGCATCCATAGTTTCTCTCCTGTCTTTCTATGGCGTAAGTCTTCTCTTTTACCCCCGAAATAGGCTCAATATCGCGAGGGGAGGCCCTCGCCAGAGTGTGATTTCCCCGATTTCGCGCTTAGAGGGGCTTTCAAGTAAAGTCAGCCCCTGTAATCGAGCAATTTGAAAATCGAAAGCTCATTTAAAGAAGGAGTAAGCAGTGGCATCTGTATGCGAAATCTGCGGCAAAGGCCCTAGCTTTGGAAACAACGTTTCTCACTCACAGGTGAAGACCCGTCGTCGTTGGAATCCAAACATCCAGCGCGTTCGCGTTTTCCTAAACGGTCGCTCAATGCGTCAGAACGTCTGCACCTCATGCCTAAAGGCTGGCAAGGCTGCACGTACCAAGTAATTATTAGTAATACGAGAAAAGCGCCCTCATGGGGCGCTTTTTTTATTGGGTTAATTTAAATAAGGCTCAGCAGCCACTTAACTGCATCATCTGCCCCATATCCATCTGGGTGGCTCTTCAATAAAACCTTTGCGCCATCAATATCGCTACCCAAAGTAACAATCGGCGCTTCGACGTAACCATCTTTACGAACTTGTGGCAGACCGATGTTAGACATCAAGCCATTGCAAAGACACTTACGACCATCAATATCTTCTACCGCTCCACCCTTTTTAATAAACTGATCATCAGGCTCTGATGGGCAACGATAGATAGTGCGGCCACTTTCAGAGATAACTGGTTCGCGTAGGTAACCAAGATCGCAGAGCTTTGGACGCGCAGCATAACCTTCAGCAGTTGAAGTGTGGCCTTCTAACTTTGCAATCTTGATTGGGAAAGATGTTGGTGATGCCAATACATCTGTCTTAATTTCTAATGTGTCGCTCTTTAACTTATCTAGAAGTTGTTTGCGAGTCTTATCGCTAAAACCTGAGTGATTTGAAATGGCAAATAGCGTTCCAACTTGAACGCCAGCTGCACCTTGCGCAAGCGCATCTTTAACGCGCTCTGGGCTTCCGTAAGTTCCGGCTAGCCAGAATGGAAGTTCTAACTTCTTCATCTTTTCAATATCAGCTATATCTTTTGGACCGTATATAGGTTCGCCAGCAGCATCGAACTCCCACTTGCCGCGAGGTGGCGCATTATGTCCACCAGCAGAGTTATGTTCGATGATAAATCCATCAGGGCGAGTCTCTTCGTCGCGAGCAAGATAAGCGCCAAGTACATCAACAGAGATAATCGCCAAGAATTTTGGCTTCTTAATTACGGTGCCTGCAGGAACGAAATCAAGTGGATTGATTGTGGTTACTTGCGAGGATCCACCAATTACATCAACTGGTACTGAGCCAACTTCTAGCTTTGCAATGCTACGAATTAGCTTCGGAAGTTCACGCGGAATACCTGCACCCATGATGATGTAATCAACACCAGCTAGCATCGCACCAAGCACGCTTGCTGCAGTAGTCATCTGAATCTTGTGTAAGAAGTTAATGCCAACTAAACCATCGTGGCCTTCTTTTGCCAACCAAACTTCTACGAAGTTAGCGACGATCAAAATCTCTTGTGCATCGCGCTTCTGCTCCAAAGTAATCTTCGGGACCATCACATAAGAAGCGTCAGCAGCTTTGCCGCCTTCGATGAAATATTTATCAAGAATCTTCTTAACAATCTCTTGATTAGGAAATGCAGCTAACGCACGTCGTGTAATTCCTGATTTATCGCCATCTTGTAAGCGGCGAGCCATAACGTTGTCGATTGCAGTTCCAGAAACTACGCCTAGTTGTCCCTGCATAGAGACTGTCTTTGCTAGCTCCCAATTTGAGACAGCGATACCCATTCCGCCTTGGATAACCACAGGTAGTTTTCCAGATAGGGAATTAGACATCGAACCTGCCTCTCTCCTGGTTGCGACTGTCAAGAAAAGTGTTGCCAGCCGGGTTGCGGTGTCGCTAGGTGAGTAAGTCTAATGCCACTACCCGCGCGTACTTTCCCAATTTCGAATCCTTTAAGCGCGTGGCCAGTAGCAAGAAATACATGGTCTTCGCCACCACTAAGGATTAAATCAAATACTGAGACATTTAAGAGCTCTGCTACTTGCGAAAGCTCTGCAAATTCTGGATGTGCCTTTATTAATTCACCATCAATTTCAAATTCAACGCCTGAAGCGCTTGCCATCTGCTCTGCTTGGATCATCAGAGAATCACTAATGTCGCAAAGCGAGTTTGCGCCAACTGCAATCTGTTCTGCATTGTCATAATCAACTGAAGGTGCCCTATGTTCGGAGATTGCGAAATCAACGGAGCCGCCTCGGATATTTTTCTGCAGCGCCAATAAACCGGCTGCAGACCAACCTGGCAGGGTCGTTATATAAATCGAATCGCCAACTTTTGCACCGCTACGTAAAATCTCTTTCTCGCATTCACCGATTGCGGTAATAGAAATTACAATCTTCTCGCCTTTTGCTAAATCCCCGCCAACTACCTGCGCACCGACAATTTTGGCTTCATGCGCGATGCCGCGAGCAATACCTAACATCCACTCAAGCTCTTCTTTACCGGTAGCGGACATCGCAACAGTTAAGTATTTTGGTCGGCCGCCCATTGCATAAATGTCAGCTAAGTTTGCTGCGGCTACTTTCCTGCCGATCTCTTCGGCGCTGGACCAATTAACTTTGAAGTGAACATCTTCGACAGCCATGTCCGTTGTGACCACGATGTGGTTCTCTGGGCGTGCCAAGATGGCGGCGTCATCGCCAATTCCAACCAGAACCGCTGGATTTGTGGCAGCAAATATCTCGGCGATGTTAAATATTAACTCTCGCTCGCTCCAACCGGATTTATCACTAGCCACAGGTAAAACCTATGGGATAAATTAAGGTATTGATGCACCACAAATGATGGGAGTAAGAAATGTCAGTTCAGGCATACATCTTGATTCAAACTGAGGTCGGTAAGGCTTCTTCTGTTGCGCAGGCAGTAGCTGGAATCGCAGGAGTTACTCTCGCTGAAGGCGTTACTGGTCCTTATGACGTGATCATGCGCTGCGAAGCTCCATCAATGGAAGATTTCGGTCGCGTTATTCTTGGAAAAGTTCAGGCAGTGCCAGGTATTACTCGCACACTTACCTGTCCGGTAACAGGTAACTTCCACTCTTAATACCTAGTTAAGTGCAGAATTAGTACGACGCAACGCAGTTTCAATTAGCGCGCTAATAATCTCTGTATAACTAAGACCACTTACGCCCCATAACTTCGGGAATACTGAAGTTGGCGTGAAGCCTGGCATGGTATTTAACTCGTTAATAATGATTTCATTATTGTTTGTGTAGAAGAAATCTACACGTGCAAGCCCAGAGCATCCCAAAGAGATAAAGGCCTCTACGGCTGCTGCTTGCAACTCTGAAGTGCAATCAACTTTCGCTGGTGCAATTACAGTGGTCGCTCCATCTAAATACTTCGCCTCAAAGTCATAGAACTCGAATTTGGAATCGATCTGAATTTCACCAGGAACCGAACATTGCACTTTGCCATCTTTTTCAAGGACTGCACATTCGACTTCGCGGCCAACAATCGCCTCTTCAAGCATGACTTTGTTGTCATAATTAAATGCATCATTTACTGCTGCAATTAAATCATCTGCTCGCTTTACCTTATGAGTTCCTCTTGAAGAACCACCGCGAGCTGGTTTCACAAATAGCGGATAGCTCAGACCATGATCTTTAATCTCATCGCCTTTACGTAGCGCAACTCCAGGCGCAACGTTGATGCCATGTGCTTTGAAAATCTGCTTGGCAAAGTGCTTATCCATAGCTACAGCAGAAGCTAAAACACCATTGCCTACATATGGAACATCCAACATTTCGAGTAAACCTTGAATTGTTCCGTCTTCGCCGTAAGGTCCATGCAGAATAGGGAAAACCACATCTGCTTTGATTTGATCTAGCGAGATTGCTTGTGCGCTCTCTGGAACTTCAGGTAGCTGACCATTATTGATTTCAAACTTAGTTTCAGTTGGAAGCGCAACCCATTTGCCACTCTTAGTGATGCCAATTAAAGATGGGTTGTACTTACTGCGATCAATTGCAGTGATCACTCCACTTGCAGAGATGCAGCTGATTTCATGTTCGCTGCTTCGCCCACCACAGATAATGGCAACGTTAATCAATTACTTGAAACCCTCCGCTTTAGTGCTGACCTGCATGATCCGCTTAAATGCATCACGAGGTGTAATTGTTCCAGCAACTACATCAGCAACAGCTTCAATAATCGGAACTTCTACTCCAACACGATGTGCTAACTCTAAGGCCGCTCTAGATGTCGAAACGCCTTCTACGGTCTTTGCCACGCGTGCAATTGCGCTCTCCATGCTCTGCGTCTGCCCCAACACTTCACCAAAGGTTCGGTTTCGAGATAAGGGCGAACCACAACTTGCAACTAAATCTCCCATGCCGGCAAGACTTGCAGCGGTCAGCGGATCTGAACCATGAGCTGCACACATTCTTGAGATTTCATGTAGCCCGCGAGTGATCAACATTGATTGGGTATTTTCTCCGAAACCCATTCCGATGGCCATGCCTACTGAGAGTGCAATTACGCTCTTGATCGCTCCAGCTATTTCGCAACCCATCACATCCGTAGAGGTGTAGATGCGGTAATAATCTGTTGTAAATAAAACCTGAACTCGCTGCGCAACTTGCAAATCTGTTGATGCAACCACCGCTCCGGCCAATTGGCGCAGCGAAAGTTCGTCAGCCAAGTTGGGTCCCGTAATCAATGAGAATTTGAGATCTCCCCAAACATCCGCAACCACTTCAGATACACGCAAATCAGTAGTTAATTCAATACCTTTTAAGGTACTTACAACTATTGCATCTCTATTGATGTGCGGTGCCCACTCTTCAAGAGCTAGGCGTAACTGTTGAGTCGGAATTGCCAATACGTAAACATCAGAAAAGTCGAAGGCGCTCTTGATATCTGAAGTTGCCTTAATGCTCTTCGGTAGTTGGATGCCGTTTAAATATTTTTCATTGGTGTGCTTGCTGTTGATTTCGCTTACGACATCGTTATTTCTGGCCCAGAGCATCACTTCATTTCCGGCATCAGCTAATACTTGCGACAAGGTTGTACCCCATGCGCCAGCGCCAATAACCGTAACTTTTGACATTACTTCTTACTCTTCTTGAAATTACCAGTTCGCGGTAAATCTGATTTACGTATATCAAATAGCTCTGCCGGTGGCGCTTCGTTTCGAAGTTCGCCAACCATGCGGGCTAGTTCTTTCATCGCAAAACGCGTTGCCTCTTCCATGGCAGCTGGATCATCTTCTTTGCCTTGCCACTTACTTAAATCAATCGCTTGGCCACATTTAAGCGTTACGACTTTTCGTGGAAATGGTTTTAGTAACTTTGAATAAGGTGCGAGGATTTCTTGATCGCCCCACTGGGCAATTGGAATTAGCGGCGCGCCAGCGGCTAGCGCTAAGCGAATTGCACCGGTCTTGCCAGTCATCGGCCAGAGATTTGGATCGCGAGTTAAGGTGCCTTCAGGATAAATTCCGATTGCATGCCCCATCTTTAAAGCTGCAATAGCTTCAGAGAGTGCGACCGCTGCGCTGTCGCTCTGACGCTTAACTGGAATCTGTTCGGCTTTATAAAGTACCCAACCGATTACCGGAAGTTTGAAAACCGCCTCTTTGCCAATAAACCTTGGCGCTCTGCCATTTTTATATAGATAGTGCGCAAGGACTAACGCATCCATATATGAGACGTGGTTGCTGTAGAAAACCGCTGCACCGCTCTTTGGAATCTTTTCGGTGCTTAACCAATTGCGTTTTGTAATTAAGTTAAGGATTGGCATCAAGATACTTGCACCAAATCGATAGCCGCCATTTACTCCAAGAGGTTTACCCGATGGCGGTTTCATGCCCATAGCCTAAAGAAAAGCAAAGAAAAAGACCGCCAAGATATGTATCTCGGCGGTCTAAATCTTTTTACTAAAGATTTAAAGAAGAATTACTTCTTCTTACCCTTCTTAGCAACCTTCTTAGCCTTCTTTGGAGCTGCCTTCTTTGCTGCCTTCTTAGGAGCTGCCTTCTTTGCAACCTTCTTAGCAGCCTTCTTAGCTGCTGGCTTTGCTGCTGCCTTAACTACAGGAGCTGCTGGCTTTGGTGCTGGACCAAGCTTGCGATCGCCTGAGATAACTTCCTTTAGGCCCTTTGCAGGGAGGAAGCGAGGCTTCTTGCTCGCCTTGATCTGGATTGTTTCGCCGGTGAAAGGGTTACGGCCCTTACGTGCCTTGCGATCAACCTTCTTAAACTTACCGAAATCATTGATTGTTACATCTTCACCCTTTTGGATGTTGCGTGTAATTGAATCAAAAATGATCTCTACAGCGTGAGCTGCTTCCTTCTTGCTGCCGTTGAAGTGAGGAGCCAACGACGCAATGAACTGTGTTTTATTCATTAACTTCCCCTAATTTACGCGTAAATTTGATGCCTACGCATCAAGTAGTTAAAACTTACGCGCAGGAAATACTTATATTTCGCTTATTTATCGCGTGTCGCGCAATTATTTTTTTGCGCTTTTAATGAGAACTTCGCTTTTTATTCGTAAATTTCTAGAAAAAACTCTCAACTAAATATTGAGAGTTACTTAACTGGAAGAGTTTTAGGCTTAAATGAAGGGCGTTTTGCTTCGAAATCAGAGATTTCATCAACGTGCTTCATAGTTAAACCGATGTCATCAAGGCCTTCCATCAAACGCCAACGTGTGTAATCGTCGATTTCAAATGAAACTGAGTGACCTGCATATGAAACTGTGCGGTTCTCTAAATCAACGCTAACTTGAGTAGCAGCATCTGCTTCGATGGTCTCCCATAGTTTTTCGACCTCAGCCTGCGGCAAGATCACTGTTAATAATCCGCCCTTTGCGCTGTTGCCACGGAAGATATCTGCAAAACGTGAAGAGATTACTACTTTAAATCCGTAATTCTGAAGCGCCCATACTGCGTGCTCACGAGACGAGCCAGTGCCGAAGTCAACGCCGGCAACCAAGATGGTTCCGTTCTTATATTCATCTTTGTTAAGCACGAAGTCAGGGTCGTTGCGCCATGCAGCGAAGAGACCATCTTCAAAGCCAGAACGTGTAACGCGCTTTAAGTAAACCGCAGGGATGATCTGGTCTGTATCTACGTTTGAACGACGTAGTGGGACTGCAATACCGGTGTGCTTGATGAATTTCTCCATAAATTCATTCTCTCGTAACCTTCTGGGTTAGCGCAATTTGAGTCCGCCTGCTTACGCTTCTCTCGCTTCCCCAAGCTATAAATATCTCAATATCTGAGTTTCTTAAAGGAGCAAGATGGGCCTGACACCTAAAGATGCTGTCCTATTCGATCTATATACCGCGCTTGCAGAGCGCGTTGCAGCAGGTGCGCGCACCGCTCTAGATCTTGTACATGCACAGCCAGAAAACCGTCGTGATTTTGCAATGCGCGTTGGCGCGATTGAAAGCGAAGCGGACGAACTGCTTGGCCAGATTATTCGCCGTATCGATTCAATGTTTATTACCCCGTACGACCGCGGTGATTTAACAGATTTGGCTAATTCGTTGGATGACGCAATGGATTGTTTGGAAGAAGCTACAGATTTAGCGGTTCTACATAATGTGCAGGAATTTCCCGCGCAGACAGTTGATTTAATTGAAGCGGTACGTCGCATGGCAGAGCTAACTGCAACCAGCATGCCGCGTTTAAAGAATTTGAAAGACCTCGAGCACTACTACGAAGAGGCAGATCGCATTGAAGATGAAGGCGATCGTATTCACCGCCGTATCACTGCGCTGCTGTTTAGCGGTCAGTTTGATGCGATGAGCGTGCTTCGTATCGAGGGTGTAATTAACTTCTTCGAAGACTCCCTCGATGAGATGGCTCGCGTTGCTCGCGTAATTCGCACAATCTCATTGAAGGAATCTTAAGATGACCAGTACTTACGTACTCATCTCTTTAATCATCGCAATTGCGTTGATCTTTGATTACACCAATGGTTTCCACGATGCCGCAAATGCAATTGCCACAACTGTGGCAACAAAGGCGGTATCTCCTCGCGTAGCGTTGGCAATTGCCGCGGCCGGAAATCTAGTTGGTGCATTCCTTTCTGAAGGTGTTGCAAAGACTGTGGGAAAAGGCATCATTGATGTCGAAAAGAATTCGCATGGTTTATATGTAGTTATGGCTGCGTTAATTGGCGCCATCGCCTGGAATCTAATTACTTGGTGGTTTGGACTTCCTTCTTCATCATCACATGCACTTATTGGTGGTTTAGTTGGCGCTGCGTTAATTGCTAGCGAAACTGTTAAGTGGCACGGTGTTTACGAAAAAGTTGCGATCCCAATGATTATTTCGCCGATTATCGGAATCACTGCTTCGTTTGGACTTGCGCTACTTCTCCAATATGCGTTTAAGAACGCGAAAAGACATCATGTTTCTACGCCTTTCAAGGTAGCCCAAACCGCATCTGCTGGCGCAATGGCAGTAGGTCATGGACTTCAAGATGCCCAGAAAACAATGGGTATCATCACTTTGGCGCTAGTAATTGGTGGTCTTCATCAAGGTGATGACATCCCAGCTTGGGTGAAGATTGCAGCTGCTGTCGCGATTTCTTTAGGAACTTATGCAGGTGGCTGGCGCATTATGAAGACACTTGGCCATCGCATGATTGAAGTTGATCAAGTAAAAGGTTTAGCTTCAACAACCGTTGCTTCTACAGTTCTTTATGTAATGGCGATTCACTTCAAAGCGCCAATCTCAACTACACACACAATCACTTCATCGATTCTTGGTGCAGGTGCAACACGTGGACGTAAATGGGTGCGTTGGAGCGTTGTCGGAAATATTGCTACCGCTTGGGTGTTAACTCTTCCAGCAGCTGCAGCATGTGCCGCAATTGCTTATAAGTTAATCGTCTTGTTCGGTGGAAATTAAAGGTCTGCAGGAGAACTAAGAGTTCCCTTAAGGGCGGTTGCAGCTGCAACTAGCGGAGATGCTAGATGCGTGCGGCCGCCCTTTCCTTGTCTTCCTTCGAAGTTACGGTTTGAAGTTGAAACGCTTCGCTCACCTGGCTTCAAAGTATCTGGGTTCATTCCAAGGCACATTGAACAACCAGCGCTACGCCATTCAGCGCCTGCATCAATAAATACCTTATCTAAGCCCTCTGCTTCCGCCTGAAGACGAACACGTGCTGATCCAGGAACGACCAACATACGTAAAGTATTTGAAATCTTCTTGCCTTTAAGAATTTCTGCAGCGGCACGTAGATCTTCGATTCGACCATTGGTGCAAGAACCTAAGAAAACGGTATCTACCTGAATAGATTTCATTGGTGCGCCGGCAGTTAAGCCCATGTATTCGATTGCGCGCTCTGCAGCGCCGCGCTCTTCGGCATCAGCAATTTCAGCTGGAACAGGCACATTTGCATTAAGTGGCACGCCTTGTCCTGGGTTAGTTCCCCAAGTAACGAATGGTGAAAGTTCATCTGCATTTAACGTTACTTCAGCGTCAAACTTCGCATCTGAATCTGTATATAGAGATGACCAGTAAGCAACTGCTTCATCCCAATTCTCTGGTGCGTGTGGCTTGCCCTTGATGTAATCAAATGTCGTCTGATCTGGTGCAATCAAACCTGCACGCGCACCTGCTTCGATAGACATGTTGCAGATGGTCATGCGAGCTTCCATTGAAAGCTTACGAATCGCTTCGCCACGATATTCCAAAACATATCCCTGTCCGCCACCGGTAGAGATCTTGGCAATTACCGCAAGGATGATGTCCTTTGCAGTTACGCCCTCTTTTAGCGAACCTTCAATATTGATTGCCATAGTCTTAAATGGCTTAAGTGGCAGCGTCTGAGTTGCAAGTACGTGCTCAACTTCAGAGGTACCGATACCAAATGCAAGTGCGCCGAATGCGCCATGTGTTGAGGTATGTGAATCGCCGCAAACAATTGTCATGCCAGGCTGAGTTAAACCAAGTTGTGGTCCTACAACGTGAACGATTCCCTGTTCGACATCCCCTAATGAGTGAATACGTACGCCGAACTCTTGGCAATTCTTACGAAGAGTATCTACCTGAAGCTTTGAAACAGGATCTGCGATCGGCTTATCAATATCAAGTGTTGGCACATTGTGATCTTCAGTCGCCAAAGTTAAATCTGGGCGATGCACTGGACGGTTTGAAAGGCGTAGACCATCGAAAGCTTGCGGGCTAGTTACTTCGTGAATTAAATGCAGGTCGATAAATAGAAGATCCGGTTCGCCCTCTTTTTGACGAACAATGTGATCGTTCCAAATTTTCTCTGCAAGTGTCTTGCCCATTTTTTACTCCTAGGTTGCCTTCCACATTTTGAGATGCTAATCTCATGCCGTGGACAGCAAGAATAGCGGAGTCGGCGTATTAGATAAAGCCGTAAGCATCTTGGCTGCCCTTGAGAGCGGACCACATTCACTTGCAGAGTTAGTCGCAGTGACCGGTATCGCACGTCCTACAGCGCACCGATTAGCGGTTGCGCTCGAACATCACCGCTTAGTCTCTCGCGATCTAACAGGCCGATTTATTTTGGGTAAGCGAAATGGCGAATTAGCTGCAGCCGCCGGCGAAGATCGTTTACTTGCAGCCGCTGCGCCAGCTCTTGCCGCGCTTCGCGATGCAACCGGTGAATCTGCACAACTTTATAAGCGCCAAGGAGATCAACGCGTCTGTGTTGCAGTTGCAGAACGCCTCTCTGGTTTACGTGACTCAGTTCCAGTTGGTGCAGCGTTAACAATGCAGGCGGGTTCTGCAGCGCAAGTACTTCTTGCTTGGGAAGATTCCGAAAAGATTCATCGCGCACTTGGCAAAGCGCGTTTTACCGCGGCGCACCTTGCAGCGGTTCGTCGTCGTGGCTGGGCGCAATCTGTTGGCGAACGTGAAGCAGGTGTGGCATCAGTATCTGCGCCGGTACGTGGACCAAACAATAAAGTTATTGCAGCGGTTGGTATATCAGGTCCTATCGAACGTCTTGGTCGTCAACCAGGTCGTTTACATGCAGCAGCGATTGTCGCAACCGCTGCAAAGTTATCTGAATACTTAGCTAAGAATCCAAACTAATAGCAATTAATAACTATTAATAACGGTGCGGGTGTTCGCTCGAAATCGTGCGAATCGTATGGCTCTTTGCACGCATCACCAATGATTGGCTTGTCATACAACGCTCTGTAAATCTAACGCCATCCATTAATTCACCATCTGTAATACCAGTGGCTGCAAAGAAAATATCATCGCCTTTAACTAAATCTTTCGCTGTGAAAACTTGCTTTAAATCAAGGCTAGATGCCATTTCGCGTTCAGAGTCAGATTGCGGTGCAAACATTCCCTGAATCTCTCCGCCTAAACAACGCATCGCACATGCTGCAATCACTCCCTCGGGCGTTCCACCAATTCCCATAAGTAGATCGGCGCCAGTATTTGGTCGCGCTGCAAGTACTGCACCTGCAACATCTCCGTCAGAGATAAATTTGATACGTGCACCAGTAGCTCGAATCTCTTCGGCAAGCTGTGTATGTCGTGGGCGATCTAAGAGCACAACAGTGATGTCGTAAGCAGGAACTTTCTTAGCTTTAGCTACCTTTTCGATATTTACAGAAACTGGCGCAGTAATATCAATGACGCCCGCCGCTTCTGGTCCGGTTGCAATCTTGTTCATGTAGAAAGCGCCGCTGACATCAAACATCGCGCCACGTTCGGCAAGTGCAATTACTGAAATCGCATTATTTAAACCTTTGGCGGTCAAGGTAGTTCCGTCGATTGGATCTACCGCAACATCGCAGCTCATGCCGATGCCATTGCCAACAACTTCCCCGTTAAACAACATTGGCGCTTGGTCTTTTTCACCTTCGCCGATAACAACAACGCCATTCATATCGACAGTTGAAATCATTTGACGCATCGCGTCTACCGCTGCTTGGTCGGCATCATCTTTTGCGCCGCGACCAACCCAACGTGAAGCTGCGATTGCTGCGGTTTCGGTTACGCGAACTAACTCAAGCGCTAAGTTGCGCGAGTTGATCTCTTCATTCATGAGATAACAGTAGCCCCGAAGGGATTCGAACCCTCGTAGCTGGCTTGAGAAGCCAGAGTCCTAGGCCGCTAGACGACGGGGCCCTAGTAGGTAAAAAAATAAAACTATATGAAGTTGTACTGCGCTGGGGTACCAGGACTCGAACCTAGACTTACTGAACCAGAATCAGCAGGGCTGCCAATTACCCCATACCCCAATATTCTTTTTTGCTCCTAATTTGAAGGCTGGCGTAG
>JBFYJK010000077.1:0-10340 GCA_041311445.1 Candidatus Nanopelagicales bacterium
ACTCTGCCTGCATGAAACTTGAAGCACTGTCGCTTTCTGAAATGCGCACTCACCGAAGTGAGAAATGGCGCGGTTTCCCAGCGGATGTTCTGCCGTTATTCGTAGCTGAGATGGATTTTCCAATCGCAAAGCCAATTCAAGATATCTTGCTTGAGATGGTTTCGCACTCAGATTTGGGATACCTAAGTTCGATCCCAGAGTTGGGCGATGCGTTCGCTAACTTTGCTAATCGACGCTGGAATTGGAAAGTTAATCCAGAGTACGTACGCCTCTGCACCGATGTCGGTGTAGGCATGGTTGAAGTTCTACGAGTCACCACAGTGCCTGGCGATAAAGTTCTAGTTAATTCACCTATCTATCAAAATTTCTATAACTGGATCAAAGAGACCAAGGTTGAATTAATTGATGTGCCATTTATCCAAGAGGGTCTCAATTGGTCTTTAGATTTCGAAGCAATCGAAAAAGTTTATGCAAGCGGCTTAAGAGTTCATGCGCTCTGTCATCCACATAATCCGCTTGGTCGAATCTTCTCTCGTGAAGAGTTGACCAAGATTGCTGATCTAGCAAAGAAGTACGGAGTTACGGTGATTAGCGATGAGATACACGCACCGCTAACTTTTTCTGGCAAAGAGTTCATCCCATTCTTATCGCTAAACGAAACTGCAGCCGAAGTTGGAATCTGTGTAACTAGCGCAAGCAAGGCATTTAATATTGCTGGTCTTAAGTCAGCTTTAATTGTTTCGCAGAGCGCAGCTAAACATGAACTGCTTGCAAAGATGCCGATGTCAGTTCACTACCGTTCATCTATTTTGGGTGCATTTGCAGCTGTTGAAGCATTTAACAAAGGCGAAGAGTGGCTAGACGCTGCACTTTCAACCATTGAATCAAATGCTCATTATTTGAAGACGCTGCTCGACACACATATTCCTGCAGCAAAGTATGAAATTCCAAATTGCTCATACTTAGCTTGGGTAGATGTAAGTGCGCTCGGACTTGGCGAAGATCCATGCCAGGTATTCCTAGATAAGGGAAGAGTGGCATTTAACGCAGGCAAGATTTACGGCCCGACCGCAACTCAATTTATTCGAATCAACTTAGCTACCAGCGAATCTGTGTTGGCTGAAGCGGTAAATAGGATGGTTAAATCGCTATGAAAAAGTACGACGTAATCATTGCTGGCGCAGGCCACAATGGTTTAGTCGCGGCGAATTACTTGGCGAGAGCCGGCAAAAAAGTCCTGATCCTTGAAGCGCAGGAACAGGTGGGCGGTGCTACTCAAAGCGTTAAAGCTTTCGATGACTACGATGCACGACTTTCACGTTACTCATATTTGATTGCTCTGCTTCCAGATAAAATCGTAAGAGATCTTGGCTTGAGCTTCACTAATTTATCTCGAAATATCTCATCCTATTCACCATATGAAGGTGGTGGGCTATTGGTTTCTCGTCAGTGGGATCAGCGCACCGCAGAATCATTTCGCGCGCTAACTGGTGACGATAAAGAAGCGGCTGCATGGCAAGAGTTTTATGGCGAAATTGAGAAGTTTGCCAATCGTATCGCACCATCAATGCTTGAACCACTTAAATCAAGCGCAGAGTTAAATACCCAAATTGCAATGCCACAAGTTTGGGACCAGTTGATCGAAAACCCAATTGGTCATGTGATCACTGAGAAATTCAAGAACGATTTAGTCCGCGGCGTAGTACTGACGGATGCCCTCATCGGCACCCTTTCTTCTGCATACGGAATGCAAGCTAATAACTGCTTCTTGTATCACTTAATTGGCAATGGTTCAGGTGAATGGAAAGTGCCGCAGGGCGGAATGGGAGCTTTTGTTGCTGAACTTCATCGCGTCGCAATTTCAAATGGTGTAGAGATTGAATGTTCTGCGAAAGTAATTGATATTGATGCAGATGCGTCTGGAGTACAGATTACTGATATCAATAATCGTAAGTTCCAGGCAAGGCATTTCCTAAGCAATGCTGCACCGGAGTTTGTTTCAAATAAAATTGATTCAAGAAATAGCCTTGAAGGCTCTCAGATAAAAATTAATATGTTGCTGAAGCGTTTGCCGCAGCTAAAGTCTGGCATCGACCCAAAGTTAGCTTTCGCTGGAACGTTGCACTTAAATGAGAGTTTCAAAGAGCTAGAGCGAGCATACGATCAAGCGGCAATCGGCAATATTCCAGATGTAATTCCTGCAGAGATGTACTGCCATACCCTTACCGATCCAACGATTTTGAGCCCAGAGTTACAAGCTGAGGGCTTCCAGACTCTTACGTTATTTGGTTTGCACACCCCAGCTACAGCTTTTGAGGAATCAAATAAAGCGACCACAAAGTTGGTTCTCGAAAAGGCAATTGCTGGCCTCAATCAATATTTGGCTGAACCTCTAGAAGATGTGCTGGCAACTTCGAAAGATGGAAAATATTGCATCGAAGCAAAGTCTCCACTTGATTTAGAAGCAGACCTATTCCTGCCTCGTGGAAATATCTTCCATAAGGATCTCACCTTGCCTTTCGCTGAGAGCGATGAAGAGGTGGGCAAGTGGGGCGTTGAGACGAATTTGCCTAACGTTTACATCTGCGGCTCTAGCGCTAAGCGTGGCGGCGGCGTAAGCGGTATTCCAGGGCACAATGCCGCAATGGCGGTGTTGCAAAGTTAAGTTACTCTTTTCTTCATGAGAAAAGAGACTATTGCTATTTCAGCTGGCCGTCCCGCTCATCAATCGGGCGCTTCTTTAAATCCACCAATTCAACTTACGGCTACATTTCTCGCTGGAACCGAAGTGGGTTACGGCCGCTTTGGAAATGAAACCTGGTCTGCAACCGAAGAAGCAATCAGCAAGTTAGAGAATGCAAACCATACTTTGATTTTCTCCTCAGGTATGGCGGCAATTAGCGCAGTATTTAACATGTTGCCAGTTGGTGCCGTGGTGACAGCTTCAAACCAGGGATACAACGGTTCAATGTCGGTTCTGCGCCAAGCGCACGAAAGCGGTCGTCTTGAAGTACGATTTATTGATCTTTGCAATACCGATGAAGTTCTGGCAGCGATCCCTGGCACTCAATTGCTCTGGTTGGAATCTCCAACCAATCCACGCCTGGATGTCGTAGATCTACCTGTAGTAATCAAAGCTGCAAAATCGGCGGGTATTGGTGTTGCAGTTGATAACACCTTTGCAACATCTCTAAATCAAAACCCTCTAGATATGGGTGCAGATATCGTGATGCACTCTGTTACAAAATTCCTAGCAGGACATAGCGATGTCTTGATGGGCTCGCTTTCGACCAATGATGAAGCGCTTTTTGCTCGCCTTTCAGTGCAACGACAAATCGGCGGCGCAATTGCCGGACCTATGGAAACTTGGCTGGCACTTCGCGGTATTAGAACATTTCCTATTCGAGTTAAGGCGAGCTCTGAGAGCGCGCTAGAACTTGCAAAGCGTTTGAGCGAGCATCCAAAAGTCGCGACCGTGCGCTATCCAGGTCTACCAACTGATTCTCAGCATGCTCGCGCAAAATCGTTCATGAAGGGTTTTGGCGCAGTGCTCTCATTTGAAATCAATGGGGATGCAGCTACCGCAGAGAAAGTTTGCGAAGCCGCAAAACTAATCACGCATGCAACCAGTTTGGGTGGGGTAGAGAGCCTTTGGGAGCGCCGTCGCCGCTGGGCATCTGAGAGCCACGAAGTTCCCGAGAACTTAATTCGCTTAAGCGTTGGCCTAGAGAACGTCGAAGATCTCTGGGAAGATATTAAGCAAGCCTTGGAAGTTATATAATTTCGCTATGAAATTCTTCCGACGTATCACCGCGCTTGCAACCTTTGCAGTGTTGGCATTTAAGGCTGTCGGTTCATTCCTCTCTTGGGTTGAAAAGCAAGAAGATTCTCCAGCATCTGTTTGGGCAGATGATGATGAATTTGAAGACGCTTAAGTCTAGACTTTAACCAAGAAGCTCACCCTCAACAAAAGTAGAAGGGTTTTTAAAATGCAAATTGTTTTCCATACCCGTCAAGCAAATTTAGCTGAAGATTTCAAAGGTATTGCTACTGAAAAATTAGAAGCACTTGGCCGTTTCAATGTAGCTCTCGATCGAGTTGAAGTAGAAATAATTCACGAGCAGAATCCAAAGCAGGGAAAACATTCGCATAAAGTTATTCTGACCGCCAAAGGTGCAGGACCTTTAGTTCGCTCAGAAGCTTCAGAATTTAATGATGTTGCAGCTTTTGATGCCGCCGTTAATAGCTTTGAACAGCAACTTCGCAAGATTCACGAGAAGAGTAAAGAACACTCTCGCGATTCAATTAAGAACTTAAACTAATAACCAAACTGCAGTTGCCGGAGGCAATGAATCTGTTATCGGCTTGCTAGAGATCAGCACTTTTCCAGAAATTGGTTTAGCGCTATCGGAGATATTTACTATTACTTCAATATTTCCGCGCTTATAAGAGAGCAACCCATCGGTATTGGTCCATGTGATTTCACCGCTACCGACAATCATCTCTTTACGAATTTTTATTGCTTGGCGATAGAGATTTAAAGAAGATTCAGGGTCACTTAGTTCAGATTCAACTGTGAACTCTTTCCACGAATCTTGTAATGGCAACCATGGTTTTCCGGTGGTGAAACCAAATGGTGCTTTATCGCCGCTCCAAGGAAGTGGCACGCGTGCGCCATCGCGACCTTTTTGGGTTCCGTTAGTGCGGAAATAGATCGGATCTTGGCGATCGCTATCAGCCATCTCGCCTGAAGGCAGACCAAGTTCTTGGCCGTTAAATACATATGCCGAACCAGGTAGACCAAAGATAAATAGCGCCATTGCACGAGCTGCATCTGCGCCAATCCTTGAAGCAACGCGTTCGCTGTCGTGGTTTGATAAACACCAAGTTGGCCAAGCGCTCTGTTCTTTAACTAGTCCTAACATGTCTGAGATCGAGGTATATAAGAATTTGGAATCAAACGGTGCATTCATGACATCGAAATTAAAGAATTGCTGAAGTTCATCAGGTCGCACATACAAAGTTGCGCGCTTTGGAGGGTGTACCCAAATTTCTGCAACCGCCATAATGTCGCGGTCGCCATATGAATCAAATATCTTGCGCCACTCTTTGAAAATCTCATGAACGCCATCGCGATCAAAGAACGGAACGTTCGCTAAGTAGGTATTGCGCTTCTCGGCTTCCATAGGTACATCTACGCGGAGCGCATCACTTAGACCTTGTGGGTCGTAGTGGTCTTTATGAATGTCCTCTTTCGCAAGGCCATGCGCCACATCGATGCGGAATCCATCTGCGCCAAGATCAACCCAGAATCTAATTGTCTTTTCAAAGTCCGCCATAACTTCAGGGTTATCCCAATTTAGATCCGGCTGCGATGAATCAAATAAATGTAAGTACCACTGACCGTCTGAGACTTGTGTCCAAGAAGGACCACCGAAAAGTGAGATCCAGTTATTTGGCGGAGTATTTGCGTCTTTGCCATCATAAAAATGGAAACGGTTTCGAGCGGCAGATCCTGCTGGAGAGTTAATCGCTTCTTTAAACCATACATGCTCGGTAGAGAAGTGGTTCGGAACAATATCAACTAATACGCGCAGCCCTAGAGCATGCGCCTTTTCAAATAGCTCTTTAGCATCAGCAATCGTGCCAAAACGTGGATCAACATTTCGAGGATCAGCAATATCGTACCCACCGTCTTTATTAGGAGAGGTATAGAACGGGCTTAGCCAAATGGCATCGACGCCTAGATCGCGAACGTATTCAAGGCGTGAAGTAATACCCTTTAGGTCACCTTCGCCATCGCCGTTGCTATCCTGAAATGAACGAGGATAGATTTGATAAATAACGGCTTCGTTCCACCACTTGTGATCTGTATTGGGTTCTGTATTGCTCACCGCTAAACTTTACTTCATGGACAGATTAGAACGCTTCGTAGCACACGGTAAAGATTTCCAAGATGTACTTTCAACAATCCCAGAAGCTCACCGAAATACTATGGTTGATGGTGGCTGGTCAGCTGCCTACGTAGTGCACCACATGGCGGATGGTGAATTGCACTTTGCATCTCGTTATCTGCATGCGATTGGCGATGAATCTCCAAATATTCAGCCATTTGATGAAGAGAGTTATCCAGAGCGCGTTAATTACGCAAAGCGCAAAGTCAAGACTTCTTTAGCAGCGATTGTGGGAATTAGAGCGCTAGTGCTTGAAGTTCTTACAAATGCATCTGATGCCGATTGGGATCAAGTTTCGCAACATCCAGAGCTAGGTCCAGTGACTCTTAGTGAGTTATTTGAAAAAGCTGATGACCACATTGTTGGGCACACCCAACAACTTCGCGAAATCGCAGCTAACTTCTAATTAATTCGTTTCTCTAAGTCTTTCAAGACTTGGTGTACTTCATTGGAAATCTTTTTCAGTTCCGCAACTTCTTGTTTTGCCAATTCAAATTCAGCTAGGGAAGCGGCATGAGTCTCTGAAATTTGCTGATCCACTTTTTCAGATGAGATTTGTTGACCGACCATGATTATTGAGAGCAGCACTAACTGCAAGAAAGTTTGCGCAACCCAAGAGACAATCACGATTACATCATGAGATTGGATTGCTTTCGGTAGTGAAATCAACGCGATAAGCGCGAAAAGATAGGCGCAAGCCATCGTGCCAACGCCAGAGGTCACCATCGCCGCTAGCTTTCGATTAAATTTAGTGAGCATGGTTAAAGGGTATTAGAATGCGCACCATGTCTAAAGTACTTGGCTCACTTCCAGTCGGCGAACGTGTCGGAATCGCTTTTAGTGGAGGTCTTGATACCTCGGTAGCGGTTGCATGGATGCGCAATAACGGCGCAATTCCCTTCACCTATACCGCCGATCTTGGCCAGTACGACGAACCAGATATCGCATCTGTCCCAGGTCGCGCGAAGCAATACGGCGCCGAAGGTTCACGCCTTGTTGATTGCAAGACCGCAATGGTCGAAGAAGGTTTAGCCGCTATTGCATGTGGCGCTTTCCATATCCGTGCTGGCGGCAAGCAGTACTTCAACACAACACCAATTGGTCGCGCTGTAACTGGCACTTTGCTAGTTCGTGCCATGCTTGAAGATAACGTTTCAATTTGGGGCGATGGTTCGACTTATAAGGGTAATGACATCGAACGTTTCTATCGTTACGGTCTACTTGCAAACCCAGCGCTTCGTATTTACAAGCCATGGCTAGATCAACAGTTCGTTACAGAACTTGGTGGCCGCACTGAAATGTCTGAGTACTTGGTGAAGCACAACCTTCCTTATCGCGATAGCGTTGAGAAGGCGTATTCAACCGATGCGAATATTCTTGGTGCAACCCATGAAGCTAAATCTCTCGAATTCCTAAATTCAAGCCTTGAAATCGTTAACCCAATCATGGGCGTTAAGTTCTGGGATTCTTCAGTAAAGATTGATTCTGAAGATGTAACCATCGAATATGCACAAGGTCGTCCAGTTGCAATTAATGGCAAGCGCTTTGAAGATGTAGTTGAATTAATGCAGGAAGCAAATAACATCGGTGGTCGCCACGGTCTTGGCATGTCTGACTTGATCGAAAACCGCATCATCGAGGCTAAGAGCCGCGGTATTTATGAGGCACCAGGTATGGCGCTGCTATTTATCGCTTATGAACGTTTGATTACTGCGATTCATAACGAGGACACAATCGCTAACTATCACGCAGAGGGACGCCGTTTAGGTCGTCTACTTTACGAAGGTCGTTGGTTCGATCCACAATCATTAATGCTTCGCGAATCACTAACTCGTTGGGTAGCTTCAGCAGTTACCGGCACAGTTACTTTGCGTCTTCGTCGCGGTGATGATTACTCAATTATCAACACAGAAGGCCCAGCATTTAGCTACCACCCAGAGAAGTTATCTATGGAGCGCACCGAAGATGCTGCTTTTGGCCCAGTTGATCGAATCGGCCAGCTAACAATGCGTAATTTAGATATCGCTGACACTCGCTCAAAGCTTGAACTTTACGCAGCGCAAGGACAACTTGGTGATGGCCAATTTAAACTTGTTGGAGAGCTAGAGAATAAGAAGAAGTAGTACAAAGTAAAAAGCCCCGAGGATAAATCCTCGGGGCTTTTTACTTTAACTTTTTATGGCTTTGAGATACGGCCATCTAGCTTAGGCATTTGAGTTACCTTGCCAGCTGCCATATCTGCCTTAAGACCTGCCACTAGTACATCTACTAGAAGGCCACCGATCTTTGCAGACTGTGGGTGGAATACATCTACATATCCATCGCCACCTGAAACCATGTAATCAACTGTTGCAACTGTAAATTCAACTGAGTTGTCATTTGGAATATCTTTTCCATCTGCTGTCTTAATTGAAGTTACACGGCTAAACGCAGACTTTGATGGATCAAATGCGAATTTGAATCCTGAGATCTGCGGGAAGCGACCTGCAGATGGATACTGAGAGACACCGTTTTCGATAGCCTTCCAGATATCGCTACCTGTCATCTTTGTTGTTGCAACATAGTTACCGAATGGGAATACGGTTAACGCATCACCAAGAGTTACATCGTAAGGACCTGTTACACCTGTACCTGGACGAACCAGAGTCTTATCTGCAGGTGCATAAGTCTTTGCAGGGAAGGTATCGCGGATACCGCCACCATTGATGATTGTTAGCTGTGTCTTTGTCGCTGCGCGAACTAGGTCAGCCATGTAATCGCCCATTTCAGTTTCAGATGAACGCTCAACTGCAGGTGTACCGCCGCGAGGGAAGATGCCTGTTACTTGGCCAATCTTCACATCAAGCTTTGCACTTACCTGGTCCTTGTACTTCTTAACTAACGCTGCAGCTGCTGCGTCTGGAGTTACCTTTGCAATCGATGCAGCGGTAACAACATTTACATACGAACCGATTACCTTGCTCTGGTTTAGGCAAACAGAAACCTGGTTGTAAGCAACGCCTGAGTTTGCAACCTGTGCAACTGTAAGCGCCTTCTGCCAACGGCTATCTGCTGTGATTGTGTTGTACTGCAAGTGGCTGTGGCCACCGAATACAACTGTGGCACCCTTGAATGATGTTGCGCTTGTAACAAGAGGACCAGTAGCTGCGCCACCCTTATTCTCTGACCAACCCTGGTGGTTTAGAACTACAACAATTTCTGCGCCAGCATCTTTAGCCTTTGCGATCGCAGCATTTACATACTTTGGATCTGGAGAGATTGTGATTCCTGAAAGATTTCCTGGATAAACAGTATCTACTGTTTCTGGAGTATTCATACCAACGAAGCCGACCTTAACGCCGCCGCGCTCAACAATTACATAATCTGTAACTTTGTTTGCACCGGTGTTCATTGGAGCCAGCGTTGAGTAGTTTGAAACAACCCACTTGTTGGTTGAAAGGTTCATCATCTTTACGATGTGGGCCATTTCGCGATCGTGTTCGTGGTTACCGAATGTTGAAACATCGAACTTCATCAAGTTCATCGCTTCAACAGTTGGAATTTCTTCGAACTCTGAAGAGATTGCAGGAGAAGCACCGAAGTTATCGCCTGATGAAGCGGTAAATGTTGCTGCTACAGCCTTGCGATCGTTTGCGAATGCAGAGGTAAGAATTGCAGCACCTGCGTTTGTCGATGTTCCTTCGATAGCACCGTGGAAGTCACTTAGCTGATCAATTTGAACAACGCGTAGATCGCTGCGCTTATTAACCTTCTCTAATGCGGAAGCTGAGATCTTCTTTGCTGTTCCTGCAGCGCCAACTCCGTATGCGTTAACTGCAACAACAGTTGGTGTAACCGATGTCTGGCCAGCAACGATTGGAAGAATTGCCTGCATATGTCCCTTATTTGGTGAAACATAAATAGGGCATGAACCTTGTCCGCCTGAAACAACATAAGTTGTGATCTCTGGCTGAACATTTGTTGGAGCTGTCCACTTAATCATCACGCCTGCACCTGATACAGATGCAGTTACGTTAGTTGGAGCAGCTGGAATTGCGTATTGCTCTGCAGATGATGCTGCTGGTGCGAATGCAAGCGCGCTTGCAACAAGAGCTAAAGCACCGACTAATGAGATTTTCTTTTTCATTAAAGGTATTTATTCCTTTGGTCGAGGGGTGGGGAATATGTTGAAAACCCTATATGTTCAATGACGTTAGAAATCAGGATGAGCGTGTGGTAGCACCTAACAAAGCGCTAACAACCTAAATGACTGGTAGAGAGTTAAGCGTGAATCCACCAGGCGGCATATGGTGGAACCGCGACCTGGCCGGCAAAGTGCATCTTTCGCCCACTGATGGCCTCAACACGATCCCCAAAGGCCACATCGAAGGTTTCTAAGTACTGAGT
>JBFYJK010000078.1:0-7977 GCA_041311445.1 Candidatus Nanopelagicales bacterium
GAACAGATCATGCCGCTAGTTCTCGGACCTGCGCTGGCTCGTCTCTCAATGACATTTGAATCTAATGACGCTTATCGCGATTACTGGAAGCCACATCCATCATTTACGCGCGGATGGTCCAAAGAGCTTGATGAATATGTTGATTACGATCTTCGTGGCGGCAAACCAGCAACATCTTCGCAAGCGGTTGCAGAAGATTCTGAAGACTTATTCGGAAACGACTACGTTGAAAAAGGTTTAAAGAATTTAAAGGAAGAGACTTTATTCATCCGCGCACCTCGTGGTTTGCAGAATGAAGAGGGAGGGCTATATCCAATGCCTATTTTGGATTTAGTAGCTCCTCAATATCCAATGTTAAAGATCGTAAGTCTTGAAGATGTGAATCATTACGACATGTTCCTGCACCCATTTGGCAGCAGCCAGATCGCGCAGATTATTTACGGAGATAAGAAATGACACTTAAAGGTCGTCGCGCATTTATTACCGGTTCATTCCAAGGTATCGGTTTAGGTATCGCTACAGAGTTAGCCAAAGAAGGCGCGGATATTGTGCTTCATGGACTAGCTACAGATGAGGTAATCGCTGCGGCAGAGGCTCAAGTTAAGGCAGCTGGCGCAGGCAAAGTTGAATCTTTTGTATCTGATTTACGCGATTCTGCCGCGACAGAAGCGCTAATTTCCAAGATCCTTGCCAGCGACCCAGTGGATATTCTCTGCAATAACGCAGGCATTCAGCACACTGCACCCACTGCAGAGATGCCACGTGAAAAGTGGAACGACATCATTGCGATTAATCTTGAATCTTTCTTCGACACCATGCGTTTACTTCTACCACAGATGAAAGAACGCGGTTATGGTCGCGTCATCAACACCGCATCCGTGCACGGATTAGTGGCATCAGTCGCAAAGGCACCTTACGTTTCAGCAAAACATGGCGTAATTGGTTTAACTCGTGTTACGGCTCTGGAATATGCGGATGCAGGTTCTCGCGATACAGGTGGCGTAACTGTTAATGCAATCTGCCCTGGTTGGGTTGAGACCGCTTTGATCGAACCACAGATTCAGGCACGTGCAGATAAATTTGGTGGAGATCGCGTAAAGGGAATTGCAGATCTACTTTCCGAGAAGCAACCTTCAAAGCGACTAGCAACCGCGGAAGATATCGGTGCACTTGCAGTTTTCCTATGCTCTAAAGCAGCGCATAACATCACCGGTGCTGCAATTCCAGTTGATGGAGGGTGGACATCTCAATGACAACTTTCAAACAGGCAGTTAAAGACGAACATCCGCTGCAAGTCGTTGGTGCAATTAATGCTAACCACGCACTTCTTGCAAAGCGCGCGGGATACAAAGCAATTTATCTAAGTGGTGGTGGAGTAGCAGCTGGTTCGCTCGGACTACCTGACCTTGGAATCTCAACACTTGATGATGTAATGACCGACGTCCGTCGCATTACAAATGTATGCGATCTTCCCTTATTGGTGGATATCGATACAGGTTTTGGTACCTCTGCTTTTAATATTTCACGTACCGTCAAAGAGATTGAAAAGGCTGGCGCATCTGCGGTCCACATGGAAGATCAGGTTGCAGCAAAGCGCTGTGGTCATCGTCCAAATAAGGAAATCGTTAGCGTTAATGAGATGGTCGATCGCATCAAAGCCGCTGTAGATGGCCGTAAATCAGCTGATTTCACCATTATGGCTCGTACCGATGCTTTAGCAAATGAAGGTTTAGATGCAGCGCTAGATCGTGTGCGCGCTTATGTTGCTGCCGGCGCTGACATGATCTTCCCTGAAGCAGTTGGTGATTTGGAAACTTACAAAAAGTTCCGCGAAGCTGCAGGTGTTCCAATTTTGGCGAACATTACTGAATTCGGAAAAACTCCGTTATTTACAGTTGCAGAACTACGTGGCGCAAATGTAGATATCGTCCTATATCCACTCTCTGCATTCCGTGCCATGAACAAAGCTGCGGAATTGGTTTACAAAACAATTCGCTCAGAAGGAACTCAGAAGAACGCACTTGAACATATGCAGACACGCGAAGAGCTCTATCAGGCAATTGATTATTACAAGTATGAAGAAGCTTTAGATAAATTCCAGAGTGAGAAAAATGGCTAAGAAATCTGTCGCTCTTTCAGGCGTTGAGGCAGGCAATACTGCAATCTGCACTGTTGGCAGAAATGGCAATGATCTGCACTACCGCGGATACGACATCGCTGATTTAGCAGCTAATTGCCAATTCGAAGAAGTTGCATATCTTCTAATTCATGAGAAATTGCCAAACAAAAGTGAATTGGATGCGTACAAGAAGAAGCTAAAGAATCTACGCGATCTTCCACCTCAAGTAAGAACAATTCTGGAGCAACTTCCTATGAGCACTCACCCAATGGATGTATTGCGCACCGGAATTTCTGCACTCGGCACAATTGAGCCAGAACATGATGGCCATTTGGCGAATGGTGCAAAAGAGATTGCAGATCGTTTAATTGCTTGCACTCCTTCGATGCTCTGCTACTGGTATCACTTCGCTAATAGCGGCAAACGCATCGAATGTTCAACCGAATCAGATTCAATCGGTGGCCATTTCCTAGAGATGCTTCATGGAGAGATGCCAAGTGCAGAGTGGGAGAGCGCCATGCACGCGTCGCTCATCCTTTATGCCGAGCACGAATTCAATGCATCCACCTTTACTTCACGCGTAATTGCAGGCACCGGCAGCGATATTTATTCATCAATTACTGGCGGAATTGGCGCACTTCGCGGCCCAAAGCATGGCGGAGCTAATGAAGTAGCGCTTGAAATTCAAGAGCGTTACGCAAATCCAGATGAAGCCGAAGCTGATATTCGTAAACGCGTAGAAGCTAAAGAAGTGGTTATTGGTTTTGGCCACCCGGTTTACACAATCGGTGATCCACGTAATCCGATTATCAAGGAGATAGCACGCAATCTGTCTAGCGACAATCGCACCCTCTTTGATATTGCAGATCGTTTAGAGGCCGTGATGTGGGATCTAAAGAAGATGTTCCCAAATCTCGATTGGTTTAGCGCTGTGGCATACAACGCGATGAAAATTCCAACCGCATTCTTCACGCCAATATTCGTGATGTCTCGCATCACCGGATGGTCTGCACATGTTATTGAACAGCGCGCTGACGGAAAGATTATTCGCCCATCAGCAAATTACACCGGACCAGAAGATTTAAAGTTCATATCTATAGAGGAGCGTTAATTGTCATCTCACATCACTAAGTCCAATCAACCTTACGATCAAGAAATCCAAGACATTGTTGATTATGCACTTAACTATGAAGTGAAGTCAGAGCTTGCATATAAGACTGCATGGTCAGGAATGTTAGACACCATTGGTTGCGGGCTTGAATCTCTTGAATATGCAGCATGCACAAAACTACTTGGCCCACTTATTCCGGGCACCAAGGTAGAGAAGGGCGTACGCGTCCCTGGCACAAATTACGAATTAGATGTTGTGCAAGGTGCATTCAACATTGGTGTTGCAATTCGTTGGTTAGATTTCAATGACACTTGGCTTGCTGCCGAATGGGGACATCCAAGCGATAATCTAGGTGCAATTCTTGCCGTTGCTGATTGGCTAAATCGCTCTGGCGCAAAGAAGTTGACCGTCAAAGATGTACTAACAGCAATGATTAAAGCCCATGAAATCCAGGGTTGTATTGCGCTAGAAAACTCATTTAATAAGGTCGGTTTGGACCACGTAATTCTTGTTAAAGTCGCATCAACTGCTGTCGTCTGCCAGATGATGGGCCTTGATCGCGAGCAGACTTTGGCAGCTGTCTCATTGGCATGGGTTGATGGCCAATCGCTACGCACCTATCGCCACTATCCAAATGCTGGCTCACGTAAATCTTGGGCAGCAGGAGATGCCACATCTCGCGCCGTGCGTCTTGCGCTTATGGCAAAGGTTGGCGAAATGGGAGTTCCTTCGGTACTTACCGCAAAGACTTGGGGCTTCTATGACGTCTCCTTCAAAGGCAACTCATTTAAGTTCCAACGTCCATACGGTTCATATGTAATGGAGAACGTGCTCTGGAAGATCTCTTTCCCTGCTGAATTCCATTCGCAGACTGCTTGTGAAGCTGCATTCACTCTGCACGGTTGGATGAAAGCAAATGGCAAGAGCAGCGATGACATCAAGAGCGTAACTATTCGCACCCATGAAGCATGTGTTCGCATTATCGACAAGAAGGGTCCGCTAAATAACCCAGCTGATCGTGATCACTGCATTCAATACATGGTTGCAGTTCCACTTATCTTCGGTCGATTAACTGCTAAAGATTACGAAGATGAGATTGCAGCTGATCCACGAATTGATGCGCTACGCGAAAAGATTACTTGCGTTGAAGATACTAACTTCACTGCTGACTATCACGATCCAGAGAAGCGCAGCATCGCAAATGCAATGACTATCGAATTCAATGATGGCACCAAGACCGATGAAATTGTTGTCGAATATCCAGTAGGCCATAAGCGCCGTCGCGAAGAGGGTCTGCCACTATTAGTCGATAAGTACAAGACCAATTTGCGTCGCGTATTTGATGAAGCTCAAGTCTCTAAGATTGAAGCAGCGACACTTAACTATGACCAACTCTTGGCAATGCCTGCCGATGAATTCCTAACGCTATTCGTTAAGAATTAAGCCATGATCTTTGCATTTCCAATGATGGGGCTATTTCTAGCCACAATTTACTTTGCATTTATCGGCGTTAAAGTCACAGTTGAGAAGCACCATGACGATCAGAGTATGGATTTCGTGCGAGATATTCTTAAATTTGCCGCGCTATTTCTTTCGGTATTCTTCTTAAGTTTCGGCTTGGCAGGACTTCTAGTTCAGCTGATTGATCCAAATAACGTTGCAGGGCTTACCGATGAAGATACTGCCCGCGCACTCTCATTTGTAATTGTGGGAATTCCAGTAGTTGCGGTTATCTCTCGATGGATTAAACGTGATTTCACTAAGAATCTTGAGAATAGCTTTGCGCCAGCTTGGCAGATCTATCTCTTCGCCTCTACAACATTCACATTTCTGATCTGGTTCCTTTTCCTAAGTGGTTCATTAACATGGCTGGCAGGGGAGCAGTACAACCCAAAGGGCTTGGCTCAAGGAATTATCTCTTTCGTAATCTGGCTAATTCACATCAGATTGATCGCACATCATCGTTCGTTAACCGTAAATCTCCACCGCTTTGTTGGTTGGTTTACTGGCATCACCGGCTCGGTTGTCGCAACTATTTCTCTACTTGATTACGCAATCTCAAAGAGCTCAGGTTTTACCATGAGCCGCTTTCAAATTCAGGAAGCAGTTATTCTTCTAGCAATTGCCGTACCAACCGCGCTTCATTACTGGGACGATTTCAACTTAAATGTAACTGCAATCGAACAGCGCGTTTTCCGCATATTGGGCGGCTTAGTAATTCCTGCTCTCTTTGCCACCATTGCGGCGACATTCACAATCAATCAATTAATTACTTGGTTCTTCGGCGACCACTTAGATGATGTGAAAATCGTCCTCAATGATGTGCCAAGTACTTTGGCAACTGCCTTTGTATTGGCGTTGGTAATGATTTATTTCCGCAACTTAATTAAGCACTTCGAATGGGACGATATTTCACGCGCCCAGCACCATTTATTAAGCGCGATGGCGATGGTTGGGGTAGCGATCTCGGTAGGCGCCCTAATTGCTGGCGTGCTTGATACCACCGATCATCAAGATGCAACCATCTTTGGAATTAGTCTTCTAGCCACCTCTTTGCCAACTTGGATTATCAATTGGCGCAAGTGCCAGATTGCGGTAGCTATGGAATTCGAAGCGGAGCACACCTCTCCAATTCGACGCTTCTATCTATACGCTCTCATCGGCGTTCCAACAATTATCGCTCTGGGTGCATCTGTATTCGTACTCTTCACCTTCTTCAAGGCGTTATTAATTGGTGGACTCGACACCATTCAATTAAGCACTCCGCTTGGAATCTTGATTAGCACTGGCGCCGTCGCGCTTTACCATTTACGAATCTATAAACTCGAAAATAGCTGACCATTTAATTCTCTTCATAATGCTTTTTAAATAAAGGCTTTTCTTTAGCCCTCCATTTAAAATTTATCTATGAGAAAAGTTGTCGCGTTAATTTTTGCTCTTGCCCAAGTAACTTCAATCAGCCCAGCGCATGCTGCTCCAGCTGCTCCTTCAAATGTGAGCGCTTACTTCAAAGTGGAGCAGGGTTATATGACCAGCTGGTCGATCCCATCAGTTACTACCGGCATCACCGGCTATACCGTGACTGCGTCTAACGGACAGAGCTGCAAGAGCAGTTCTGCTAGCGACAATCAATGCACATTCGCGACAACGGGCTTCAAGCCATTTCAGCCATACACATTCACCGTGGTCGCCAATTCAAAGAGTGGCGATAGCGCTGCATCTGCGCCATCTAATGCCGCAACTTGGACCAGCGCACCTGGCTATCCAGCCCCAGTATTAACAAAAGCAATCTCAGATACTCAAATCGATGTTGAATGGGTTCCAAGCACTTCAACCGGCGGTATCGCTAATTACGGCTACAAAGTTATCCGCTGGGAAGCGACTTTAAATGCTTATGGCGATCCAAAGGGTGATACCCGTGTAGATAATTTAGTTTCCGGAACCTACCTTTCAGCAACCGGCTTGAAGCCAAGTACTTGGTATGTATTTGCAGTTCAGCAGTGCAACGCACTTGGCTGCACCACATCGGATTGGTCTTATGTGGCAACAACTCCAAAGGTTGGGGCAGCGCTAACTTGGCGACCACCGCTAACTATCAACGGCGGTTCAGCCACAACTACTTGTTGGAACGCAGTATTAGATGGCGGAACGGCAGCGGCAAAGGGCACTCTAATTAAGAGCGCAAAATGCGGCACCGTGGTTATCGATCCTGCTGCCTATCCAAAGATTGATCCAACTGCGACCGTTGAACAGATTCCTAATATCGTAAATAAATTTACCCAAGCAATCTTCTTGGGAGGTTGGCAGGATAAGTATTCACTGGCAACTTGGCAGAAGCTTGGTTTAACTCTGACTCCATACCTATCGCTCTCATCTAAATCAGTGATGCGCGGATTCTTAATTCAACCGGTAATTACTTCAAATACCCCGGCGGTCTGCACCGTAACTGGCATGGTTGTTAATATGTTGAAAGTTGGAACTTGCACAATCTCTGCAAGCGCTCCTGGAAATAATATTTGGCAGCCATCAAGAGTGATGACAAATAGTTTTCAGATTATTGCGTAATTAATTAAATTATTAGTTAAGCGGAACGCGGATCTTGCTGCCTGCAGCTAGATCGCTTGATTGCAAGCTATTTACTTTTATGATCTCATCAACTAATTGACGTACATCGCCGCCATCGTTTAGCGCCTTCGCAACAGACCAAACGGTTTCGCCCGGTGCCACTGTTACGACCACAAATGAATTTGGTTTTGCAGGAACCACCTTTGATCCTGCACCGGCCTGCATTGCAAAACCTGCACCGAAGACAGTAGTAAGAGAGAGGACCACGAGGGTTCGGGCAAGACGGATATTTGCTCGACGGCTACGGGTATTTCGACGGATATTGCTCATGGTCTTAACTCCTATTTAGGAGCCTTGGGGAAGGCTTCTAGATCTCTTTACTGCTTTTCGAACACCTGTTCGAATAAGAGAACAATAAACGACCCCTACGACAAAGGTCAAGAAATTTTCGAACAAATGTTTGATTTTTTTCCCAGCCTGTGCCACCCTTAAGCCATGAGCAAAGACCCTTCAGGCCTATCTGCCCGCCAGGTAAAGATCCTCTCCGCTATCCAGGAGGGAATCCAGAACAACGGCTATCCGCCATCAATCCGCGAGATCGGTGAGGCAGCGGGGCTCTCAAGCTCGGCCTCAGTTCAGTACCAGCTAAAGGCGCTCGAGGAAGCAGGCTTTATCCGCCGCG
>JBFYJK010000080.1:0-2960 GCA_041311445.1 Candidatus Nanopelagicales bacterium
CACCTAACTAAATCAACACTTTTTGAAGTATCTGGACACCTTGATTGGTATTCAGAGGGCATGTACCCACCGATGGTTATGGATGAAGAACTTCATGCGGATGGCACAATCAAGAAGCCAGGGCAGAAGTACTACATGAAGCCAATGAACTGCCCGATGCACATTCTTATTTACAAATCACGTGGCCGTTCATATCGAGAACTTCCTCTTCGTGCTTTCGAATTCGGAACTGTTTATCGTTATGAAAAATCTGGCGTAGTTCATGGTTTAACTCGTGCGCGTGGATTTACACAAGATGATGCACATATCTTCTGCACCAAAGAGCAGATGCCAAACGAATTAGATTCACTTCTAACTTTCGTTCTTAATCTGTTACGCGATTACGGTTTACAAGATTTCTATCTAGAACTCTCTACAAAGAATCCTGAGAAGTATGTTGGCGCTGATGAAGATTGGGATGCCGCAACTGAGATTCTTCGTAAAGCAGCGGAAGCTCAGAATCTTGAACTTGTTCTAGATCCAGGCGGAGCAGCGTTCTACGGACCAAAGATCTCTGTTCAAGCAAAAGATGCGATCGGTCGTACCTGGCAGATGTCTACAATTCAGGTTGATTTCCAGTTACCGCAGCGATTTGAAATGGAATATCAGTCAAGCGATGGATCTCGTCAAACACCTGTGATGATTCACCGCGCACTATTTGGTTCAATCGAACGATTCTTTGGCGTACTTACCGAACATTACGCAGGCGCGTTCCCGCCATGGCTTGCGCCAGTTCAAGTTATGGCGATTCCAGTCGCGGATGCATTTGCTCCATATCTGCAAGAGATCGTTAATCAGATGCGCGCCGAAGGTATTCGCGCAGAGATTGATCTATCTGATGATCGCATGCAGAAGAAAGTCCGTAATGCACAGATGGAGAAGATTCCTTTTATGTTGATTGCCGGCGAAGAAGATCAAGCAAATGGCGCAGTTTCATTCCGCTTCCGCGATGGAACACAGAAGAATGGCATTCCGGCAAAGGATGCAATCGCTGAAATTATGCAGACCATCAAGGATCGCAAGCAGGTTTAAATGGAGTTCATCGAAGGTGGCGCAGGCATGCCTGATGGTTGGGCAAGACTTTGGGCGCCACATCGATTGGGTTACATCAAAGGCGAAAATCGTCCTTTAGATAGCAACGATGTGCCATGTCCATTCTGCGAAATTCCAAAGCGCGAAGATGTTGATGGGTTAATTGTTTACCGTGGCGCAGAGGCATATGTTGTTATGAATCTTTACCCATACAACCCTGGCCATCTTCTAATTTGCGCATATCGCCATGTTGCTGATTTAACGGACCTATCCGATTCAGAGCGAAATGAAATTAGCGCTCTAACAGCGCATGCGATGAAAACACTTCGCAAAGTTTCCAACCCTGCGGGATTTAATTTAGGAATGAACCAAGGCGCAATTAGCGGCGCTGGCGTTGCAGCACATATTCACCAACATGTTGTACCGCGTTGGTCGGGGGATGCAAACTTCATGCCGATCATCGGACAAACAAAGGTATTGCCGCAGCTTTTAACTGATACGCGTGATGCGTTAGCTCAAGCTTGGTAGAGAATTTAAATATCGCTTAACAATATCTACACCCAAATTAAATTCAGGATCATTAAGTAAGACTGGAATTGCAGGGAAGAAGATTCCCGATGCGAAACCATCTTCGCCAGCTGCTTCTAATTGCGCCATATATTCATCTCTAAATTCAGAAACTAATTCCAAATGTTCTGGTTCTGCATCAGAAATCAGATTGGTGCGATAGTTATTGATCTTCATTGTTTCTAAATCAATGAGTGCACATGGTGAACCATCGTCATCGTGTAACACAAGTACCGGCGTAGCAACATCGTCCAGCAATCTCTTTGCTAATACAACGGCATCGTCAAAATCCTGAAGACCTTCATTGAAACCAGTAATAACTAAAATTCGGGGCATGAGTAGTTCATCAAATTCATGCCAAAGTTCAACGGTTCTTTGATCCACACCAGAACTGGCATTGATTGCGAAAATCGCAGCCGCAATTTCGCTCTCTACATGGTCGCTGACCTCAGCGTCTAGCGCTTGAGATAGCGCGCTAGTTGCTGCGCTGGCGTGACCATAAAGACGCCAAATATTCCCGTTTTCCACGAGGCAAAGCCTACGATGTACCTGTGATTAGTTCGCGCATGAAGCCTTCGGTAGTAAAGGTAATTACGCCACTCTGCCGTGCGCTCCTTAAAGCAGGCATTACTCCAGATCTCATGACAATTTTCGGCACCTCAATTGTGGTTCTTGGATCATGGTTCCTTCTTGCGCAAGGAAGATTGCTAGCTTCATTCTTTGTTATCGGTTTAGCGCTACTAACAGATTTACTTGATGGAACAATGGCTCGTATCTCCGCTCGAGGACCAAGCATCTGGGGAAATTTTCTAGATTCAACGCTTGATCGCATTTCGGATGCTGCAGTATTGCTAGGCCTCGCTTATTACCTACATTCTGAGAATGACTCGCTCTTTGTAGTTGCGATGATTACCGTTGCAGTCTCTGCGATTGTTCCATACGCTCGCGCTAAAGCGGAGAGTCTAAATATTGAATGCAAGGGCGGATTCGCGGAGCGAACCGAGCGTTTGGTAATGCTCGGCTTCTTTGGGCTCTTACATATTGCCGGTATTACTTGGGCGCTCGATGCCGGAGTTTGGTTGCTCTTGATCCTCTCTGCAGTAACTGTTTATCAGCGCATTGCAATAGTTTGGCGCGCTACTAGAGCAACTGCGTGAACGCCTACGCATATTTAATTGGCTGGAGAGTTGTAAGACTCTTGCCAGAGAAGGTTGCTTATAGCCTCTTCTTCTTTATCGGTGATTATGTATTTAAGAAGAATGGCAAGAGCATTCAAAGACTTCGCTCCAATATGCAGAGAGTTTCCGGACTTCAAGGGCCAA
>JBFYJK010000099.1:0-4321 GCA_041311445.1 Candidatus Nanopelagicales bacterium
GGCGCATCAACCTTATTTGGGTGGTGCAATTCAATAATTTCAACAGATTCGAAATATGGTGCAGCCTGCTTTGAGAATTCCATCATCAAAACTGCGCCAATAGCGAAGTTAGGCGCAATAAATAGCCCCACCTCTGGATGCGATGCTAACCAACCTTCGAGCTGTGCCATACGACCAGCATCAAAACCGGTGGTTCCGACAACTGCATTAATGTCATTGGTAATTAAGAACTCTAGGTTCTTCATAACGTTTTCAGGATTGGTGAAATCAACTACAACATCTGCGCCGATACATGCTTTGATGTCATCGCCTAAATCAATTGCAGCATGTAGCTGCATATCGCTAGTTGCTTCGACAGCCTTAACAACTTCGGAGCCCATGCGACCTTTTGCGCCGAGTACGCCAACTTTGATCATTTAACTAATTTCTCCAATGCATCTGCGGTAGGCAAATTCTTTACTGGACCTGCAAGGCCAAGGGTAAGCGGTCTAGTGAAGAATTCGCGGGCAATTTCTTCGACGCCTTCCTTGGTTATGCTCTTTAGGTCGGCCATCATCTCATCGGAATTACGAGCGTAGCCATCCCAGATCTCTGAGCTACCAATACGGTCCATGCGATACGCAGAATCTTCTCCGGCTAACAAGATGCCGGCGCGAACTGCATTGGTACCGCGATTGAACTCTTCGTCGGTAATTCCGTTAGCTGCAACATCGTTGAGGATTTCGCGAGCAACCTTGATAACTTCCGAAACCTTATCTGGCGCACAGCCTGCATAAATTGCAAAGTAACCGCTACCAACATATCGACGCACTAATCCATCAACTGAATAAACCAGGCCGCGCTTTTCGCGAATCTCTTGGAATAGACGAGATGACATTCCACTACCGATAGCAATGGTTAAGACTTTAAGCGCAGTGCTACGTGGATCTTTACGGCCAACGCCTTCAAGACCTAGAAATAGATTGGCCTGTTCGAATTGGCCATTATGAATATTGACGCTCTTTGCAGGCTTTGGAGTAAACGCGCTGTAATCGCGGACCTTTGCCGGTGCGTTACCAACAAGGAAGTTATCGCGTTCTAAATTCTGTTTAACCAAATCAACGAACTTATCGTGATTGATATTGCCAGCCGCTGATACGACCATTGCTTCTGGTTTGTAATGGGTCTTGTAGTAATCAAAGATTTGATCGCGTGTAATCGCATTCATTGACTCTTTAGTACCTAGAATTGAAACGCCTAGCGGGTGATCGCCCCAGAATGCAGTTCCGAAAGCTTCTTCGGCGCAATCTTGTGGATCATCATCGCGCATTGCCATCTCTTGGAAAACCACATTGCGTTCGGTTTCGAATTCTTCGTTTGAAACAACGGCGCTAGTAATTACATCGCTTAATACATCTACAGCTAGCGGTAGATCTTCATCGACAACTTTTGCATAAAATGAAGTGAATTCATTGGTGGTGTATGCGTTAATGCCACCACCGAGATTTTCGATTGAGGAACTGATCTCTTTAGAGCTGCGGCGCGATGTGCCCTTAAATAAAACGTGCTCTAAAAAGTGAGAGGCACCAGCTTCCGCTGGCGCCTCATCACGTGAACCGATATTTACAAAGTAACCAACTGACGCACTTCGAACTGAGGCATCTGTATCTGTGATGATACGTAAGCCACAATCTAAAGTGGTTCTATTAATCACTCGCTCTTTGCCGCCTCTGCTGCTTCACCTTCAAGCACAGGAACTAGCGACAACTTGCCCTTTGGATCAATCTCTGCGATCTCTACCTGGACCTTGTCGCCAACCTTCATGACATCTTCGATGTTTTCAATTCGCTTTCCGCCATGCATCTTGCGAATCTGTGAAACGTGAAGCAAGCCATCCTTGCCAGGTAGCAATGAAACGAATGCACCGAACTGTGCAATCTTTACCACGGTACCTAAGTAACGCTCGCCTACCTCAGGCATTGTTGGGTTTGCGATTGCATTGATCTGAGCCTTTGCAGCCTCTGCAGATGTGCCATCAGTTGCACCGATGTAGATAGTTCCATCTTCTTCGATAGAGATATCTGCGCCAGTTTCATCCTGAATCTGGTTGATTACCTTGCCCTTAGGGCCGATAACTGCACCAATCTGATCTACAGGAATCTTGATTGAGATGATACGTGGAGCAAGTGGTGACATCTCATCTGGAGTATCAATTGCTTCCTGCATAACATCAAGAATTGCAAGACGTGCTTCCTTAGCTTGGTGAAGCGCACCAGCAAGAACTGATGCTGGAATGCCATCAAGCTTGGTATCAAGCTGTAGCGCGGTAACGAAATCTTTTGTTCCAGCTACCTTGAAGTCCATATCGCCAAATGCATCTTCTGCACCAAGGATGTCTGTAAGTGCAACGTATTCAACCTTGCCATCAACATCATCAGAGATCAGACCCATTGCAATACCTGCAACTGGAGACTTAAGTGGAACACCAGCATTTAGCAATGAAAGTGTTGACGCACAAACGGAACCCATTGAGGTCGAACCATTTGAACCAAGCGCTTCAGATACCTGACGGATTGCGTAAGGGAACTCTTCGCGAGTTGGAAGAACTGGAACAAGTGCGCGCTCTGCAAGTGCACCGTGGCCGATTTCGCGACGCTTAGGTGTACCAACACGACCGGTTTCGCCAGTTGAATATGGTGGGAAGTTGTAGTTGTGCATGTAACGCTTATGAGTCTCTGGGCTAAGTGTGTCTAGCTGCATTTCCATCTTAAGCATGTTCAATGTTGTTACGCCAAGAATCTGGGTCTCGCCACGTTCGAAGATTGCTGAACCGTGAACGCGAGGAATTACTTCAACCTCTGCAGATAGTGGACGGATATCGCGAAGACCGCGACCATCGATACGAATCTTGTCGCGAAGTACGCGCTGACGTACAAGCTTCTTTGTTAGTGAACGAAGTGCAGCAGGAACTTCCTTTTCGCGACCTTCGAATGCAGCAGAAACCTTTTCAATGGTTGCCTTGCCGATTTCATCAAGCTTTGTTTCGCGATCCTGCTTGCCTGCAATAGTTAGCGCTTCAGCTAATGACTTCTTAGCTTCTGCTTCAACTGCTGCAAATACATCATCCTGGTAATCCAAGAAGACTGGGAACTCAGCGGTTGGCTTTGCAGCAACCTTTGCAAGTTCCATCTGTGCTTCGCATAGAACCTTAATAAATGGCTTCGCTGCTTCTAGACCTTCAGCAACTACTGCTTCAGTCGGTGCAGATGCGCCACCCTTAATCAATTCAAGTGTCTTTGAAGTTGCTTCAGCTTCAACCATCATCACAGCAACGTCGCCATCAGCGATACGTCCTGCAACAACCATGTCGAATACTGCGTTTTCAACCTGTGAGTGATTTGGGAATGCAACCCACTGGCCATCAATTAACGCAACGCGAACGCCACCAACTGGACCTGCGAATGGCAGACCTGCAAGTTGTGTTGACATTGAAGATGCATTGATTGCGATTACGTCGTACATGTGATCAGGGTTTAACGCCATTACAGATACAACGATCTGTACTTCGTTACGAAGACCCTTTACGAATGATGGACGTAGCGGACGGTCAATTAGACGGCAGGTAAGAATTGCCTCTTCGGTTGGTCGACCTTCACGACGGAAGAATGAACCAGGAATCTTTCCAATTGAGTACATACGCTCTTCGACATCCACTGTAAGTGGGAAGAAGTCGAATTGATCTTTCGGTGACTTTGAAACTGTTGTTGCTGAAAGCAACATAGTGTCATCATCTAAATAAACAACTGCGCAACCAGCTGCCTGCTTTGCAAGGCGGCCAGTTTCAAAGCGAATCTCACGCTTTCCAAATTTTCCGTTATCAATAACTGCAACGGCGTGCTTAACGTCTTGACCTTCCATAGGTCGCTCCATTTCTGTAAGACCTACGGAGGACAGAAGAAATGAATCTGCGATCGAAGTTCACAAATAGAAAGGTTTAATTCCTATTTGAAAACCACTACCGGAGACCATTAACTTGCAGCCCCCGTAGGTTTAGTTTGTTATCGGCGAATGCCTAGTTTTTCAATAATTGCGCGGTAGCGAGCGATATCTGTCTTTGCAAGGTACTGCAAAATACGACGGCGCTGACCAACAAGCAGCAATAGACCACGACGGTTGTGGTGATCGTGCTTGTTTGACTTTAGGTGCTCTGTTAGATCTTCGATGCGCTTTGATAGAAGTGCAACCTGCGCTTCTGGGCTACCGGTATCTGTTGCTGAAGCGCCGTACTGCGCAACGATTGATTTCTTCTGTTCTGGTGTTAGCGCCATTTGGCACTCCTTTT
>JBFYJK010000085.1:0-47304 GCA_041311445.1 Candidatus Nanopelagicales bacterium
CAGCAGGAGTAAAGGTCGGCAAAACGCCGTCAGAAACTGCAAATCTCATGCGTTCATTGATGGGCCGATAGGGTTCTCTGCGTGCTTGTACCTGCAATCACGCAAAGTCTAAAAAGCGTACTCTTCACATTAATTCCGGCTGGAATCATCACCTTTCTAGCCTGGGCGATAGCTGGAAGTGCATACGCAAGTACAACCGACCCTTTCCGCGGCGCCATTTGGATCTTCCTTGGTACGCATATGGTTCCATTTAATTTACATATTCCACCGAGCGGCATTGATGGCTGGCTTACATATCTTCCCCTTGGCGCAATGGCGCTACCTGCAATCGGAATTACTGCAGGCGCTCGCAAAGTCCTTGATCGCACCAATAGCGATGCAGCGGTCTGGGCTTTCGCTGGTTTCTACACAATCTTGGTAACGATACTTTCATTACTCTCATCAAATAACGATGTTTATGTAACTTGGTATTGGGCGCTCGCATTCGCCACACCATTTGTATTCGCAGTTTCATTCTTTGCGATTAATCAATTTAGATTTACCGCCTCCATTATTTATGTAACGAAAATTTGGGCAATCATTCTTGGCTTCGCGGCGCTCTGCACCGGCTTATCTTTGATGATAAACATTGGAACAGTTCACAAGTTAACAACCGTGCTACAGCCAGGCTTTATTGGCGGAATTCTGCTCTTCGCACTTACTCTTCTTTACCTGCCAAATTTCCTAATTTCCGCAGCGGCATATCTGGTGGGTGCAGGTTTTGCGATCGGTAGAGATACTTTAATCTCTCCGCTTCATTTCTCACTAGGAAAAATTCCCGCACTTCCGATTTTAGGAGCGCTGCCAACTGGTCGCCATCCTTTCTATTTAATTGGTGCTCTAGTTGTAATCGGAGTTGGTGCACAAGTTGCAATCTGGACTGTAGATAGTTCGCGCATGGTGCTCCGCCAAACTATCGCGCTCTTTATCTTCAGCTCTTTTGCTCTGGCTTATTTGGGATCTGGCGCCTTAATTACTTATGAATTGGGCACAGTAGGGCCATCGCTCTGGAAATTCCCATTGATTATCTCTGCAGAATTCTTACTTGGAGTTGGGTTAATTCGCTTAATCCCAATGATTAGCCGCCGATGAAGTTACTTCTGCTTGCTTCAGGAACAGGTTCTTTAGCGCAGGCAGTAATCGACGCAGGGTTTGATATCGCTGCAGTAGTGAGCGATATTCCTGGTGCACAAGTCTTGGATAGGGCAAGCGCTGCAAATATTGCAACAAAGGTAATCGAATTTAAGAAACCTCGTGAAGCTTGGGATTCCGAGCTTTTTGAATTCGTTGAATCAGTTAACCCAGACTTAGTTGTCAGCGTTGGTTTCATGAGAATCTTAAGCGCCGAATTTGTAAGTAAATTTAAAGTGATTAATTCTCATCCAGCGTTACTGCCAAACTTTCCTGGCGCGCATGCTGTTCGTGATTCGCTAGCAGCGAAGGTTAGCCAGACTGGCTGCACAGTTCACTGGGTGGATGCCGGAGTAGATACCGGGCAAGTGATTGCGCAGGTCGCAGTTGATGTGCTGCCTACCGATGATGAAGCGAGCCTTCATGAACGCATTAAGATTGTTGAGCGGAAACTGATTGTTGAAACCATTAGAAACTATCAAGAGTCTGGAGAGCCAAAATGAGCGATCGTAAAGTAATTCGCAGAGCGCTTCTAAGTGTTTACGATAAGAGCCGATTGGTCGAAATTGGTAAGGCGCTTCATGAAGCAGGCGTCGAGATTCTCTCAACAGGTTCAACTTGCAAAACCCTTCTGGAAAACGGAATCAAAGTTACTGAAGTCTCTGAATACACAGGTTTCCCGGAAATCATGGGCGGACGAGTAAAGACTCTCCACCCACGTATTCATTCAGGAATCTTGGCAGATCAAAATAATCCAGAACACTTAGCGAAAATCGCAGAGCTAGATATCGCGCCCTTTGATTTAGTAATTATTAATCTCTACCCATTTGCAGCAACTATCTCTTCTGGAGCTGGATATGCAGAGTGCATCGAGCAGATTGATATTGGCGGTCCATCAATGCTCCGTGGCGCAGCTAAGAATCACGGCTCAGTTGCGGTGCTCTCAAGCCCTGCGCAATATGACGGGTTACTAAACGCGCTAAAGAGCGGCGGTTACACGCTGGCCGAGCGCAAGCAGCTAGCAATCGATGTCTTCCGTACCACTGCCGAATACGACGCAACTATTGCAATGTGGATGGCAGATGACGATGGCTTCCATGAGTGGATGGCGCACATCTGGAAGAAGAGCGGCACGCTTCGTTACGGCGAGAACCCACATCAACAAGCGGTTGTGTATTCAGCAAATACACCTGGCATTGTTAACGCAAAACAACTTCATGGCAAAGAGATGAGCTATAACAATTACACCGATGCAGATGCCGCGCTACGTGCAGCTTTTGATCATTCAGAACCAGCTGTTGCAATCATTAAACACGCCAACCCGTGCGGAATCGCAATCGGTAAAGATATCGCCGCTGCATATAAAGCAGCACACGAATGTGATCCAGTATCTGCATTCGGTGGAGTAGTAGCTGCCAATCGCACAGTTACCGTTGCAATGGCCGAACCGCTCTCTGAAGTTTTCACTGAAGTTGTAGTAGCTCCGGATTTCGAACCAGCTGCACTTGAAATTTTAATGAAGAAGCCAAATATCCGAATTCTCACAACCGACCTGAAGCAGTATGGTCCAGTAGAGGGACGATTACTTTCTGGTGGTTTGTTACTTCAGACAATTGATTTAATTGATGCTGAAGGAGATAGCCCTAAGAATTGGAAGCAAGTTTCGGGCGATGCAGTTAGTGCAGATGTTCTTGCAGATTTGGAATTTGCATGGCGTTCTGTTCGCGCAGTGAAGAGCAATGCAATTCTGCTTGCTAAGAACGGTGCCGCTGTGGGCGTTGGTATGGGCCAAGTAAATCGCGTCGATTCCGCCAAGCTTTCTGTTGATCGCGCCGGCGACCGCGCTAAAGGTTCAGTTGCGGCAAGTGATGCCTTCTTCCCATTTGCAGATGGCCTTCAGATTCTGATTGATAGTGGTATCACTGCTGTGGTTTCACCAGGTGGGTCAATGCGCGATGAAGAGGTTATCGCTGCGGCAAAAGCAGCCAATATCGCCCTATTTTTCACGGGAACGCGCCACTTCTCACACGCTTAAGAAGTTGCTCCAGGTTAGTAAATTCCCAGTAATTTATTAAGATGTGACCATGACAGCACAGATTCTTGATGGCAAAGCTTTCGCAAAGAAGATCAAAGAAGATCTCGCTAAGGAAGTAGTTGGTCTTAAAGCTCGCGGTATTACACCGGGCCTTGGCACAATTCTTGTTGGTGATGATCCAGGATCACGTCAATATGTTGGCGGAAAGCATAAGGATTGCGCAGAGGTTGGCGTAAATTCAATTCGCATCGATCTTCCTGCAAATGCAACGCAAGCAGATGTTCTAGCTGCCGTAAAGGATATGAACAACAATCCAGATTGCACCGGATACATTGTTCAGCTTCCACTTCCAAAAGATGTAAACACACAAGCAATTCTTGAAGCGATTGATCCAGATAAGGATGCAGATGGATTGCATCCAATGAACCTTGGTCGTCTGACTGCAGGTTTCGATGGAACACTTCCATGCACACCACGTGGCATCGTTGAACTACTTCACCACTACAGCATTCCGGTTAAGGGAGCAGAGGTAACAATCGTTGGTCGCGGTCTAACAGTTGGCCGTCCACTAAGCCTTCTTCTTAATCGCCGCGAAGAGAATGCAACTGTGAATTTGGTTCACACAGGCACCAAGGTAATTAAGGATCACACTCTTACTGCTGACATCATTGTGGTCGCGGTAGGTGTTGGACATTTCCTAACTCCTGACATGGTTAGCCCAGGCGCTGTTGTTATTGACGTTGGCGTATCTCGAAACGAAAATGGAATTCAAGGCGACGTACATCCTGATGTGGCAAATGTTGCTGGCTGGATCTCGCCTAACCCAGGTGGAGTTGGCCCGCTAACTCGCGCGATGCTCGTTAAGAACGTCGTAGACGCCGCATCCAAGAAATGATTTCACAGCGCCTGATTAATTTCGCCGCGGCTGTTGGCGTATTACTTGGCGCAGTTGGGTTTGTCCGCTCTGGTTCGATCGTCGTCGGGGCAGCTATCGCCTTCACCGGTTTACGCCAAGAACGCCGAATTGAACGATATTTACCCCTAGCAATCGGGGTAGCGCTCGTTGCTGTGGCGATTGTCCTTCCTCACGGACGCTAGGATTATCTCGATATCAAGATAGTTTTGTAAAAGGACATATAAATGGCTGGAAAAGTAACTGTCGTCGGAGCTGGTTTTTATGGCTCAACTACTGCAATGCGATTAGCTGAATACAACGTATTCGATACCGTTGTTTTAACAGATATTCTCGAAGGCAAGCCAGAAGGTCTTGCACTTGATATGAATCAATCGCGATCAATCGAAGGTTTTGAAACAAAAGTTATTGGCGCAACCACAACTGCAGATGGCGCTGGTTATGAAGCAACTGCAAATTCAGATGTAGTTGTAATTACTGCAGGCTTACCTCGCAAGCCTGGCATGAGCCGCATGGACTTGATCGGAGTTAATGCCGGAATCGTTCGTGGTGTTGCGGAGAACATCGCAAAGCATTCACCAAATGCAGTAATCATCGTGGTTTCAAATCCACTTGATGAAATGACAGCGCTAACTCAGATCGCTTCTGCATTCCCACACAATCGCGTTATGGGACAAGCTGGCATGTTGGATACCGCTCGCTTTACCAACTTTGTGGCAGAAAAAATAGGTGTTCCAGTATCAAGCGTTGAAACTTTAACTCTGGGTTCACACGGTGACACCATGGTTCCAGTTCCATCACGTTGTAAAGTAAATGGTGCACCACTTACTGAGAAGCTTTCAGCAGAAGAGATCGAAGAACTTGTAGTTCGTACACGTAACGGTGGAGCAGAGGTAGTTGCACTACTTAAGACTGGATCTGCTTACTACGCACCATCTGCAGCAGCAGCGCGAATGGCAAAAGCGGTAATTACAGATTCTGGCGCGGTAATGCCAGTTTGTGCATGGGTTGATGGCGAATACGGAATCGCTGGCGTCTACCTTGGCGTTGAAGCCGAAATTGGCCGCACCGGCGTAAAGAAGATTGTTGAAACAAAGCTAACTGATTCAGAACTAGCGCTTCTTAAGGAAGCCGCTGAAGCAGTTCGCGCTAAGCAAGCTGACGTAAAGGATATGTAAACATGGCAAAAATCAAAGTAGAAGGCACAGTCGTCGAACTTGATGGCGATGAAATGACTCGCATCATGTGGCAGTTCATCAAAGACTCTTTGATTCTGCCTTATTTGGATGTAAATCTTGAGTATTACGACCTAGGCATGGAACACCGCGATGCAACCGATGATCAGGTGACTATCGATGCAGCTAAGGCGATTCAGAAGCATGGCGTTGGCATCAAGTGCGCAACTATCACTCCTGATGAAGCTCGCGTTGAAGAGTTTGGTCTTAAGAAGATGTGGAAGTCTCCTAACGGAACTATCCGCAACATTCTTGGCGGCGTAATTTTCCGCGAACCAATCATCATCTCAAACGTGCCACGTCTTGTTCCGCATTGGACCAAGCCAATCGTTATCGGTCGTCACGCATTCGGCGATCAATACCGCGCAACAGATATCAAGGTTCCTGGTCCAGGAAAGCTAACACTTTCTTATGTTCCAGAAGGCGGCGGAGCGCCAATGGATCTTGAAGTATTTGATTTCAAATCTTCAGGTGTTGCTATGGCGATGTACAACGTTGATGATTCAATTCGCGACTTTGCACGCGCATCACTTAACTACGGTTTACTTCGTAAGTTCCCGGTCTATCTATCAACTAAGAACACAATTCTTAAGGCATACGACGGCCGATTCAAAGATATCTTCCAGGAGATCTTTGATGCAGAGTTCAAGGCTCAATTCGATGCTGCAGGAATTTGGTACGAGCACCGTTTGATTGATGACATGGTTGCAATGTCTCTGCGCATGGAAGGCGGTTACGTCTGGGCATGTAAGAACTACGACGGCGACGTGCAATCAGACACCGTTGCTCAAGGTTACGGCTCTCTTGGTTTGATGACATCTGTATTGATGACTCCAGATGGAAAGGTCTGTGAAGCAGAAGCTGCGCACGGAACTGTTACCCGTCACTACCGCGATCACCAAGCAGGTAAGAAGACTTCAACAAATCCAATCGCATCAATCTTTGCTTGGACACAAGGCTTAGCGCACCGCGCAAAGCTTGATAACAATCCAGAACTAGCAAAGTTCTCTGCAACTTTGGAACGCGTATGTATCGAAACTGTAGAAGAGGGCAAGATGACTAAGGATCTTGCGCTACTAATCAGCAAAGATGCACCATGGCAGACCACCGAAGAGTTCTTAGCTTCAATCGATGAGAACCTAAAGAAGGCAATGGCCTAACCTCCAAAGCTGACCTCGAAAAAGGCCGCTCTAAAACGCGAGCTTTTTCTCAGTCACTTTCTCGGCGTTTTAATTAAAAAACCCTCCGATTTCTCGGAGGGTTTTTTACTAAAGAATTTAGTTCAGGCGAAGACCTGTCTGAGCATGGAATAGGTGAATCGCTGTAGGAATTGCCTTCACCTTAATCTGATCGCCAGCCTTAGGTGGGTTCTTTGGATCCCAACGAACAATTACCTGTGCGCCTTCATCAGAAGCGTTAGCGAACTTAACGTTGCTATCTGCAGGCTTTCCGTAAACGAATGCATCAGAACCAAGTTCTTCAACAACTTCAACGTTAACTTCGAAGCCCTCAGATGCTGGTTCCCATCCTTCTGGACGAACGCCAACGATTACTGAATTTCCAGCTGATGCCGGAACAGCAATATCTAAGTGGCCAACATGTGCTTTGCCGTCAGATACAGGAACTTCAAGAAGATTCATAGCAGGTGAACCAATAAATCCAGCAACGAATGCATTGCCTGGCTTATCGTAAAGATTGCGTGGGCTATCCACTTGCTGTAGTAGACCATCCTTAAGAACTGCAACGCGATCACCCATTGTCATAGCTTCGATCTGATCGTGTGTTACATAAACTGTTGTAATTCCAAGACGACGCTGAAGTGCAGCGATCTGGGTACGTGTAGATACGCGTAGCTTTGCATCAAGGTTTGATAGCGGTTCGTCCATCAAGAAAACTTGTGGTTCGCGAACAATCGCACGACCCATAGCAACGCGCTGACGCTGACCACCAGATAGCGCCTTTGGCTTGCGCTCTAAATATGGTTCTAGGTCAAGAAGTTTCGCAGCTTCAAGAACTCGCTTGTCGCGTTCTTCTTTTGAAACGCCTGCGATCTTTAGTGCAAAGCCCATGTTCTCCGCGACTGTCATATGTGGGTATAGCGCGTATGACTGGAAGACCATCGCGATATCGCGATCCTTAGGTGCAACGTTTGTTACGTCGCGATCACCAATCAAAATACGACCGGTATCAATCTCTTCAAGTCCTGCCAACATACGAAGTGATGTTGACTTACCGCAACCTGATGGACCAACTAGAACTAGAAATTCTCCGTCGTTAACGACTAGATCTAATTTATCTACAGCTGGAACCGGGTTACCTGGATAGATACGTGATGCTTTATCGAATGTTACTGATGCCAATTTAGGCTCTCCTTCCGGGCAGGTACGTGCCCGACGATCCGTTGGAAGTTGTGCAGGGCTTAGATTACGCATGGATGAGCGGGGAGGGAAGCCTTTCCGATAGCCTTTTACCTCTCATGGAACTCTTTAAGGCGATCGCATTAGTCCTAGCGCTGATTCTGGTGGCGGCTTTCTTCGTGGCAGCCGAAATTGCGCTGATCTCACTTCGCGAAGGACAGGTTAAGCAACTTAAAGGAAAGCGCGGCGCTCGCGTTGCAAAGTTAACGCAGAATCCAAATCGCTTCTTAGCCGCTGCTCAAGTTGGCGTTACGGTCTGTGGTTTTCTGTCGGCCGCCCTTGGCGCTGAAAAACTAGGCGTCTTTGTTGAACCTAAGTTAATTGATGCCGGGTTATCCGAAAGCACATCGCGAACAGTTTCAATTATTTTGGTTACTTTAGTAATTGCTTATTTCTCTCTTGTATTTGGCGAACTTGTTCCTAAGCGCATGGCGCTATTTCGTACTGAGGCAATCTCGCTTAACTCATCTTTGATTATCGAAGGAATTGCGCGCTTCTTCCGCCCGGTTATCTGGCTGCTCTCAAGGTCAACCGACTTTGTTGTAAGACTTCTTGGCATTGATCCAAAAGAGGAGCGCAGCCAAATCTCCGAAGAAGAGTTGATGGATTTGGTCTCTGGCCATAACGCGCTAACTGAAGAAGAGCGCGAAATCGTTGAAGAAGTCTTTAATACCTCTGAAAAGTTAGTTAATGAAGTTATGGTGCCTCGCACCGAAGTTGATTTCATGGATGGCTCATTAACAGTAAGTAAAGCCATTGATATGGCGGTAGAGCTTTCACATTCTCGTTATCCGGTAGTTCGCGGTTCAAGCGATGAAGTAATTGGCTTTATCCACGTCCGCGATTTATTAGATAAATCAAATGCCAACCCGAATTCAAAGATTCAAGATCTAGTTCGTCCTATCATGTTTCTACCTGGAACTAAGGGCGTACTGCCATCACTTACAGAGATGCGTAACCAGCGCCAGCATTTAGCGATTGTGCTAGATGAATACGGCGGAACAGATGGCATCATCACTCTCGAAGATTTAGTTGAGTGCCTAATCGGCGATATTCAGGACGAATATGACGTCGATGAACATGAAATAAGTAGCGAATCACGCACTGGCGATGTCGAAATTGATGGTTTAACTTCACTAGATGACCTTGAGAGCGATACTGGAATCACCTTGCCAGACGGTCCATATAAGACTGTTAGCGGCTACATCATGCATTTCTTAGGCCGAATGCCTAAAGAGCGAGATGCCGTAAGTATTAATGGTGTGAAATTGGTAGTCGTAACTCTTGAAGGCCACCGAGTTGGACAAGTTTTAATTACAAGAAGTGGCGAGTAAGAAGTAGGGCAGAATACGCACATGAAGAGAGTACTTTCGGGCATCCAGCCAACATCTGAATCGTTCCACTTAGGTAATTACCTTGGCGCGGTTAAGCAGTGGGTTGATCTTCAAAACGGCCACGAAACCTATTACTCAATCGTTGACCTGCATGCCCTTACCGGCGATGTGGATCCAAAGCTGCTTCGCGCTCGCACTTTAGCTTCAGCGGCACAGTTAATTGCTGTTGGTATTGATACCGAAAAGTCTGCGCTATTTGTGCAATCGCATTTACCTGAACATAATCAATTGGGTTGGGTAATGGAGTGCGTCGCATCTTTCGGCGAAGCAAGCCGTATGACTCAATTTAAAGATAAGTCATCTAAGGGCGGCGCTGATGGCGCACGCGTTGGTTTATTTACATATCCAATGTTGCAAGCTGCAGATATTCTGCTTTATCAAGCAGATTTAGTTCCGGTCGGAGAAGATCAACGTCAACACATCGAAATTACTCGCGACTTAGCTAATCGTTTTAACACTCGTTATGGCCAGGTATTTACTCTGCCTGATGCCTACATTCTTAAAGAGGGCGCAAAGATTTACGATCTTCAAGAGCCAACAAATAAGATGTCAAAGTCAGCAAGTTCTGCGAGCGGCGTAATTGAACTTATGGATGCGCCAGAAGTAAATGTTAAGAAGATCAAGAGTGCAGTTACAGATACCGGTCGCGAAGTAATCTTTGATGTCGAGAACAAACCTGGAATTAGTAATTTAATGACAATCCTTTCAGTTGTTTCCGGCAAGAGCATCGCTGCAATTCAAGATGAATTCGCAGGCAAGGGATATGGCGATTTCAAAGGCGCAGTTGCTGAAGCAACTGTTGAATACCTACGCCCAATGCGAGATAAGGCTTTAGAACTGCTTAAAGACGAAGGCGAGCTAATTCGCATTCTGAACAATGGTGCAGATAAAGCGCGGGTACTGGCGAGCAAAACTCTTAAAGACTCTTATAAAGCGCTCGGTATTCTCGGTTAAGTTTCAACCCTCACTTTAGGGTTCACCAAAACGTGACAAAATCGCGCACTAAGTCGTTAGATATTTTGCGCGCCTACTACTAGGCTCCCGATTAAGAGCTATCAAGGCCTTGATAGCTAACCCATGGGAGGAAAATTGAAGAAGTTCACACGTATTGCTTCAGTTGCTCTTGCAGCAACAATGGCAACCGTAGGCTTTATCGCAGCTCCAGCAGATGCAGCATCAAAGGTAAAAGTTGGTATTGCATATGACATCGGAGGCCGCGGAGATAAGTCTTTCAACGACTCAGCAGCAGCTGGTCTAGATCGTGCAAAGAAGAAGTTTGGCGTTTCATCTAAGGAAATCACTGTTACACAGGGAACTGACTCAGAGCGCACAGACAAGCTACGTCTTCTTGCTAAGGCTGGATACAGCCCGATCATCGCAATTGGTTTCTTATACGCAGGTCCTGTAACAACTGTTGCTCAGGAATTCCCAAACACACAGTTCGGAATTGTTGACGATGCATCTGTTGCAGCACTTAACGTAACATCAATGGTTTTCGCTGAAGAGCAGGGTTCATACCTTGCAGGTGTAGCAGCAGCTCTTGCTTCAAAGTCAGGCAAGATCGGTTACATCGGTGGCGTTCGTATTCCACTACTTCAGAAGTTCGAAGCAGGTTTCGTTGCAGGTGTTAAGGCAACTAAGAAGTCAGCATCAGTTGACGTTAAGTACGTAACTGAATTCCCTGATTTCTCAGGTTTCAATGACCCAGCTAAGGCGAAGGTTATTGCTAAGGGCATGATCGACAAGGGTGCTGACGTAATTTACTCAGCAGCTGGTGGATCAGGCGCAGGTAACTTCCAGGCTGCGACAGATGCAGCTTCAGCAGGCAAGAAGGTCTGGACAATTGGTGTTGACTCTGATCAGTACCTAACAGCTTCTTCAGCTGAAAAGAAGAACATGTTGACTTCTATGACCAAGCGCGTTGATAACGCTGTTTATGACGTTATCTCAAACGCTGTTTCAGGTCGTACAGTTAACGACATTCTTGATGCTAAGGCTGGTATCTATGGACGTCGCTACGACCTAACAAACGGTGGCGTTGGCGTTTCATACTCTGGCGGTTACATCACCAAGTACAAGGCTCAGATCGATGCAGCAGCTGCAAAGATCAAGAGCGGTGCAATTAAGGTTCCATCAGTTCCAGGAAAGTAATTCCCTGAAATAAAGTGTGACCAAAGTAGCCCGGTTAGGTTTTCCTAATCGGGCTACTTTCTTTAGTATTAGCAAAGTAATTACGCAGCAAAGGAGCAGTAATTGTCAGTCTCAGTCGAACTAAGACATATCTCGAAGCGCTTTCCAGGCGTAGTCGCGAATAAGGATGTCTCGCTAAAGGTTCAGAGTGGCTCGGTACATGCTCTAGTCGGCGAAAACGGCGCCGGTAAATCAACCGTCATGAAGATTCTTTACGGAATGCAACGCCCAGATAGCGGCGAAATTCTAGTAAATGGAAAAGAAGTAAGCTTCAAGAGCGCTAACGAAGCGATCGAAACTGGTATCGGCATGGTGCATCAGCACTTTATGTTGGCCGACAACTTCACAGTTTTAGAAAATATCATTCTTGGTTCAGAACCTAAGAAACATAGCCAAATTGATTTCGATGCGGCGCGCACAAAGATCAATGAGATGGCTGCAACTTATGGCCTAGAGATTGATCCAGATGAATTAGTTGAGAACCTAGGCGTTGGACAACGTCAACGTGTTGAAATTTTGAAGGTGCTTTACCGCGGTGCAAATATTTTGATTTTCGACGAGCCAACTGCAGTGTTGGTTCCGCAGGAAGTCGATGATCTATTTGGCGCTTTGCATGGTCTTCGCGAGAAGGGAATGTCCGTCATCTTTATCTCTCACAAGCTTGATGAAGTCTTGCGAGTTGCAGACGAGGTTACAGTTATTCGCGCTGGTGCCACTGTTGCGGAAGTGAAATCAAAAGATGTAACCGCGCAGAAACTTGCTGAGCTTATGGTGGGTTCTGAACTTCCAAAGCCAGAAACAAAGGGCAACACCAAACGCGACAATGTGGTTCTAGAACTTTCAAATGTAACTGTGCCTTCAAAGGGCGCTCGTAACCTGCTCTCAGATATCTCATTCAAGCTACATGCCGGCGAAGTAATTGGTATTGCGGGCGTAGAAGGAAATGGCCAATCTGAACTAACAGAGACCATTTTGGGCCTCTTGGATTATGAAGGCGTAATTACCTTTGATAATTCAAATATTGATTCATTAAGTGTTGCAGATCGCCGCGATTTAGGAATTGGTTTTATCCCCGAAGATCGCCATCGCCAAGCTCTGATGCTCGGTTCACCACTTTGGGAGAATCGCATCCTTGGTTATCAGCGCAAGAAGCCAATCTTTAATGGATTTATCTTGGATAAGAAAGCAACCATCGAAGATACCCGCGCGATCATGCAGGAGTTCGATGTTCGTGCACCTGGTCCAAATACTTTAGCCACTGCGCTATCAGGTGGTAATCAACAGAAATTTATCGTGGGCCGCGAAATGGTTCACGCGCCAAAACTCCTTGTGGCTTCACACCCAACTCGTGGTGTGGACGTTGGTGCCCAAGGTGCGATTTGGGAAGAGCTTCGCAAGGCACGCGAAAATGGAATGGCTATCGTTCTAATTTCAGCTGACCTCGAAGAGTTAATTGGTATGTCAGACCGACTATTAGTAATGCTTCGCGGAGAAGTCACTGCAGAGCTAAATCCAGCCAACACCACGCCAGAGACGCTTGGCGCAGCGATGACAGGAGCAAAGAAGTGAGCCTTTCTCAGAAGTTCAACTCCAAGAAGATTGGCTTAGCTTTAGCAGCGCCAGTCTCAGCAGCTCTTGTTTCAATCGCAATCTCTTCGTTGGCGCTACTTGTAACCAAGAAGTCTCCAATCGAAGCATTCCGCACCATGTGGGAGTTTGGTTCAACTACCAGCTCAGTTATTGAAGCGCTCAATTCAGCGACTTCTTATTACATCGCAGCTATTGCAATCGCGATTACTTTCCGCGCCGGACTCTTTAATATCGGTGTCGAGGGACAGCTTCGCTTAGCGGCGCTCTTCTCAATGTACTTAGGCGCAATGTTCACCTTGCCACCAATCTTGCACGTATTGGCGATCTTCATTATCGCCATGACTGTCGGTGGGCTATGGGCAGCAATTGCTGGTATTTTGAAGGTAAAACGCGGTATTAATGAGGTTATCTCCACAATTATGCTCAACAGCATTGCTGGTGGATTTAGCGCATTCTTATTCTCAACTTACTTCTCGGTTAAAGTCGAAGGTTCAAATAACCTTTCAACTGCAACACTTCCGGAATCAGCTTGGATGCCTAATTTATCTTTCTTAACAAGCGGACTAGATAAGGCCGATACTCAAGGTCGTGCCATCTACGGAATGTTTGCCGTAGCAATCGTCTTAGGTGTTGCTTTCTGGTGGATCGTTAACCGAACACGTTTTGGTTTCGAACTTCGCGCATCAGGTATTAATCCAATTGCAGCTCGCGTAAGTGGCGTTAACTCAAAGAAGATGATCGTGGTTGCGATGATTTCATCGGGTGCAATCGCAGGCCTCTCTGGACTTCCTACAATTCTTGCAGAGACTCATGCATACAACATGGGTTTCAGAGCAGGCCTTGGCTTCTCCGCAATTGCAGTGGCGCTCCTTGGCCGCAACGGAGCAGTAGGTATGGCATTTGCTAGCTTGCTCTTCTCGTTCCTTGAAGTTTCATCACGTTCGCTCGAACTAATTGATATTGCGCCAGAAACATATTTCATCATGCAAGGTTCAATCTTGTTGAGCTCTGTAGTCGCTTATGAAGTTGTAAGTAGGTATCGCGTCAAAATTGTTTCTAATGATTTAGCAAAGGCGGTGGCTCATGCTTAATCTTTCTAAACTACATAAAGGTGCGCGTCTGGGTATCTACTCATTGGCACTCGTCTTTGGGCTGTCAACAATTCGCTTAATCACTGGCGCTTCAGATTTAACAAGCGTTGGTACTGCATCTGCAGCGCTATTACTTTCAGTGCCAATTGCGATGGCAGCACTCGGAGGTCTCTTCTCTGAACGCTCCGGCGTGGTAAATATCGGTCTTGAAGGCATGATGATTATGGGCGCATGGGGCGGCGGCTTTATTGGTTCCAAGCACGGCCCATGGGCTGGTTTAGTTGCGGGTATCTTCATGGGCGCAGTCGGAGCGTTAATTCACGCGATTGCGACCGTTGGTTTCGGCGTAGATCATGTCGTTTCAGGCGTGGCGGTAAACATCATTGCAGCCGGCTTGGTTCGCTACTTCTCAACCATTCTCTATAAGAACGGTTCATGGCTTGGACCATCACAATCTCCGGATGTGGAAGCTATCGGCACAAATGGTCTGCCGATCCTCTCTGGTGGAAATCTATTTGGCTGGCATAGCCCTGATCTCTTTGCAAAGATCGCATCAAAGAATTGGTTCTTCATCTCTGATCTCTTTGCGATTCTTCGTGGACTTACCGGTGAAGTTTCATATGTAACTATGATTGCAATGGCTTTAGTGCCACTTTCATATTGGTTCTTATGGCATACCGCATTTGGTCTACGTCTACGTTCTGCAGGCGAAGCCCCAACAGCGGCAGAGTCATTAGGTGTAAATGTTTACAAGATGAAATATGCAGGCGTACTTATTTCAGGTTCGTTTGCTGGCCTAGGCGGCGCATTCCTTGCAATCGTTGCTGCTAATCATTACCAAGAAGCGCAAACAGGTGGCCGTGGATATATCGGTCTTGCTGCTTTGATCTTCGGTAACTGGCGTCCAGGTGGCTTGATGTCTGGAGCTGCGCTATTTGGTTTTGCTGATGCGCTGCAATTACGCGATGCTGAAGCAGTGCACGCGCTTCTGATGTTAGTTGCAGTTGCAATGGTCGCCTTTGCAGTGATTAACATTCGCAAGAAGAAGTTCGCAACAGTTGCTGTCGGATTTGTATTGGCTGTCGCATCTATTGCTCTTTACTACGGTATCGATCAACTTCCAGGTCAGTTCGTAACAATGACTCCATATGTGATGACGCTGTTAGTGCTAAGCCTTGGTACTCAACGACTCCGTATGCCAGCAGCTGATGGCGTTCCTTATCGCCGTGGTGGCGGCAAGTAATGCAGATTAACTGGGAAGAGATTCATAAGGTAGCAATCTCAGCAATGAAGAAGGCATACGCGCCTTATTCAAAGTTTCCAGTAGGTGTTGCTGCACTTGTTGATGATGGTCGAATCATCGAAGGCTGCAACGTTGAAAATGCCTCATATGGCCTTGGATTATGCGCAGAATGTGGCTTAGTTTCAAACTTAGCAACTACTGGTGGCGGTAAGTTAATTGCGATTGTCTGCGTTAGTGGAGATTCACAATATCTCGCACCATGCGGACGTTGTCGCCAATTGCTATTCGAACATGGCGGACCTGAAGCGCTATTAATGACTCCGGATGGACCACAAAAGATGTCAGAGATGCTCCCATGGGCATTTGGTCCTGACGATTTATTATGAGCGAAAGATATTCCGCGCCAGAAATAATTGCGCTAAAACGTGATCACCATGTTTTGAATGATGATCAAATCGATTGGGTAGTAGATGCATATACCCGAGGTGTAGTTGCAGACGAACAGATGTCAGCACTCGCTATGGCAATTCTGTTAAACGGAATGGAACGTCATGAAATCAGCCGTTGGACTGATGCAATGATCCGTAGCGGCGAACGTATGAATTGGTCGATGTTGAGCCAGCCAACTGTTGATAAACATTCAACCGGTGGCGTCGGCGACAAAATTACGCTTCCGTTAGTTCCGCTAGTTGCATCATGCGGCGCATCGGTGCCACAGCTTTCAGGTCGCGGACTTGGTCATACCGGCGGCACTTTGGATAAATTGGAATCCATTCCAGGTTGGCAAGCAGCGTTGTCCAATGAAGAGATGTTGCACGTTATTCAAGAGACCGGTGGCGTTATCTGTGCTGCCGGAACCGGCTTAGCGCCAGCTGATAAGAAACTTTATGCGCTTCGCGATGTCACAGCAACAGTAGAAGCAATTCCACTAATTGCATCTTCAATCATGAGCAAGAAGATTGCCGAAGGCACTGGATCGCTTGTTCTTGATGTGAAAACTGGTAGCGGTGCATTTATGAGCGATCCTGCAAAGGCGCGCGAACTAGCAACTGTTATGGTTGAAATTGGTAAGAGCGCAGGTGTAAATATCCGCGCACTTATTACTGCAATGGATGTGCCACTTGGACTTACTGCTGGAAACGCGCTCGAAGTTCGCGAATCAGTTGAAGTCTTGGCAGGCGGTGGGCCGGCCGATGTTGTTGAGCTAACGGTCCTTTTGGCGCGTGAAATGCTCGAATTGGCAGGTATTTCTGGAGTGGACCCGGCAGATAATTTAAAGAACGGCAAAGCGATGGATCACTGGCGCCGAATGATTAAAGCGCAGAACGGTGATCCTGACGGCAAGCTTCCGGTTGCAAAAGAGAAATTAGTTATCAACGCCGAGTCATCTGGAACTGTTACACGTATGGATGCTCTTAAAGTTGGCGTCGCAGCTTGGCGTTTAGGTGCAGGTCGCGCAAAGCAAGGAGAAGCGCTTCAACTTGGCGCTGGAATAGAAATTCATGCGAAGCCAGGCGAAGTGGTTGTAAAGGGCCAACCGCTCTTTACTCTACATACTGATAAGCCTGAATTATTTACACGTGCAGAGGAATCTCTGCAAGGTGCAGTCGAATACGATTCTAATTATCAACGTCTACCTTTAATCTTGGAGCGAATCGGTTGAAATCCTTACCAAAAGTTTTATTGCACGATCATTTAGATGGCGGACTGCGACCTGAAACAATTATTGAAATCGCAGAAGAGATTGGTTACAAGAACCTTCCAACGCATAAACCAACAGAGCTAGCTGATTGGTATCAGGATGCTTGTGACTCAGGTTCACTTGTTAGATATCTAGAGACTTTCGACCACACTATTGCAGTGATGCAGCGCGAGCAGGACATGATCCGTGTCGCCAAGGAAGCGGTAATTGATTTAGCGAACGATGGTGTTATTTATGCCGAAGTTCGTGTGGCTCCTGAACATTTCACCAAACAGGGAATGGTGCTTGAGCAAGTTGTCGAGGCGATGCTCGAAGGTTACCGACTAGGTGAAGTTGAAACTGGATTAAAGGTAAATACGATTCTCTGCGGAATGCGCCAACTTGATATGTCGCAAACAGTGGCTGAACTGGTTGTTAAGTATCGCGATAAGGGAGTTGTGGCCTTTGATATCGCGGGACCGGAAAAGGGTTTCCCACCAACTCTTCAGCAGGAAACTTTCGATTACTTAAAACGAAATGAAATTCCATTTACTATTCACGCGGGTGAAGCAGATGGCCCAGAATCAATTAATTTAGCGATAAATGCCTGTAGCGCAACGCGAATTGGCCATGGCGTTCGCATTGTCGATGATCTACCTGATGGCGCAATCGCGAAGCAGGTCTTGGATCAGCAGATTCATCTTGAGGTCGCACCTACCTCAAATCTTCAAACTGGGGTTGCAGATACATATGCGCACCACCCAATTGAGCGGTTATTTGACCTCGGTTTCAATATTGGTATTAATACAGATAATCGCTTAATGAGCCGCACCAGCATGAGCCATGAATTTTCGGAATGTCAGAAGGCTTTTGGATGGGGCTTGGCGGAATTTAGAGAGTTAACTTTAAGCGCAATGAACGCGGCATTTATTGATGACAAGAGCGCATACTTGAAGCAGATTGGGGCTGGATATGATCAACTTTAATGATAAAGATTTCTTAGTTAATCCGTATCCGCATTTAGCAAAGTTACGCACTTCAGGAAAGCCGATCTGGCACGAAGAGACTCAAATGTTCTTGGCTGCCAATTATGATGATGCAAACGCGGTTTTGCGCAATAAAGCTCTCGGCCGTATTTTCAAACCAAGAACTCCAGAAACAGAATGGGATACATTCAACTGGTTGCATGCTGATTCAATTCTTGATTCCGAACCACCAAAGCACACACGTTTACGTGCGCTAGTCTCAAAAGCATTTAATAAGAACATCATCGAAAGCCAGCGAGATATCATCAATAAAATAGTTGATCAACTAATTCTTGAGATCAAAGCTAAAGGCGGCAACTGGGATTTAATCGCAGATTTCGCAGAACCGCTTCCAGTTAAAGTTATTGTGGCTATGCTCGGTTTCCCAGAAGAGGATGAGTACCTACTACGTCCATGGTCTCAAGCAATCGTAAAGATGTACGAAGTAAATCCAAGTGCGGAAGTTCAGGCAGAGGCTAAGAAGGCGGCTGCAGAATTTGCGGCATATGTTCAGAAGCTTGCCGATGAACGCAAAGAGAAGCCTGGCAATGATCTGATCACCGATCTGGTACGCGTTGAAGAGCAGGGCGAGAAGTTAAATGCTCACGAATTGATTGCTACCTGCGTGCTCCTGCTCAATGCAGGCCATGAAGCGAGCGTAAATGGCTTTGGAAATGGGGCAGTGGCGCTGCTTGAACGCCCGGATCAATTTGAACTTCTACGTAATAACCCGGATGGCTTAGCTGCAACCGCTATCGAAGAGTTTCTACGTTTCGATGCACCACTACATTTATTTGAACGAACCGCCACAGCTGATACTGAAATCGGCGGAGTAGCGATCAAGAGCGGCCAGAAGATTGCATCGCTACTTGGTTCAGCTAATCGCGATGAGAACCATTTTGCGAATGCAGATCAGATGGACATCACCCGCGATCCAAATCCACATATTGGCTTTGGCGCTGGCATTCACTTCTGTTTAGGAGGCCCATTGGCTCGCCTAGAGATGGGTATTGCGCTACCTAAGCTAGTTAAAGCTTTTCCGGATATGAAGTTGGCAAACGATCCAATTCGTCGCCCAACATTTGTTTTGCGCGGTTATGAAAAGGTAGAGATCTCTTCATAAGTTGGATAGGAGCTCTGCGCTCCTTTCTTGGTAACGCTCAACCCTGCTGCGATACAACCAGTGCGCATTGCGATTTCAGCACCTTCATGTAATTTCGCCGCAAAGGTTCCGACAAAGCTATCGCCAGCGCCAGTGGTATCAACTGCAGTGACTTTAATTGCGGGAACATGCAAACCAGCTGCTAAATGTCGTGCACCTTTTTCGCCCTCAGTAAGCAAGATATTTGCAGTAACGTCACCTAGCGCCGCATACTCAGTTTCATTTGGAATGATCCAATCTGAATTTTCAATTAACTCAGAGCTCAAGGGTTCAAATGGGGCCGGGTTTAAAATTGTGGTGGCGCCTTTATCTTTCGCCGCCTTGAAAATTGCCGTAGTGACTTCTTGCTTGATTTCGCATTGGCCGATAACGATATCTAGCTTTGGAATCTCTGCAATTGCCTGCAGCGCTTTATTTAAATCGATATCGTGATTAGCGCCAGGAATAATGATGATTCGATTCTCGCCACTTGCTTCGACCCAAATATGCGCGACGCCGGTTGGCAGCTCGCTCTTCTGTAGGAACTTGGAGTTAACGCCGCGTGCTTTGAAATTCTCCTCAATTGCAGCGCCAAATACATCATTTCCGATCGCGCCGATGAAGTAGCTCTCCGCCCCAGCAATTGCAGCCATTACCGCTTGATTAGCGCCCTTGCCGCCAAATCCGGTGGTAAACGAATCTCCTTTAAGAGTTTCTCCGGCTGCAGGGATGCGATCGATATAAGCACTCAAATCCATCATTGCGCTGCCAATTATTGCCACGACTGGTCGGTTCATAAATGCAATTCTATGGTTAGAATTTCTAATTATGAAGAAGCATCCAATAATTCTTGATGTCGATACTGGTTTTGATGACGCTTTTGCGGTTCTTTTTGCTGCGATGAACCCAGAAGTCGACCTACTGGGCATTACCTGCGTAGATGGCAACACAAATGTGCACCAGGTCGTCAAGAATACGCTGATTGTTCTGGATGCAGCAGGTGCCGGAGATATCCCAGTTGCAATGGGCGCGACCAGACCGCTTGTCGAAGAGCCACTCTATGCCGAGCATATTCATGGCAAAGATGGAATGGGTGATTTAGGGTTACCAGAATCCATTCGCAAAATTGATCCGCGAAATGCAATTGATTTACTTCGCGATTTAGTCGAGGGAAGTGATGAGCCAGTTACTTTGGTACCAGTTGCACCGCTAACTAATATTGCAAATTTCATTACTACTTATCCAGAATCAGCAAAGAAGTTAAAAGAGATCTGCTTGATGGGTGGCTCTGCATCTGTTGGCAATGCAACGGCTATGGCGGAATTTAATATCTGGCACGATCCTGAAGCTGCAGATATAGTTTTCAAGAGCGGCATCCCAATCACTATGTATGGTCTTGATGTTTTCTACCACCCATTAGTAACAGAATCGGAAGCGGTTAGACTTTCAGAGAGCTCTCAACCATCTGCGCAATTTGCCGGAAAGCTATTGCAATCAAGTATCAAAAGGCTAAAGCAATCAGTAACTCTTGGAGATTATGGTGCAGTGGCCACCGTAATTCGTCCTTCGCTAATTAAGAGCGAGATGTTCGATGTGGGGGTAGAAGTGGCGCAAGGTTTGGTGCGTGGAATGACCGTCGTAGACCGCCGACCACGCCTCGAGCTAATGATTGAACCACGCCGAATTCCAGGCGCAGCTAGAGCAAGAGTGGTCCTAGATCTCGATGCAGAGGGGTTCAGACAGCTCTGGTTTAAGACCGTTGATTCAAGCTGGAATTAAATTCCGACTGTATGCCAAACAGTTTTGGCTTCCATAAACGCCAAGATGCGAGCAGGGTTCTTCAACTTAGTAAATGAATGAACTCGCTTTAGATTCTCTGCAGCTGCAACTTTGAGTTCGCCTTGTTTCTTAACGCCAGTGATATCAATTCCATCAATATCCATGTGCGAAGCCAACCAAGGCGCTAATTCATCCACTTTGCCAGTAAGAATATTGATAACACCTGCAGGAACATCGCTAGTTGCAAGTACTTCAGCAAAACTCATTGCTGGAATTGCTAGTGCACCAGGCGCCACAATCACGGTTGTGTTACCGCTTGCAATAACAGCCATTAACGAATCAATAAATTCTAGGAATGTTGGTTTTGATACCACGCCAACTACACCCATTGCTTCTGGGGTAGTGAAGTTATAGAACGGACCTGATACTGGATTTGTTACACCATCAAGCGCTGCCAACTTATCTGTCCAGCCGGCGTACCAAACGATTAAATCAATTGCCTCAGTGATTTTTGTCTTGTCGCCTGTTGACTTTAGTTCGGCTTCAAATTGTTCGCGACGACCTTCGAGCATCTCTGCAATTCGATAAATGATCTGTCCGCGAAGATAAGCGGTCGAACCGCTCCACTTACCGAAAGCACCACGAGCTGCTACGACGCTATCGCGTAAATCTTTACGAGAAGCAAGCGCAGGGTTTGCAATAAATGCGCCCTTTGCATTGGTCACTTCGTAAACGCGTCCTGATTCTGATCTTGGGAAAGCGCCATTGATATATAGCTTGTAAGTCTTCTTCACATCGATACGTGACATTTACTTAACCGCCTTTAAGTACGCCGCTAAACCATGTCGGCCACCTTCGCGGCCCCAACCTGATTCTTTATAGCCGCCAAATGGTGAAGCAGGATCGAATTTATTAAAGGTATTAGCCCAAATTACGCCTGCACGTAGCTGTTGCGCGGTCCAGAGCACCTTCGAACCCTTCTCTGACCAGATACCGGCAGAGAGACCAAATGGAGTGTTATTTGCCTTCTCAATCGCTTCTTGTGGAGTGCGGAAGGTAAGTACCGAGAGCACCGGTCCGAAGATCTCTTCGCGTGCGATGCGATGAGCTTGGGTAACTCCAGTAAAGATTGTTGGTGCAAACCAGAAACCATTCTTAGGAAGTTCGCATGCAGGCGACCAAACTTCGCCACCTTCAGCGCTTCCGGATGCAGCTAACTCTTTAATCTTTTCTAGCTGCGCCTTTGAATTGATTGCACCGATATCGGTGTTCTTATCGAGAGGATCACCTAAGCGAATCTTCTCCATGCGACGTTGCAACTTCTTTATCACTTCGTCGGCAATATTCTCTTGAACTAATAGGCGAGAACCCGCACAGCAGACATGTCCTTGATTGAAGAAGATCCCATTAACAATTCCTTCAACGGCTTGATCGATCGCTGCATCTTCAAAGACGATATTTGCGCCCTTGCCACCAAGTTCCAACGTTGCAACCTTCTTGGTATCTGCAATCGCTCTAGCGATGGACTTACCAACTTCAGTTGAACCGGTAAATGCAATCTTTGAAACTCCAGGGTGGTTAACCAGTGCAGCACCAGTTTCGCCAGCACCGGTAACAATATTTACGACACCAGCTGGCAGCTCTGCTTGTTGGCAAACTTGCGCGAAAAGAAGCGCAGTTAGCGGAGTCGTTTCAGCCGGCTTCAATACAACTGTATTTCCAGCTGCAAGCGCTGGAGCAACTTTCCACGCAAGCATTAATAGCGGGAAGTTCCAAGGAATAATCTGTCCAACTACGCCATGCGCTTTTGGTGATGATCCAACACCTACATAATCAAGTTTGTCGGCCCAGCCTGCGTGATAGAAGAAATGAGCTGAAACTAAAGGAATATCAATGTCACGGGTTTCGCGGATTGGCTTTCCATTATCCATAGTTTCAAGAACTGCGAATTCACGCGCACGCTCCTGCAGGATTCGAGCAATTCGATATAGATATTTGCCGCGCTCAGCGCCAGATAACTTCGACCAAACTTTTGTATATGCAACTTGAGCAGCTTGAACTGCCTTATCAATATCGCCTTTATCGCCATTTGCGATTTGAGATAGGACCTCTTCGGTGGCCGGATTGATAGTTGCGAAGTGCTTCTTTCCCTTAACGAACTTACCGTTGATGAAGTGGCCATACTCTTTTTCAATCTTAACGACTGATTTCGATTCAGGAGCCGGTGCATATTCGAATGTCATATTTCCGCCTTAGTCCAGAGTCACGTAGTTTGGGCTCTCATAGTAGCCATCGGTTAGTTTCATTCTTTGAAGCAGTAAGTCATTTAAGAGTGCGCTTGCGCCAAGGCGGAAGTACTTATTATTTAGCCAATCCGCACCAGCGGTTTCATTTACAAGAACAAGTTGCTTGATTGCATCTTTAGTAGTGCGGATACCACCTGCTGGCTTTACGCCAATCTGGTGGCCAGTAATTTCACGGAAGTCGCGAACCGCTTCGAGCATAATCATTACAACTGGTGGGGTAGCAGCAGGCGCCACTTTGCCAGTTGAGGTCTTGATGAAGTCGCCGCCAGCAAGCATCGCCAAGTAAGAAGCTTTGCGAACATTGTCATAAGTAACTAATTCGCCAGTTTCGAAGATAACTTTTAAGTGCGCCTTATCGCCGCAGATCTCTTTGATCTTTACGATCTCATCAAAGACTTCGCCTAAACGCCCCGAGAGAAATGCGCCGCGATCAATCACCATATCAATTTCAGTTGCACCTGCATCAATTGCATCTTGAGTATCTTGCAATTTCACCGCCATTGACGCTCGACCTGAAGGAAAAGCAGTGGAAACTGCGGCTACTGGGATATGCGCCCCGCCAATTGCATCTAAATGTGTACGAGCAACCTTAACCATGTCGTTGTAAACGCAGACCGCGCCAACGCTTGGGACGCTTGGATCAGAAGGGGCTGGGCGAACTGCTTTAGTGCAGAGCGCCTTCACTTTGCCAGGAGTATCCGCGCCTTCGAGGGTAGTTAAGTCCACCATTGAAATTGCAGTATCAATCGCCCAAGCCTTACTTGAGCTCTTGATGCTTCGGGTACCAAGAGTTGCAGCGCGAGCCTCCGCGCCAACTTGATCCACCGGTGGCAAGTTATTTAGAAATGACTTAAGAGAGCTTTCGGAGCCATCAACTAGCCCAAAGAATTTCAATTCGCGCTCCTTATATAACTTGCTTAAGCAAGTAATTCTTTCAGTGGGCCGCGCAATGTGGCAAGTTTTGCAAGCGCTTCATCTTCAGTAGGACTAATTACTTCTATGTAACACTTCAATTTAGGTTCAGTGCCGGAAGGGCGAACGATTACACGAATATCGCCGAGCCAAATTCGAAGACCATCAGTAGGTGGCAGGTCATTCTTCGGATTAGCTAAATCATCGATTGAAGTAACTTCAAATCCAGCAATCTCTTTAGGGGGATTGGTGCGGAACTTTTCAAGAACCTTTCCAACCAACTTGATGTTCTCAACGCGAATTGAGATCTGTTCGGTTGCATGGAAACCAATGAGCTTCCAGATTTCCTGTAAACGATCGTAAATAGTCTGGCCATTTGCAGCCAACTCTTCGGCTAATTGTGCAAGTGCGATTGCAGCGCTTACGCCATCTTTATCTGAAACAGTTGCGCTATCTACTGAGTAGCCGATGGCTTCTTCGTATGCAAATGCCAAATTTGGAATCTGAGCAAGATATTTAAATCCGGTTAGAGTCTCTTGGAAATTGCGGCCATAGTGTTTGCAGATTTTGCTTAAACCAGAGGAGGAAACAATGGAATTGCCGTAGTTTCCGTCGCTCTTTCGCGCAATCCAATCACCAAGCAAAATGCCCAATTCATCGCCTTTAAGCATGCGCCAACCATGTTTTGGATCGTTAATAGCAGCAGCGCAGCGATCAGCGTCAGGGTCATTAGCAATAACTAAATCTGCGCCAACCGCTTTTGCCTTTGCGAGACTTAGATCGATTGCACCTGGCTCTTCAGGATTCGGAAATGCAACTGTAGGGAAATCTGGATCTGGTTGCACTTGTTCCTCAACCAAGATCGGAGGATTAAATCCAGCGCGCTTAAATACTGCTTCTACAGTTTCAAGGCCAACACCATGCATCGCGGTGTAAACAATCTTTAACTTACCTGGCGTCTTGCCAATGGCTGCGGTCTGAGCAACATAATTATCAAAGACATCATCATTGAGATTATTCCAAGAGGTGCCGCGAGGTTGGCTCTTTAATGATGTAATTTTGTCGATCTCAGCCGAAATCAATTTATCTGTCGGCGTGATGATCTGTGAACCTTGATATTTAATGCCATCAACTTCTGCATTTAAGTAAACCTTGTAACCATTATCCATAGGAGGGTTATGGCTTGCGGTAACCATAATTCCCACGTGGGCGCCAAGCTTCTTAACTGCATGCGCCAATACTGGAGTTGGAAGTGGGCGAGGTAGAACGCTTACATCTAGCCCAGCACCACTTAGGATCTCTGCACTTTCACGGGTGAAATCTTCTGAACCATAACGAGCATCACGACCAATAACTACTGAGGTGAGATTGCGCTGCTTCATGTATTGGGCAATCGCAGCGGCGGTACGACCAACAACTGCGCGATTCATGCCAGATGGGCCAGGTGCAATAGGGCCACGAAGTCCAGCGGTACCGAAAGTTAAGAAGCCTGCAAATAATTTATCTAGAGCAACTTCATCATTAGCATCGAGAAGTTTCTGTAGCTCTGCAGCAGTCTTTGGATCTGGATCGTCTGCGATCCAATTTTCAATTTCGGTGCGGTTCATGCACCTAATTTAGTTATTAATCCAGGATTTCACAAAGAATTGTGCCGCTAGCGACAGTTTCGCCAATCACAGCAACTAGCTTTGAAATCTTGCCTGACTTATGCGCCGTTAGCGGCTGTTCCATCTTCATAGCTTCAAGAACAATAACTAGATCGCCCTTTTCAACAGACTCGCCTTCTGTCACCGCAATTTTGACCACTGTTCCTTGCATCGGCGCAAGTAAGCCATCTCCAGTTGCGCCGCCCGATGCTCCCTTGCGAGCACGATGACGCTTGTGAACAGGTTCTGGTGCATGAACTAATACTTCGAAGCGGTGACCATTAACTTCAGTGATGATGTGTTCTGGAGCGGCATGGCTTTGAACAACTGGTGCGCTAGCTTCGTATTGAGGAATTTCATTTACGAATTCGTTCTCAATGTAACTTGTATAAACCTTGAAATTCTCTGTGTAATTTTTATCTTCGAGAATTGCGCGGTGGAATGGAAGAGCAGTTGCTAAACCTTCTACTTTAAATTCCGCTAATGCGCGTCTTGAACGCTGGATTGCTTCTTCACGAGTGCTGCCTGTGACGATTAGCTTTGCAAGAAGTGAATCGAAGTTTCCTCCGATTGAATCATCTTTCTTGAAACCTGCATCTACGCGCACGCCAGGGCCAGTTGGTAGCTGCCATTCAGTGATTTGGCCAGGCGCAGGTAAGAAGCTGCGTCCTGGATCTTCACCATTGATACGAAATTCAATTGAATGTCCACGAATTTCTGGATCACCAAAACCGAGCGCTTCACCTTCTGCAATACGGAATTGCTGGCGGACCAGGTCGATACCAGTAACCTCTTCAGATACTGGATGCTCTACCTGTAGGCGAGTATTAACTTCAAGAAATGAGATTGTTCCATCTAGACCTACTAAGAATTCGCAGGTACCAGCGCCAACATAACCAGCCTCTTTCATGATCGCCTTACTTGCGCGATAAAGCTCTTCGTTCTGCTCTTTAGAAAGGAAAGGAGCAGGAGCTTCTTCAACTAACTTCTGGTGGCGACGTTGCAGAGAGCAATCGCGAGTTGAAACCACAACCGCATTGCCATGTTTATCAACTAAAACTTGAGTCTCTACGTGGCGAGGCTTATCTAAATAGCGCTCTACGAAACATTCACCGCGTCCAAAGCCGGCAATAGCTTCGCGTACCGCAGAGGCATAAAGTTCTGGAATCTCTTCAAGAGTGCGAGCAACCTTTAAACCGCGGCCACCGCCACCATGCGCTGCTTTGATTGCAACAGGGAGTCCGTGTTCTTTAGCGAATGCCACAACTTCGTCATGGTTATCGACAGGATCTTTAGTTCCGGCAACAAGAGGGGCACCAGCAGCAGATGCAATTTTGCGAGCAGAGACTTTGTCACCAAGTGCACGAATTGCAGCAGGAGGTGGTCCGATCCAGATAAGTCCTGCATTGATAACCGCTTCAGCAAAATCAGCGTTCTCCGAAAGGAATCCATAGCCTGGGTGCACTGCATCCGCGCCTGATTCTTTCGCTGCTTCAATTAATTTTTCAATATTCAAATAAGTCTGCGCTGCAGTAACACCTTTAAGTGAATACGCAGCATCTGCCATTGATGCATGGATAGAAGCGCGATCTTCATCTGAATAAACTGCAACAGATTCGATGCCGTGATCGCGACATGCTCGGATAACGCGAACCGCAATCTCGCCACGGTTGGCAATTAATACGCGCTTCATTTTGCTCCGATCTTCTTAGCCTCTGGCCAGGAATAGCCTAAGTGTTCCAAACTCTTGCGCAAATAGGCCATAGAAATACCGACCACATTTGTGTAATCCCCGTCAATCGCGCTTATAAGCGGGGAGCTAAAGCCATCTAATGTAAATCCACCCGCAACATTTAGCGGTTCGCCGGTCGCTACATAATCTGCGATCAGTTCATCATTAAGTTCATCGAAAGTAACTGATGTAGTTACGCGGTCTGCAAGCTCTCGACCTTGTTTAGTGTCAATGATGCAATGTCCGGTATGAAGCAGCCCAGTCTTGCCACTTAAGCGTTTCGCTCTTTCGATTGCAATTGCAGGCGTTTCTGGCTTTCCAAATGATTCACCTTCGAATTCGAATGTGGAATCGCATCCAATAATGATTGCATCGCCTTCAATTTGCTCTCGAACGGTGTGAGCCTTTGTTATTGCAAGTGCGATCACCATATCTACTGGAGACATTGCGCTGAAATGTTCAGTCTCTTCATCCACATGGCTGACGATAATTTCAGGGTGCAGACCAGCGCCTTCAAGAAGTCTCTTACGTGAAGGGGATTGAGATGCTAAAACCAGACGCATTAGATGTTTCTGCCTGCTCCAAACTTAATTGCTTGCGGCATGGCTGAGCGCATAATTGGTTGCGCCCATGTGCTTCGCTTAACTACAGGATCTTTTTCAACGCGCTTATGCTGATTTAAGACTTGTGTCAGCACTGCGAGTTCTTCATTAGTCGGCTTACCGCTAATGATTGAGAAACGAACTGTCATAGAGGAATGTTTCCGTGCTTGCGTGGAGGCAATGAATCGCGCTTGGTCTTCAAGGTGCGTAGTACCTTTGTAATGTATTCTCGTGATTGATTTGGCTCAATAACTGCATCAACGATGCCGCGTTCTGCTGCGTTATAAGGGTTCGCAAGAGATTCGTTGTATTCAGCAACCAACTGTGCACGAAGTGCTTCAGGATCTTTCGCTTCAGCAATCTCTTTGCGATAAAGAATATTTACAGCGCCTTGTCCGCCCATAACTGCAATTTCAGCAGTTGGCCAAGCGAAGACAACGTCGCCACCGATCTGCTTAGAACCCATAACAATGTAAGCGCCGCCATATGCCTTGCGAGTTACAAGTGTTACTAGAGGAACTGTTGCTTCGGCGTACGCATAAAGAAGCTTTGCGCCACGGCGAATAATTCCGTCCCATTCCTGTTCGGTGCCAGGTAGGAATCCTGGTACATCTACCAAAGTAATAATTGGAATATTAAATGCATCGCAGAAACGTAAGAATCGCGCTGCTTTTTCGGAAGAATCAATATCTAGCGTTCCAGCTAATTGCTGTGGCTGGTTCGCGATGATTCCTACAGTTTCACCTTCAATACGTCCGTATCCAACAATGATATTCGGCGCGAAGTTTGCATGAATCTCTAGGAATTCGCCTTCATCAACTAGCGCATGGATAACTGTCTTCATGTCATAAGGCTGATTTGGTGAATCTGGAATCAAAGTATCAAGCGCAGTGTCAGTTGCCTTACGCGCCAGAGTTTCAGTGGCTGGAAGATGCGGTGCACCATCCATATTGTTACTTGGAAGATAAGAGAGGAGCGCTTTCACATAATCAATTGCGTCTTCTTCGGAATCAGCTAAGTAATGAGCATTACCAGTCTTGGTTGCGTGTGTATGAGCGCCACCAAGTTCTTCCATACCAACTTCTTCGCCGGTTACAGTCTTGATTACATCCGGGCCAGTAATAAACATGTATGACTTCTCGTTAACCATGACTGTGAAGTCAGTTAGCGCAGGAGAGTAAGCCGCACCACCTGCACATGGACCGAGAATCAAAGAAATCTGTGGGATCACGCCAGAGGCGCGAGTATTTAATCTAAAGATATGGCCATATCCACCAAGCGCTTGAACGCCTTCTTGAATTCGAGCTCCACCTGAATCGTTAATGCCGATCAATGGCACACCATTCTTAAGTGCGAACTCCATGATCTTCTTGATCTTTTCAGCCATAACTTCGCCGAGAGAACCACCGAAAATTGTGAAGTCTTGAGAGTAAACCGCAACGCTTCGACCATCGATAGTTCCGAAACCAATTACAACGCCATCGCCGTAAGGTCGGTTCTTCTCCATGCCAAATGAATATGAACGATGGCGAGCGAACTCATCCATCTCCTGGAAAGAGCCTTCATCAAGAAGTAGCGCAATACGTTCGCGCGCAGTCAGCTTGCCTTTTGCATGTTGCTTGGTTACCGCAGTTTCAGATGCGGCGTGTACCGCCTCATCCAAACGGGCGCGTAAATCTTCAATCTTGCCGGCTGTGGTTTTCAGATCCTTGCTCATGGGCTTACCGTACCTGCTGTGGGTATCGAAGGTCTAAGGCTCGAGCAGATAAATCAAAAAGTTGCGCAGTACTGGTCAGTAAGCGTGACGGAAGAAACTTCCTCAACCCAAATTGATTTGGCCAATAATTTCAAAGTCGGAAATGTTTTGGTCGCTGAATATCAAAGCGCTGGCCGTGGTCGCTTGGATAGAAAATTTGAAGTACCACCGCGCAAAGGTTTAACTTTTTCATTCTGCATTGATGCGCAAGAAGACTTGGGTTGGATTCCGCTAATTACAGGTCTTGCAGTTTCAAATGCAATCAATAAATATTTCAATCAGAACTTAACGTCAGTTAAATGGCCGAATGATTTACTAGTAAATGGCAAGAAGTTGGCTGGCATATTAAGTGAGAGAAATTCAAACGGAGTCATAGTTGGAGTAGGAATAAATATTTTTCAAACTCAAGAGGAACTTCCAATTGAAAACGCCGTATCGCTCTCAATGTTTGGCGAAGTAGACCGAAGCGAATTGCTAATTTCAATTTTGAATGAATTGGGTGTCGCGTTATCTAATTTAGCTCAGCATAAGAATGAATACCGCTCAAAATGTGCAACTCTAGGTATGAAAGTCAGGGCCACTTTGCCAAGCGGTGAAGTTATTGAAGATGAGGCAATTGCCATTTCAGATGACGGCGCTTTACTGCTTAAGAACCGTGAAATTAGTGTCGGCGATATTCTCCATTTAAGATAGCCAAGTGAAAAACTTTCCACGCGTTGGTGTAATTGGCTCAGGCCAATTAGCCCAGATGACGCTGGCACCTGCTGCGGCGCTTGGAATTGATTTCGTAACACTTGCAAATTCATCAAATGATTCAGCGGCGCAAAGTTCTCCACATGTAGTTGGCGACTTCAAGGATATTAATACTGTTCGCGCATTTGCGAAAAACTGTGACATTCTCACTTTTGAACATGAGTTAATTCCACTATCTATCGTCAAAACCTTAGAAGCGGAAGGTATTAAGTTCTCACCATCTTCAAGTGCTTTTCAGTACTCTCAAGACAAAGCGCTAATGCGTGAAAAACTTGCTCACTTGCCTAATCCAAAGTGGTGCGTAGTTACAGAAGCAATCGATTGGGAATATCCAGCAATTGCTAAGGCTATTTCAGGCGGATATGACGGGCGTGGAGTTTGGAAGCTCGAATCGAAATCAGATTTAGAGAAGTTACTCAAAGAAGTCCCAAAATTAATTTTAGAAGAGTTGGTTGACTTCGATTTTGAAATTGCAGTAATGGTTGCGCGATCTCCGCACGGTCAGGGGGCAAGTTGGGCGCCAACGCGAACCGTTCAACGAGATGGCATTTGCATCGAAACAGTTACGCCTGTTCCAGAATTTAATGAGAGCCAATCTCAAGCAGCGCAAGATTTGGCGCTAAAGATTGCAGATGAAATTGGTTTAGTTGGTGTCATGGCTGTAGAGATGTTTGTTAAGGGCGATCAACTTCTGATTAATGAATTAGCGCTACGACCACATAACTCTGGCCACTGGACAATCGAAGGTTCAGTTACAAGTCAGTTCGAACAACATTTACGTGCAATCCTCGACCTGCCATTGGGAGATACCTCAATGACCGCAAAGTGGGCAGTGATGGGAAATGTTCTCGGCGGCAGCAAAGAGGATATGTACCGCCCATATCTTCATTTAATGGCGCGTACGCCTGCGCTTAAGTTTCATCAATATCGTAAGGAGGTACGTCCAGGTCGCAAGATTGGCCACGTAACTATTACCGGAGATGACCTCGTAGAATTACGCCAAGAAGTCGAACACGCACTTGCATATATGAGCGGAGAGATTGATGAGTGATGTAGCAATCATCATGGGTTCAGATTCAGATTGGCCGACCATGGAAGGCGCTGCCACCGTATTAGAAGAATTTGGAATCTCTTACACGGCTGAAGTCGTTTCTGCTCATCGCATGCCTGAAGAGATGGCGGATTTTGCGAAGAACGCTACAAAGAGTGGATATAAAGTAATTATCGCTGGCGCTGGCGGTGCCGCACATTTACCAGGAATGGTTGCATCATTAACGGCGCTTCCTGTCATTGGCGTTCCAGTTCCTCTAGCTAACTTAGAAGGAATGGATTCACTTCTATCAATCGTGCAAATGCCTGCAGGCATTCCCGTGGCAACTGTTGGAATCGGAAATGCAAAGAACGCCGGAATCTTGGCAGCACGTATTTTGGCGACAGCTGATAGCGCGTTACTCGCAAAAGTAGAGTCAGCTATGCAGAAATTAAATGAAGAAGCTAAAGCAAAAGGCGCAGCGCTTAAAGCGCGACGCAACCAAAAGACTGGTTTCTAACGTTTCTTATATTCAATAGCAGGGCAGCGATCCATAATCGCAATCAACCCTGCTGCTTCAGCTCTAGCAACAGCAGCTTCATCAATAACATCTAATTGCAACCAGACTGCTTTTGCACCGATAGCAATTGCTTCATCGACAACTTTGCCAACTAAATTGGCATTAACAAAACAATCAACGACATCAACTTCAAAAGGAATTTCTGAGAGCGTTTTGTATCCAGTTTCACCATGAACTATTTCAGCTCTTGGATATATAGGGACTATTCGGTGACCTTTATCTTGCAATAACTTTGAAACGCCGAAAGCAGCACGATCTGGGTTATTACCTAGACCAACAATTGCCCAAGTCTTTAACTTTAAAACCTGGTCAATTGTTTCGTCAGTGAATCCCATTTGAGATTTATGCTCGACCTAAAGCGTGGAAATCCCAGCCGGCAGCGCGCCACTTATCGCGATCCAACATATTGCGACCATCAAGGATCTTTGCCTGCTTCACTAATTTCTTAATTGCAGCAGGATCTAGTTCGCGATACTCCTTCCACTCTGTTAAGTGGAGGATTAAGTCAGCACCCGCTACGCAATCTTCGATTTTTTCAGCGAAGTTGAGCGCAGGAAAACGCTTACGAGCAGGTTCGATGCCCTTAGGGTCATGAATAGTTACTTGCGCGCCTGCAGCATGAATCTGTGCGGCAATATCAAGTGCAGGGGAGTCACGAACGTCATCTGAATCAGGCTTAAATGTTGCACCAAGCACGGCGATCTTAAATGACTTAAGGTCTAGGCCAAGTTCTTTTTCAACCACGTTAATCACGCGCTTACGTGCACGTAAGTTAATTGCATCAATATCTTTTAAGAATTCAACTGCTTGAGATGCACCAAGTTCCTCTGCGCGGGCCATAAATGCGCGGATATCTTTAGGTAAGCAACCGCCACCAAAACCAATACCTGCCTGCAAGAAACGATTGCCGATACGTGGGTCATAGCCAATCGCTTTAGCTAGAACAGTTACATCGCCGCCAGCAGTTTCGCAGATTTCAGCCATCGCATTAATAAATGAAATCTTGGTTGCAAGGAATGAGTTTGCTGAAACTTTAACAAGCTCTGCAGTTGGAAGGTTTGCACGAACCCAAGGTGTGCCTTCTTGTAAGTTGACTGCATAAACTTGCTTTAACAACTCTTCTGCGCGATCAGAGGTCACACCAATTACCAAACGGTTAGGGCGCAGAGTATCTTCAACTGCGAAACCTTCACGCAGGAATTCTGGGTTCCAAGCTAATTCGGTATGAGCAGGAATGGTCTTTGAAAGCTCTTCAGCAGTTCCAACTGGAACAGTTGATTTACCAACTAGAAGTGAACCTGGTTTAGCTACAGCAGCAACTGCTGCAAATGCGCTCTTTACATAACTTAAATCAGCAGCAAGTCCATCTTTCATCTGCGGTGTACCAACACAGATGAAGTGAACATCGCAATCTGCGATCTCTGAGTAATCGGTTGTGAACTTTAACTTTCCACCCTGAACGTGCTTAGAGAGAAGTTCAGGAAGCTCTGGTTCGTAGAAAGGAAGTTCACCGCGAGAGAGCGCTTCAATCTTTGAAGCATCACTATCGATGCCAACTACATCCAAGCCCAATTCCGCCATGCAGGCAGCATGGGTAGCGCCTAGATAACCAGTACCAATTACCGAGATTTTCATGTTGGGGAGTTTAATACTTAACTTGACCGCAAGGGTTTTCACTTGCGGTAGTTGTTCTAAATTTATCGATCACAGATGGCGATGCAGAAGAGTTCTTCTTGGCACTTGGTGATGGCGATGCCTGGTCTACAACTGGCTGGTCGTTACGTAGGCGGTTAAATAGCTCAGGAGCCAATGTTTCGTGCCAAATCACAACAGAACCGACACCTGGGGCATACCCGTTTGATGTGCCGAGTGGAATTGTCATGGTGCGCATCTTGCTTGGAGATAAATTCTTAATCTGTTTAGCCAAGTTAACGATATCGCCTTGGCCAAGAGTCTCATCTGTCTTAACAGTCTTAAATACTGCAGAGATCAAATTCTTCAATTTAAATGGATTCAAGAGAACGCCAGTGCTTGTCGCTTTACGGAAAACTGCAGAGACGAATTGTTGTTGACGTTGCATACGTCCGATATCGCCAAGTCCATCGAAATCGCGAGTACGAACATATTTAAGCGCTTCGATGCCATCCAGAGTATGAACGCCGGCAGACATGACCAAGTGGCTCTTAGGATCGTTAATTGCAACCTTCGAGCAGACTTGAATGCCACCAAGTGCATCGACAACATTCTTAAAGCCAGCAAAGTTAACTTCTACATAGTGATCGATGCGAAGGTTTGTTTTCTGTTCGATAGTTTGAATTAGTAATGGAGCGCCACCCCATGCAAATGCAGCATTGATCTTTGATTGCATTTCAGGAACTTGTGACTTGCCGTCCATTCCGACGTGAGCAGGAATAGTTACCAAGCTATCGCGCGGAATAGAGATGACTACCGCGTTATCGCGAGACTTACTGATGTGAACCAACATCATGGTGTCAGAACGTGCGCCAGCTGCGGTCTTTGTAGATCCAACACGAAGCAACTTCAATTCTGCTGCAGATAAACCTTCGCGAGTATCTGAACCCACAACCAAGTAATTAACTGCACTAGAAGCGCGTTCTGGTCGGTTAATTAGATTGTCGAAGACGCTAACGCGAGTGATCGCGCCGCTAATCTGACTTAAACCAGCCCAAGCAACTGCAGATACGAGAACAATGCCAATTGAGGCCCAGGTCAGATATTTGATTGCTTTAGGTGATTTCACGGGCGAAAGCCTACAAGAGCGACCTTAACGCGATAGCGTTTCCCCGTTATGACCGAGGTGACATCCAGCGCAGTCTCAGTAATCCTCCCAGTATTAAACGAAGAGCATTATTTGGCCAACGCAGTAAGCGCAATTCTCCGCCAGGATTTCAAAGGCCAGCTCGAAGTAGTTCTGGCAATCGGTCCTTCAAAAGACCGCACTATGCAGATTGCAGAAGGACTTGCCGCGGATGATGCGCGAGTAAAGATCGTCGAAAACCCAACTGGCAGAACAGCGGCTGGGTTAAACCTGGCGATTGCCAATTCAAGTTATCCGATTATTGTCCGAGTTGATGGACATGCGAATATTCCAAATGATTACATTTCAATTGCAGTGGATTTACTAAATAAAACTGGCGCAGTAAATGTTGGTGGCGTAATGGCCGCTGAAGGCCAGACTCCTTTTGAATCCGCAGTCGCAAGTGCAATGCGTAGCCCACTAGGAGTCGGCGCTGCGAAATTCCATACCGGTGGTAGTGCTGGTGAATCAGACACTGTTTATCTCGGAGTTTTCAAAAGAGAAGCGATAAATGCAATCGGTGGATTTGATGAACATTTCACACGCGCCCAAGATTGGGAATTGAATTTCAGACTTCGAAAGAATGGCGGAAAGATCTATTTCGATCCGCGATTAACCGTGACTTATCGCCCACGACGATCATTGGCAGCGCTAGCGAAACAGTATTTTGAGTATGGACGCTGGCGCCGCGTGGTTGCTCGCACACATAAGGGAACTATCAACCTTCGTTATTTAGCTCCACCATTTACTGTAATTGGCACTCTTGCATCAATAATTGGCGGAATCTTCGCGCCAATTCTTTTCATACCGGCTGCGATTTACGGATCCTTCTTAGCTCTTGCTTCACTCAAAATCGGAAAGAACTTTAAAGAGCGTTTCTACCTGCCAGCTATCTTGTTTACGATGCATATGAGTTGGGGAGTAGGTTTCATAACCTCTACTCGCCGCTTTGTCAGGTAACCTTTCCCTTATGTCCCAATCGGTAAAGCCAGTAGAGGTTTACGAACCTTTCCGCGCCGGCCTACCTCCACTTGGGCGATATTGGCGCTCGCTATGGGCACGCCGCTCATTCATGAACGAATATGCTCGCTCCGAACTCCATGCCAGCCACTATGACTCTGTATTTGGTCAACTCTGGCTAATTCTTAATCCGCTCTTGCTTTCAGCAATCTATTTCGTTTTGATCAAAATTATTGCAGGCAATGCAGATAGCACTCGCTACGCGCATCTAACTGCAAGTCTCTTCCTCTTTTACTTAGTAAGTAATGCAATGAATAGCGGAACGCGTTCAGTAACTTCAAGTGAGAGCTTGATTCTAAATACTGCATTTCCAAGAATTGCGCTGCCACTATCAACCACAATTGTTGCTCTATTTAAATTCCTGCCAACGATCCCAGTATTTCTTGCAATCAAGTTAATTCTTGGCTTGCCATTTGATTGGAAAATGTTGTGGGGCGGGGTAGTAGTTTTCGTAGCTTTAGTTTTCGGACTCGGTATTGCAATCTTGATCTCTGCTGCAAACGTTTACATCAGAGATATTGCAAACTTCCTTCCATATTTAAATCGTATGTTGCTTTATATATCTCCAGTTTTATTTGAAGCTTCAAGTGTTAACGAGAAGTTATCTTTCTTGAAGAATATCAATCCATTCTTTCCAATCCTTGATTCCTGGTCACGAGTTATGGTTCATAACGAAGCTCTAAATTGGGGCCAAGTAGGACAGGCATCGATTTGGGCATTTGGTACCTTCGCAATCGGTACTTATTTATTCTTATCCCGCGAGCGAGAGTTTGCTGTCCGTGTCTAATTTACATAACCAAGGCGAATTAGCAGTCTCAGTTCAAAACTTGGGACTGATTTATAAGACCACAATCGACAAGAAACTCTCATTAACTAATCGCATTAAGCAATTAGGTCGTGGCACAAAACAGACTCGTGTTGTTAACGCTCTTAACGGAGTTAATCTAGATATTGATTACGGCAGCGTGCTTGGCGTAGTTGGCGCCAATGGTGCTGGTAAATCAACAATGATGCGCGTTATCAGCGGAATTTTGCCTCCAACAACTGGTCGCGTTGAAGTTTATGGAAAAGTTTCAACCTTGTTAGCGCTTGGCGTTGGTTTTAATAAACAGTTAACAGGTCGCGAAAATGTAATTCTGGGCGGCTTAGCTTCAGGACTTTCACGCGATGAGATCGAATCACATTTCGAAGAGATTGCTGATTTCGCAGAGTTGGGCGATGTAATTGATGCGCCAATGCGTACCTATTCATCCGGCATGTATGCACGTTTAGGTTTTGCGGTCGCGGTAACAGTTAAGCCAGATATTTTGATAGTTGATGAAGCGCTAAGCACCGGTGATGCTCGATTTAAAGAGAAGAGCCTCGCAAAGTTAAAAGAGCTTCGTGGCGATAATCGCGCATTGATTTTGGTTAGCCATGCACTAGGAACAATTCGCGAAGTATGTAATGACGTTGCCTGGTTGCATAAAGGCAATTTAATTCAACGTGGTAATCCAGGCGATGTTGTAGATGCATATCAAGATTTCCTTGCAGTTGGAAAGAGCGCTGTAATTAATGAGGATGTATAAAAGCGCACTTGCGCTACTTCTTTCACTGATCTTTATCTCACCTGCAAGCGCGGTGGAGTCATTTACCTTTACCGGCAATGGATATGGCCACGGCGTCGGCATGAGTCAAATTGGCGGTAAAGCCATGGCGCTCGAAGGTAAGAGCGCAGAGGAAATTATCAAGTATTACTATTCCGGAGTTGTTGTCGAACCTGTAGCGGATTGGTTCGACGTTCGAGTAAATATCGGACATCAATTAACCAGCGCTTCAATTTCTTTAGCGAGCAGCGTTGGATTTATTGATATCAATGGTTATCAGATTTCAGATAAATCCACGGTGGCCAATTTCAAAATGACCTCAACGGGAATTGTTACGACGATATCTAAATCGAAAGTCGTGATTTCAACTTTACCTACAGTCAAAGAGATATTAATCCAGTGGAGCGGCACCAGAAACTTGGCCGGAGCTACTGCAGTAGTGGCATTTAATACAGGCAAATCTCAGCGCTATCAATTTGGTTTCATGAACTTGCTGGTTGTAGGAAAATATTTTGAAGCTACAAATTCATTGAGATTAAAAGACGAATACCTCTATGGAATTTCAGAAGTTTCCAGCGCTTGGCCTACTGAAATGTTGAAAGCGCAAGTGATTGCAGCTCGCTCTTATGCGGTAGCTAAAGCCGGCATTTATCGACCAAGCTGCGATTGCGATCTATACGGAACCGTGCAAGACCAGTTGTTCGTGGGGTTAGGCAAGTTATCTGAAGCGAAATATGGTGCGCTCTGGAAGGCTGCTGTTGATTCAACAAACGTTGATGAAGAGAGCGGCTTAACAGCAACCTATATGGGCAATCCGATTAGCGCCTATTACTCATCTTCAACCGGCGGAATGACAGAGAGTGCGTACAATGCATTCGGAACTGATGTTGAATATTTGCAACCTGTAGCCGATCCAGTGAGTTTGGATCCAAAGCGAAATCCAAATTATGCGGTTTGGAAACGCACAGTAAGCGCTGCAATAGTTGCAAAAGCTTTTGGATTATTAGATGTGCAGAAATTAGTAGTAAAAGATAAGCGAATTGAAGCAACTAGCTTTACCGGCGCTAAAGCATCATTAAGGCTTGAGACATTTAGATCTCGAGCGGGGCTGCCTTCTTCGTTCTTTACTGTTAATTAATATTAATTTGAATGAAGAATTGAATTTAAGCCGCCCCAAGAACCAGTCTTTGAAACTACTTCAAGCGCGCCAGTCTGAGAGTTGCGACGGAAAAGTAAATTATCTTCACCGCTTAACTGTGCAGCTTTAACGACTTCGCCATCTGGCAGAGTTACTTTTGCTGCAGCGGTTACATATGTGCCAGCTTCGACAACACAATTATCGCCAAGTGAAATTCCAAGACCTGAATTAGCACCAAGAAGTGACTTCTCTCCAATAGAGATAACTTGCTTGCCGCCGCCAGATAGCGTTCCCATGATTGATGCGCCACCGCCAATATCACTGCCGTCTCCGACAACAACACCAGCGGAGATTCTTCCTTCGACCATTGAGGTACCAAGAGTTCCGGCATTGAAATTAACGAAACCTTCGTGCATAACGGTGGTGCCGCTTGCTAAGTGCGCACCCAAGCGAACGCGATCGGCATCTGCAACGCGCACGCCAGTTGGAATTACATAATCAACCATGCGTGGGAATTTGTCGACTGAATAAACAGTTACTTGGCCATACTTAGCGCGCAATTTAGCGCGAACCATTTCGAATCCTTCAACTTCGCATGGACCAAAATTTGTCCAAACCACATTCGCAAGTAACCCAAAGATGCCATCAAGTGATTGACCATGTGGTTTAACTAAACGGTGTGAAAGAAGATGTAAACGTAGGTATGCATCTTTAGCGTCAGCTGGCGCCTTATCGGTGTCAATTTCGACAGATACAACTTCACGCTTTACTCCGCGGATTTCGTCATTACCTGCAAGCGCGTTTAGCTCTGCAGATGGTTGACCGCTTAGAGGGGTGAGCGCTGGGTTTGGGTACCAAACATCCAGCACTACGCCGCTTGAGGTGATTGTCGCAATACCGTGACCTGATGCAATAGACATGTGCGCATATTAGTCTGTGCGAGTGCATATCAGCGTCTTCTGCTCATCATCGCCAACGATCGACGAGAAACATATTCAACTCGCCACCGATTTAGGCTCAGGTATCGCTGCTCGAAATTGGAACTTGGTGTCCGGTGGTGGGCGCGTTTCATGTATGGGCGCTGTCGCCAAAGCTGCGAGAGCAGGCGGCGCAAAAACTATTGGCGTAATTCCAGATGCGCTAGTCAAGATTGAATTTGCGGATCACGATTCAGATGTTCTACATGTCGTAAAAGATATGCGCGAACGCAAAGGCATGATCGAAGAGTTATCAGATGCTTTTGTTGTTCTACCTGGCGGCGCCGGAACCCTTGAAGAGTTATTTGAAATTTGGGTAGGGCGTTATTTGAAATTCCATAATAAGCCAATCGTTATTTTGGATCCCTATGACCTATATAAACCATTGCTGGATTTGATCAATCACTTAGAGGGTGAAAATTTCGTTAAACCAGGCATGCAGGAATTAATTTTCTGGGCTCGCTCTGTCGATGAAGCGCTCAACCACATCGCGGTTTGAGTAAACTTTCTTATTGTGGAGCGTTTAATTGTGGAAGTTATTCAATCGCTCCCTGAGGAGTACCAATTTGTGCTCCGTGCACATTACTTGGGCAATAAAAGCGCCGAAGAAATCGCAAAAATCTTAGGCGTACCCGCCGAATCTGTGGCGCGAATCATTAAAGCGGGCAGAGCAGCCTTGGCCAGAGAGCTTGGTCTGTAAGGATCTTTAGCTCTCGATTTGTTAGGTGCCACTCAATACGAGATAATTAACCCCTTGTTCAACGGAGGGTTTTACTATGGCAGCAATGAAGCCGCGCACAGGTGACGGACCTATGGAAGTCACTAAAGAGGCACGTAGCCTTGTTATGCGCATCCCTCTAGAAGGCGGCGGACGCCTAGTTGTTGAATTAAATGCAGAGGAAGCGGCAAACCTCGGTAGCTGCCTCCAGGCTGCAGTTCAATTAATCAAGAAGTAAACGAAAAACACCTCAACTCGGTGTAGTTTTACGCGCATGCTAACTTTCAAGCGCGCAGATAAGCTCTCGAAAAAAGCCAACCAAATCTTCCTTCCAGTAATCGAGGGAAAAGTTGCTGCGCCAGAAATCGCAGAGCTATTCGATTTAAATCTGGCAGATGAATTAGCTTTCATCGCGCCGAGCGATAAGCCGCTCAAAGCCGGCGAAATTTTCGAAATCCCCGTAAGCGCTTCTGGTTACCAATGCGATCGTCTGCATTTTGTTTCGCTTGGCAAATTATCTAGCGCAGACTTACGCGCTGCAGGTGCTGCGATGGGTCGCAAATTGCGCGGCAAAGACCTAGAAGTTTTTCTAAATACAAACTTGAAGTCTGCGCAGATTAAGAGCCTTCTAGTTTCAATGAACTTAGGCAACTTCACTTGGAATTTAAAAACTGGTGCAAAAGCACTAACAGCCAAAGTAGAAGTTGCAAATATCGATGAGAGCACAATCAACTCTGCACAAATTGTCTCTGATGCGGTAAATCGCGCTCGCTCTTTGATTCACACACCTTCCAACATCAAGAATCCAGAGTGGATGGCTAAGCAAGCGAAGAAGTTTGCAAATGGCGTAAAGGTAGAAGTGAAATCTGGCGCAGAGCTTAAAGAGTTCGGTGGCTTACGCGCAGTCGGTGGTTCGGTACCAAAACCAGGCCCACGTTTTATCAAGATGACTTACGCGCCAAATAACTCAAGAGCTAAACACTTGCAGCATATCGTCTTGGTTGGTAAAGGGATTACTTATGACACCGGCGGAATTTCATTAAAACGTCCTTACGACATCATGATTCCGATGAAGAGCGATATGGCTGGCGCCGCTGCATGTTTAGCGGTTATGAGTGCACTTAAAGATATAAAAGCGAATGTAAAAGTAACAGCGCTATTGATGTGTGCTGAAAATGCAGTGTCATCAACTGCTCAACGCCCTGGTGACGTGATTACTCATTACGGCGGAAAAACAGTTGAAGTTTTAAACACAGATGCCGAGGGACGTTTGGTCCTTGCAGATGGCCTTGCGTATGCAGTTAAGAATCTAAAACCAGATTACTTATTAGATATTGCAACGTTAACTGGTTCAGCAACACTTGGACTCGGTAAGCAATATGCAGCGCTTTATTCCAGAAATCCAAAGTGGATCAAGGCGCTTCGCGAAGCCGGAGAAGTTTCGGGCGATCGCGTCTGGCACATGCCACTAATCGATGATTATCAAATTGCACTTGAATCAGATATTGCTGATATCAATCACACCGCAGATAAAGGCGATTTCAACGGTGGATCTATTACTGCAGCGCTCTTCTTAGAAGAGTTCGTAGGCGAAGTTAATTGGGCCCACTTAGATATTGCTGGCGTGGGTAGAGCAGAGGGTGATGCCGGCGAGAATCCAAAGGGTGGCACTGGCTGGGGAGTACGTCTACTTCTTGAATGGATCGGTTCATTTAAATGAAATTTGATTTAGCGCAATTCTCAGATCTCTACATTCCAGAAGATCCACATCAAAATGTCGCTCGCGAAAAAGGCATTGAACTTGGAGTTGTAGATGCAACTCCTGGCTCTGGTGCCTATTTGAAATATGTTGCTTCACTTATTTCAGCGCAATCAGTTGTCGAAATTGGCACAGGCTCTGGAGTCGGAACACTCTGGTTACTCAAAGGAGTAATGAGCTCTGGTGTTATCACCACAATTGATCCTGAAGTGCAGCACACACAAATTGCGAAGCAATCTTTGGTTGATGCAGATGTTGCGCCAAATCGATATCGTTTAATCACAAGCGATTACTTAGATGTAATGCGCAAGCTTGCTGATCGTGGTTACGACCTAGTTGTATTCCGCGGTAATCCTGAAGATATTTTCGATGTAATTGATGAAGCGCATCGCATCTTGCGAGTCGGTGGCATCTTGGCGATTGACCATTTCTTTGGCGGTGGCAAAGTTCCAGATCCAGCGCAGCGTGACCCAAAGACAGTAGCGCTTCGCGATGCGGGTAAATTCCTAAAGTCGCAGAGTGAGGCTTGGTCTATCTCACTTAACCCAGTAGGCGACGCAGTTTTACTCGCGACCAAACTATAAATACCCTTAGCGCATGTTCGGAGATCTAGGGTTTGGCGAATTAATCGGATTAGCCATCCTTGCGCTATTTCTAGTTGGTCCAGATCGACTACCTACTCTTGCTGCAGATGCCGCAAAGTTAGTTAAGAAATTGCGCGCATATGCAGTAAGTGCAACCGACCAGATTAAAGATTCGCTGGGACCAGGATACGAAGATTTAAAACCCGAAGATTTACACCCAAAAACCTTCATCAAGAAGCAGCTAAATGAAGCTCTTAGAGATGATGCCAAGCTCGCGCCTAAGAAAACCAGCGCCAAATTAGATCCGGAAATGTTATGAGCCAATTATTAGATGCCCTTAGCAAAGTTATTGACCCTGAATTACGTCGATCAATTACTGAATTGGGAATGGTCGAAAGAGCAGAGCTAAGCAATGGTCGCGCCGATATCAAAGTCCTGCTCACAATTGCTGGATGCCCAATGCGTGAAACTTTAACTAACGATATTCAAAAAGCGTTGGGCGAAGTTCCAGAAGTAAAGGAGATTGCTCTCGAATACGGCGTAATGAATGAAGAGCAACGCGAAAAGGTTCGCGAAATTGTGCGCGGTGGCAAAGCAAAAGAAATTCCATTTGCGCGACCTGATTCATTAACGCGCGTAATTGGTGTTTCATCTGGAAAAGGTGGAGTAGGTAAATCTTCACTTACAACCAACTTAGCTATCGCTGTTGCAAAAGAAGGTTTCAACGTTGGCATCTTGGATGCAGATGTTTACGGACATTCAATTCCGCGTTTACTTGGAATTATCGGCCAACGCCCAACTGCGATTGATGAAATGTTTATTCCATTGGAAAGCCATGGCGTTAAGTGCGTTTCTATGGAAATGTTCAAACCAGATCGCGCAGATGCGGTCGCATATCGTGGACCAATTCTTCATAAGGTACTTTCGCAATTACTTACCGATGCATATTGGGGCGATTTAGATTTCTTATTCCTTGACTTGCCACCTGGAACTGGCGATCTTGCAATCTCACTTGGCCAATTAATTCCTGGCTCTGAATTGATTGTGGTGACTACTCCACAAGTTGCGGCCGCTGAAGTTGCAGAACGTTCTGGTCGAATTGCACACCAGATGAAGCAGCAGATTGTTGGCGTTATTGAAAACATGTCAGCATTCCCTTGCCCTAAGTGCGGCGAGAAGATCGAACTATTTGGAAGTGGAGGCGGCGAAGCTACAGCGGAACGTCTTAGCCAATTAGTAGGCGCAGAGGTTCCAGTACTTGGCCATGTTCCATTTAGCCAGGCACTTCGAAATGGTGGAGATGGTGGCCAACCTGTAGTTATGGCCGCTGAATCAGATCCATCTGCAAAAGCAATTACCGAAATTGCTTCAAAATTAACTGCTCGCAAGAAATCTCTCCTTGGGGTTCCGCTTAAATTAAACGTTTGAGCTTCTAGCCTCAATTAGAATTCGCGGTATGACAAAGACCGCGACCCCAGCAAAAGCGGTCCTTACTCGAAAAGGTATCCAGGGATCCTTGGTATCTGTGGCCGGAATTATTGGTCGCCCTGTAAAAGATCAAGATGGCAAAGATTTAGGAAAGCTGCTTGATTTCGTGGTGCGCCACGGTGGCGAGACTTATCCACCAGTATCTGGACTAATCGTAAGAGTTGCAGGACGCCGCGCTTATATCGATGGTGCGCGCATTGCAAAGTTAACTAACGATGAAATTACTTTATCTTCAGCAAAAGTTAATTTAACCGAATATCAGCGTCGCACTGGCGAACAGCTATTAGATGGCGATGTTTTGGATCATCAAATTGTTGATGTTAATGGTCTACGTGTAGTTCGCACTTCAGATCTCTATTTAGCGCCACTAGATAAAGAGATTCGACTTGTAGGCGTTGACGTATCGTTCCGTTCTTTTGTTCGACGTATTTTCCCAGGCACTTTTGGTCGTAAACCAGGTGTGGATCAAGTAATTGATTGGGCGAGCGTTGCATCGTTGGCGGACGATGGAGGCGTGGTTCGTACTACCGCAACTCGCGAAGCACTTAGCAAGCTACGTCCTGCAGATATTGCCGACATCATTGAAGATTTAGAAGGTCGCGAACAGAGCGCTCTTATCGAATTGCTTGATCCAGATCTTGCAGCTGACGCTCTCGAAGAGATGGAAGACGATGAACTTCAAGGTTTGCTTCGCGGTATTTCAGACGAACGCGCAGCGGAACTCTTGTCGCACATGGAACCGGATGAATCAGCTGAAGTACTTCGTGACTTGGATGATGAGCACTCCGAAAGTATTTTGGCTCAAATGGCGCCAGCAATGGCAAAGCAACTTCGCCGACTAGTTGAATTTGATGAGACACATGCCGGCGGCATCATGACCACACACATGTTGATTGTTAAAGAGAGCGACACCGTTTCTGATGCGCTGAAACTATTAGTTGAGCATCGCGAACGCGACATCTCGGATGGCGTTACGGTTGTTGATTCAAAGGGTAAATTGCTCGATCACATCCAAATTATCGAACTTATTGCGGCAAAACCATCTGAAAAATTGGAAACACTAGTGAAAGCTCCATTCCCAACTGCAGTAGGAATTGAAACCTCGCTTGATGATGTGATTGAAGAATTCTCTAACAACCGCGGATCATCAGTAATTGTGGTTGATGAAAAGGGCAAACCAGTTGGAAGAATTTTGGCCGATGACATTATCGATGCAATGGTTCCGGCTGAGTCTTCAGGATTTGCGCAGGGAAGTGGTGCGCTTTCATGAGCAATAAATTAGATTCTCGTAAATTGCGCTTAGGCGCATTTCTTGCTGTTATGGGCCCAGGAATTATTGCTGGACTTTCAGATGATGATCCTGCAGGTATCACTACCTACTCACAACTTGGTGCGCAATTTGGTTACCAATTACTTTGGACACTCGGTGTTTCAACTATCGCGTTGATTCTTTTCCAGGATCTTGGCGCACGAATCGGTGTGGTTACTCGCCAAGGTTTAGTTGGGCTGGTGCGCCAGAAGTACGGTGCACGTTCTGGAATGTTAAGTGCGCTTGCGTTGGTTCTTGCCAATATCGGCACCATGACAGCGGAGTTTGCTGGTATTGCTGCAGCTGGAAATTTATTTGGAGTCTCTAAGTACATTACCGTGCCGCTTGCTGGAATTGTGGTTTCATTCTTAGTACTTCGCGGCAGCTTTGCGCGCGTTGAAAAAGTTTTCTTCTTACTTGCATCGGTTTTCATTGCTTATGTAATTGCTGGCTTTATGGCAAAACCAGATTGGTCTGCAGCAGCACAAGGGCTATTGGTTCCATCAATGCCGCTAAGTCGCGACGCACTCTTTATTGCGACTGCAACTCTCGGTACAACTTTGGCACCATGGGGTTTGGCTTTTATACAGAGCTACGCTGTCGATAAGCGTCTAACTAAAGAAGATTTAAAGTTGCTCCGAGTAGATGTTTGGACTGGCTCACTTTTAACCGGAATTATTGGCTTTTTCGTAGTTATTACCTGCGCAGCTACTTTAAACGGAAGTGGCCAGACCACTATCAATGATGCAGCCCAGGCTGCAGTTGCGCTAAAGCCACTAGCTGGAACGCTGGCGAAAGAGTTATTTGCAGTGGGTCTAATTGGTGCAGCTTTACTTGCGGCATCAATTTTGCCGCTATCAACTGCCTATGCAGTTACAGATCTAACCGGTCGTCCAGCTGCGCTGGATGACAAAGTTGATGAAGCTCCACTTTTCTATGCAACTTTTGCAGCAATCACAATCGTCGCAGCTTCTTTAGTTTTGATTCCAGGTGCGCCTTTGATTCGTATCTTGGTTTTGACTCAGATTCTTAATGCAATCTTGTTACTGCCATTATTGATCTACATGTTTGGCATTGCCCGAGATGGACGACTAATGGGCGAGTACAAAGCCTCAAATCGAATGTTGGGTGTTTACGCAATTATTATCGGACTTATCTTTCTCTGCGTTGGCACGTTGCTCTGGTTTACATTCGCAGGATGAGCGAAAAGAAACATTTAGCATTTCCTAACAAGGCTGATGCAATTCGCTTAAGCATTGGAGTCATGGGCATTGGCACTTCAGGGCCATTAATCGCGATGAGCACGATGCCAGTTTTAACGTTAATTTTCTGGCGCAACTTAGGCGGCGCTATCGCCACCTACTTCATCAACATCAAGAAGTTGGAACTCAAGAATCGCGAAGGCTTCAAGTGGTCGGCAATAGCTGGCGTAGTACTCGCGGCACACTTCGTCGGATTCTTTCTGGCTATGCGATTATCTTCGGTCGCATCTGGAACCGCACTTGCGGCGCTACAGCCTATCTTCGCCACAATATTTGCCGTCTTCACCGGTCATCACGTGTCTAAGACGGCTTGGGGAGGAATGCTCGTTAGTTTCGTCGGTGTACTTTTTATCTCCGGCGTAGATCTACATTTCTCATGGCGCGCATTTCAAGGCGATTTAGCAGCAATTATCTGTGCAGCGCT
>JBFYJK010000106.1:0-18541 GCA_041311445.1 Candidatus Nanopelagicales bacterium
CCTGCGGTGTAGAGGTACTTTGAAATTACCTCATCGCTTAGCTCTGCCGCTGCTTGTTCAAGTGAGGCGCCTTTATCTTTTTCGTGGTGCAGGTATGACTTGATGGCATCCACGATCTCGCGTCGGCCGCCATACCCAATAGCCACATTTACATCCAAGGTCGCCCCAGAATTAATAGGCAGCTTCTTAAATTGTTCGGCCATCCAATCCGGCAGCACATCGAGCGCGCCAACGACTCGGACGTTCCAGCGCTTGGTCGCCGAGAGCTCCTCCACCACATTTGCGATGATCTTTAGGAGTTCGTCGAGCTCTTCTTGGCTACGCTTGAAATTATCGGTCGATAGCAACCAGACGGTGACAATCTTTACCTGGGCGTCTTCGCACCAATTCAAGAATTCACTGATCTTATTTGCGCCAGCTTGATGGCCGCTCTTTGTGGCAACGGTATTTGCTTTGGCCCAACGGCGATTGCCATCAACAATGATTCCGATGTGGTGCGGGGTCTGGCTGAAATCAAGCTTTCTTAATAAGCGCTTCTCGTACCAAGGATAGAGAAGAGCTTTGATCAGCTTCTTAACTGAATTAATTGCCATACTTTCTAACCACATAACGTTCAGCCCAGATCGAAGCCACTGGCAGAGTTCCGGCCAAAATTAAACCCAAGATATTTAAGGTCTTCCATCGCTTTGAGACTGATAGTTGGATCGCGAAGAGAACATAAATTGGATAGAGATATCCGTGAACCATTGGAATCCAAATAGTTGCCTGATGCAGGCTCTCATCGTGCAATAAGTATTTGACCGGCATATAAACAAACCAGAGCAATAGCGACATAATGCCAGCCACGATTGCCATCAATCTAAAGCGGTTTAATAGGTCAAATTTCATGGTTCCACCTTATCTAACCTTCTTTGGTAAATCATTAAGTAGATTGCAGTTAGCGCAAATAGGAACCAAATGACTACATATGAAATATGTTGCCAATAGAAACCTGGAACTTTGCTACTTACTTTAAATGGCAGCGCCTCTAAACCGGTCGCAGGATCTTCGCTGGTTACTTGAATATATGGTGCATAAAGCGGCAGGTCCGTCTTCGATACAAAGAGTGAGCTATCTACTCGGCTTAATTGGTTACCGGAATTATCTGCAACATCTTCACTTTGCGGCGGCATCACATAGCCAACAATTTTGCTCTCACTTAGCGCCAATTCGTTTGCACCTTTAACACCACGGACAACCAATATTGCTGCGTTATCTCTGGTCTTAAGTAATCCGACTGCCCAGCTCTTATTTCCATCTTGATGTGGTGCAACCCAATTGCTTATGTACTCGCCCTCGAGTGAAACTTTCTGGCCAAGAGCGGACGGTTCGATTGAACCATTTGGGGAGATTAAAGAATCGATTGGTGAGACGCTCTGATCTTGAGCGATCGGCCTCTTGATTTCTACGGCGCGGTTCCACTGCCAATTAGCAAGTGATAAAAAGACTGCAACCAATAGGGCAGTCGCAAGCCACTGCCAGAACTTCTTCATTTAATTCTGGTCGTCTTTTTTAACGTTTGAGAAACGCTTGTAAAAGCTACGCAGCAAAATAACAACGGTCACGGTAAGCACAATCATTGTGATTGAGCCGGCAACGCCTACGTCCACACTGGTCTTCGTCATAGTGAGAGAATACCGCCTATGAGTAGCCCGCTCGATATGGATGACCGATATGGCCGCAAGCGCAGCCGATATCGCTTCATTCCTTATGTGATTTTCACGGCGTTGGTCGGCTGGTTATTTTGGACCGGGTTTTATCACTCGAATCCAACCGTGACCGCAAACCTGCTCTCCTTTAAAGCGGTGAGCGAAAAGAGCATGGGTATTACATTTGAAATTACTCGCAATAACCCTGATCAAATAATTGATTGCCGTTTGACCGCAGTTGATTTTGATAAATTTATTGTCGGCGAAGTCGTTCATCGCATCCCTGCTGGCGAAAAACACCTAAAGGTTTACGCAGAGATTCCTACGCGTGCACGCTCAGTATCGGCAGATGTAGTTCGCTGCTTTGCTGCTAATTAATATATTCTTCTCTCCTTATGACACAGACCTGGTTAACCCAAGAAGCTGCTGATCGTCTATCAGCTGAACTTGTCGAACTCGAAGGACCAAAGCGCGCTGAAATCGTTAAGAAGATTGAAGCTGCACGCGCTGAAGGTGATTTAAAGGAGAACGGCGGTTACCACGCTGCTCGCGAAGAGCAAGGCAAGAACGAAGCGCGCATCAAGCAACTTAAACATATGCTTGAACATGCACACATTGGTGCACCTCCAGTCGGAGAAGCAGGCGTTGTTGGCCCAGGAATGATTGTTACCGTTGATTTTGCTGGCGATGAAATGAAATTCTTACTTGGTTCAAGAGAAATTTCTTCAGGTGATTTAGATGTTTACTCAGAGAAGTCACCTCTTGGCAGTGCAGTAAACGGCAAGAAAATTGGCGATACTGTGGCATACACCGCTCCTAATGGAAAAACATTCCAGGTAGCGATTCTCGAAGCTCAGCCTTTCGCGTAACGCGATAGCATTTCCCTTATGTCTCAGGAAATGCGAAAAGAACACACACATAAAGAGATTATGGTGATCCTTGGCGGTCTTATGACCGGCATGCTGCTTGCAGCGTTAGATCAGACCATCGTCTCTACCGCTCTAAAGAATATTGTTGAAGAGTTCAACGGTCTAAACCATTACACATGGGTAGTTACCGCTTACCTACTAACTTCAACTGCTGCAACCCCGCTCTACGGAAAGATTTCTGATCTTTACGGGCGTCGAATTGTTTTCCAGTTTGCGATTGTTACCTTCTTGATTGGTTCTGCGCTTGCTGGTGCATCACAGAATATGGGCCAACTAATTGCAACCCGTGCGCTACAAGGTCTTGGCGCTGGCGGTTTGATGGCACTTACCTTCGTAATCATCGGCGACATCGTTCCGCCTCGCGAACGTGGTCGCTACCAAGGTTATTTCGGCGCAGTTTGGGGCCTCTCATCTGTAGCTGGCCCGCTACTAGGCGGCTACTTCTCTGATCACCACCACATCCTTGGCATCACCGGATGGCGTTGGATTTTCTACATCAATATTCCATTTGGTTTAGCTTCATTAGTTATCACCTCAATGGTGCTTCACATTCCGAAAATCAAGCGCGAACATGCGATTGATTACCTAGGTGCGCTTTTGCTTATCGCATCTGTTGTCCCAATTCTCTTGACCCTATCTGTATACGGCCCTGAGAATGGTTGGGGCGATGCTCGCACTATTACTTACTTAGTAATTGGTGTGGTCTTTGGCGTGCTCTTCTTCCTACAAGAGAAGCGTGCAAAGGAACCAATTCTTCCGCTTCACTTATTTGAAAACCACACTTTCAATTTAACTTCGCTACTTGGCGCAGTTATCGGTGCAGGTATGTTCGGTGCAATCGTTATGTTGCCGCTCTACATGCAGGTTGTTAAAGGTTATTCCGCAACTTCTGCTGGTCTTAAATTGATTCCAATGATGCTCGGTATTGTTTCAATGTCGATCTACAGCGGTAAGACAATTTCAAAACATGGGCACTACAAGCGCTTCCCTGTTATCGGCGCTGTGATTATGACCTTCGGTATTTTGCTGATGACACGTCTTGAAATTAATACTCCATATTGGCAAGTTGCGATTTACGCAGTTCTGATCGGTATGGGTCTTGGTCTTTCAATGCAGACCATTGTTATTGCGCTTCAGAACTCAGTTGAAATGCGCGATATGGGTGTTGCAACATCATCAAATACCTTCTTCCGTTCACTTGGTTCGGTATTCGGTACTGCGCTCTTCGGTTCAGTTCTAACAAACCGCTTGGCACATTACATGCAGAGTGGTTTTGCTGATCTTGCAAAGAGCAATCCGGCAGCTGCTGGCGCAATCGATCCATCACAGATGAAGTCGCTTGCCAATAATTCAACTCTGATTCATCAGCTCCCTGCTGATATTCAGCACGTTGTATTACAAGCTTTCGTTAATTCATTCCACGTGGTTTTCTATGCGGCAGCGCCGATTACAGCGCTCGGTTTCTTGCTGGCGTTAATGCTCAAGGAAGTTCCGCTACGTACCAATGCGGATTACCAGAAGGCAAAAGAAGATGCCGCTGGTGAGACTCTAGGTTAATTAAGTAAATTAGGAAAAAGAAAAAGCCCCCGAGAAATCGGGGGCTTTTTTAATGCGATTAATCGTCGCTTCGAAGAATTGAAAGCAGACGTAGTACTTCTAGGTAAAGCCATACGACTGAGACCATCAGGCCAAAGCCCACGCGCCATGACTCTTCCTGTGGCACGCCCATTGCTGCAGCTTTGGCTGCTTGATCGAAATCCATAGCTAAGAAGAATGTCGCAAGGCCAACGCCGAATACTGCAACTAACGGACCAAATGTTCCGTTGAAAATAAAGTTGCCACCAATCATGTTGATTACGCCAAGAATTAGGTAACCAATAATTGCGCCGGTAGCAATCTTTGTGGCACGAGCGGTAATTGAGATCTTTCCGCTGCGATAAGCGACTAGAACACCAACAAAAGCCACTGCTGTTGCAATTAGCGCCTGGCTAATGATTCCTGGGTATGCGCTTTCATATGAAGCAGAGATCGTGCCAAGAACAATTCCTTCAAGCGATGCATAGGTAAGAATCAACGCTGGGCGTACTTTTCGAGCGAAGCTAATTACTAAACCGAGAACAGTTGCACCGATTAGGGAACCAATTAGCGCGCCGCCACCAAGGTTAGATTTCCAAGCGAATCCACCAGTTACCAACAAGATTGCAAATAACATTCCGGTGCGAGTAACAACATCATCCATTGTCATTCGACCAGTGCGCATTGAAGATGCTGCAGGTGCGTTATAGAGATCTTCTAGCTGACCGCCTTCGTTTGCGTCATAGCTAGTGCTAAATCCGGTGGTGCCAACATTGCTATTGCCCATTGATGCATATCCGCGACGGTTGTAGCGGTTAAGTACCGGGTTACTGCTCTCCATTAAATCCTCCTTCAAGGACTATTCAAATACCAAGCTTGTAAAAGAGAAAACGCGCCGCTGGGGCGCGTTATTCCTGAACCATGGTGCCCTCGGTGGGGGTCGAACCCACACTGGAAGGATTTTAAGTCCTCTGCCTCTGCCATTGGGCTACGAGGGCGTTTCTCGCGTGCGAGAGTCTACTAGTTCGAATTGCCCTGAATTAACAGCTTGTACTCCTCATATAAGTGGTGAGAGCTGCCGCTTTTTGCAAGGTGTTCAATATTCGATCCTGCCCAATCAGGTGCGCTCTCTTTGCCAGAAAGCGCCCAAGCTGCCTGCTTTGCCGCGCCTAGAGCTACATATTCGCCCGGTTCTGGAATCGCAATATCAAAATTAAAAAATGTTGAAGAAATTTCTTGTACCGCTTTATTGCGCGCAGCGCCGCCGACAATAACTACCTTTTCGATTGGAACATTTAACTTTTCAATTGCATCTGCCGCATATCGCATTCCAGCCATAACACCTTCAATTGCAGCGCGAGCAATATTGGCAGGCGTGAAATTTTCGTGAGTAATTCCGTGGAAGGAGCCGGTCGCATTTGGTTTATTTGGTGTTCGTTCGCCATCAAAGTGCGGGATTAGCTTTAAACCATTCGATCCGATTGGCGCCGAAAGCGCTAGGGAACTGAATTCCTCGAAGGATAAATTAAGCGTCTTTGCCACAGTTGCAAAAATCTTTGCGGCATTTAATGTGCATGCAAGCGGTAGGAAATTGCCAGTTGCATCTGCAAATCCAGCTACTTCACCCGAACCATCATTGGTGGGAGTGTTGGTCGAGATAAATGCAGTTCCGCTAGTACCAAGTGAAATAACCATATCTCCTAGTTGCGCATTGATACCAAGTGCGGCGCCTGCATTATCACCACAACCTGCAGCGATTGGAATTCCGCTTGCGGTCTTACCACCAAATTCATTCGCTTTAATAATTCGCGGTAAAGTAACTTCTCGATCAGAATTCAAAATAAATTTCAAAATCTCAGGGATATATTGACCTGTCTTAGGATTGAAATAACCGGTACCTGAAGCATCTGATCTATCAGTAAATAAGTCTTTAATATCTTTTGAACCGGTTAACTTCCAAGATAGCCAGTCGTGAGGCAGACAGATTGCCGCTATTTTCTTGGCGTTCTCTGGTTCATTTTCGGTAACCCATAGGACTTTAGAAGCAGTAAATGAAGCCACTAATTGCGAACCCGTTAACTCTGCAATATTTGGGAACTCTTTATTTAGTTTCTCTGCAGTTCCACTTGATCTAGTGTCATTCCAAAGAAGTGCAGGTCTAATTACTTCGCCAGCTGCATCTAACAGAACCATGCCATGTTGTTGGCCGCCAATTGAGATTGCGGCGATTTCACCAAAAGTTTCCGCCTCTTTGAGTGCATCCTGTAACGCGCTCCACCAAGCAGCTGGATCTACCTCCGTGCCATCTGGATGCGGTCTTGAAATTGTCTTAAGGATTTTGCCGCTCACTAAATCGCAGAGCACTACTTTTACGGATTGAGTTGAAGAATCAACTCCGGCAACAATTTTGGTCAAGGACGTACCTATCTGCTTAATTATTTAGCGAGAATAGCGGTTATTGGCCGAGACTAAAAGCAATTCCATCCAAAATATCTGATTCGCAGGCGATGAATTCTGATGCGCCTACGGCTTTTAGGATTTCAGAGAGCACTAATGAACCTGCGCCAATAACATCCACGCGACCAGGGTGCATATACCCAAGTGCTGCTCGCTCTGCGCGATTCATCTTTAGGAACATCTCAGAAGTTTGGTGAGTTTGTTCCGCAGAGATTCGGGACAAATGAATTGCATAACGATCATATTCGGCCAGATTTAAAGCGGCGGCGGCCACTGTGGTTGCAGTTCCTGCAACAGCAATAAGTGACTTTGCTGATTTGATATCGACTATTGATGCCGCTTCTGCAATTGCCGCCTGAATATCTTTACGTGCGGCTTCAATTTCGTCTTGCGTTGCGGGATCGCTCTTGAAGTGGCGCTCTGACATACGAACGCAACCGATATTTACGCTCTTCGCCTTTTCTACGCTGCGATGGCCAATTACAAATTCTGTTGACCCGCCGCCTATATCTACGACTAAGAATGGCGCGAGTGCATCAGGCATCTCTTTGGTAGCACCAGCAAATGAGAGGGCAGCTTCTTCTTCACCGCTAATTACTTCTGGGGCTACTCCGAGTCTTGACTTAACTCCATCAATAAATAGATCGCGATTCTTCGCGTCGCGAGTTGCGCTGGTGGCACAGAAGCGAATTTTTTCGACACCGCGTCGCGCTATCTCTGCTGCAAATTTATCTACGGCTGTAAGTGTTCGCGCAATTGCATCAGGGTGAAATTCACCAGTCTGATCAACACCCTGTCCTAAACGGACAATCTCCATGTCGCGAAAAACTTCGCGGAAATTTTCGCCTTGAACATCAGCGATAAGTAAGCGAATTGAATTTGTACCGCAATCAATCGCTGCTACTCGCATGGAGCGTCCTGCCACCATTTCGGCAATTTAGCTAATGCTTCATCGCCAAGCGGATTTACTCCTGGACCAGCAGCAAGCGAGTGTGCAACTAAAGAATGTAGGCACTTCACGCGGTCAGGCATTCCACCTGCGCTAATACCTTCAACTTCAGGAACATCAATCTTTAACGCCGCACGTGCAGCTAAATAATCATCATGAGCAGCTGCATATTCGCCAGCCAATTCAGGGTCGTTCTTTAGGCGCTCATTCATATCTGCCATCAGCCCGCCATTTTCTAAGGTGGAGATTGCGCCAGTTAATTTTGGACAAGTTGCATAATAAAAAGTCGGAAAAGGTGTTCCGTCGCCGAGTCGTGGCGGAGTCTCGACAACTGCAGGATTGCCGCATGGGCAACGGTAGGCAATTGCATGCACATCTCTAGGTTGACGTTGTAATTGGCGACCAATGCAATCTAAATCTGATTGCGTTACTTCGCGGCTCATTTATTGCCAGCTTCAGTAACAGTTGCAATTAGACGCGTATACCAAGGCACTCCAGTTGGAACGTTCGCTGCAACGCTATTTGTCTTATCGCTGCCTTCCAGAGTGATGTCATTGGTAAGAATGTATTGACGCTCCCCTGGCAGCACATAATGAAGTCGTGCACGTGCCTGAGACTTTACGTAGTTTGGATCGCTCCAGAGTTCTAGCTCTTTACGTGCCTCTTCGACCGCTTTGCGATTTGCATCAACTTGTGCAGAAAGTGCATTGATCTGTGCACGCTGCGCAAAATATTTCTGCAACGGAGAGCCGATAAGCACAATCGCCAAAAAGAAAAAAGCAGCTACTGCAATGAAACGTGTTGCTTTATCAATACGCTTCCTGCGGTAGCTGCTTCTTCTGCGAGGCAATTTATTTTCCGTTATTAATTAACCGTTAAAACGTGGGAATGCACCACGACCTGCATAACGTGCGCCTTCACCTAGCTCTTCTTCAATACGAAGTAGCTGGTTGTACTTAGCAACACGTTCGCTTCGTGCAGGTGCACCTGTCTTGATCTGACCGCAATTTGTTGCAACTGCTAGATCTGCAATTGTCACATCTTCAGTCTCGCCTGAACGGTGGCTCATCATGCTGCGGTAGCCAGCGCGGTGCGCCATCTCAACTGCATCAAGAGTTTCAGTTAGCGAACCAATTTGATTTACCTTAACTAGAAGTGCGTTTGCAGTGTGCGATGCAATGCCCTTTGCGAGACGTTCTGGGTTAGTTACGAATAGATCATCGCCAACAAGCTGAATCTTTGAGCCTAGCTCTGTGGTGATTGCAGCCCATCCAGCCCAGTCATCTTCATCTAGAGGATCTTCGATTGAAACGATTGGGTATGAAGCGACCAAGCTTGCGTAATAAGCGATCATCTCTGATGCTGAAAGCTGCTTGCCTTCGAATGAATACTTTCCATCTTTATGGAATTCGGTAGCCGCAACGTCCATTGCTAGTGCAATCTCTTTGCCAGGCTTAAATCCTGCACCTTCAACAGCTTCAAGAATTAAATCAAGCGCTGCACGGTTGCTATCTAGGTTTGGAGCGAATCCACCTTCGTCTCCGATGCTTGTTGCAAGTCCGCGCTTCTTTAATACTGATTTAAGTGAATGGTAAATCTCTGCGCCCCAACGAAGAGACTCTTTAAATGAATCTGCGCCGATCGGTGCAACCATAAATTCTTGAATATCAACGTTGGTATCTGCGTGTGCGCCACCGTTAAGAATGTTCATCATTGGAACTGGAAGTACGTGCGCATTGTTGCCGCCGACGTACTTGAAGAGTGAAAGATCTGCATGCTCTGCGCTTGCCTTAGCTACAGCTAGTGATACGCCAAGAATTGAGTTAGCGCCAAGCTTTGCCTTGTTCTTTGTGCCATCTAAATCAATCATTGTCTGATCAACTAAACGCTGGTCCTGTGCATCTAGACCAACAACTTCTGGAGCAATTACTTCAACAACATTCTTGATTGCTTGTTCGACGCCTTTACCTAAGTAACGCTTTGCGCCATCGCGAAGTTCAACAGCTTCGAATGCACCAGTTGATGCGCCAGATGGAACTGCAGCACGACCTACGGTGCCGTCTTCTAATAGAACTTCAACTTCAACTGTTGGGTTACCGCGTGAATCAAGAATTTCGCGTGCGCCAAGGGCTTCAATAATTGCCACTATTACTCCTTAAATATGAACCGAATAAATTCTACAAGGACTCAATCCGCTTGATTTCTTCTGCAATCTCACGTGCGCGAGTGCGGAGTAAATCTTCCGGTTCGATTCCTTGCTTTATTGCAGCCACTACAGCTGCGACCAACGCATCGCCAATGGCGACTTCAGCTGGAACTTCGTTGTTCATATCTGCTGTTGGTAAATCTAATTGAATGCCGTTTTTCTCGGCACGGTAGATAAGTTTAGTGATTAAAGGCAGGGCTGGCTGCGCCAACGCGACGCCATCTGTCGCTGAACTGCGGTTTTTCTCTGCAGCCTTTAGCTTCTCCCAGTTCTGCAGAACCTCATCTGAAGTCTCTGCCTGCACATCGCCGAATACATGCGGGTGGCGGCGGATCAACTTATCCGCAATACCTGCCGCGACCTCTTCAATTGAGAAGGGATCGGTTGGGTGATCCTGTGCGATGCGAGAGTGGAAATAGACCTGGAGCAGTACGTCGCCAAGCTCTTCACGCATAGCCGTTCTGTCATCTGCATCTACTGCGTCAACAAATTCATACGACTCTTCGAGCAGGTACTTAATCAAAGATTGATGGGTTTGTTCGGCATCCCAAGGACAACCGCCTGGTGAGCGAAGTCGATCCATTACTTCGAGTAAACGAAGTAGTTCAGATGCCATGAAATTAATTAAGCAGTTTTAACTTTAACTGCAGTTCCAGCTGAATCAAATGAAACTAGATCTGCTCCATTTGGATCCCAATATCCAAATTGCGGATTAATCTTAACTTTTTCGGTCTTGGTTAACGCAAGTACAACTTGCTGAACAGCGGTTCCGACATCAGATTCAGCAACGCCTGCTGCAATTGCATTCTTTGATAGCTGATCCGAAATTAGAACTGCTTCAACATAAAGATCGAAATCTGCAGGAGCCATCTGCGCAGAAACTAGAGCTTGGCCAATCTGATCAGCTCCACCAAGTGCCGAGAAGATATCTGCCTTCTTTGTATCTTTCATCGCCTGGCTAATCTTGATGCCGCTCTTATCAGCGATCTTCTTAAAGATTGTAGAGATGACAAGGAAGCGAAGTTCATTGCGGTTTAGCTCTTCGCCAACGCTTAGTTCCATTTGTGAAGTGTCGTACTTAAGTCGTTCAGCATTAATTTCTGCGATACGAGTTTGAACTGTCTCGTTCGAAATCTTGGTATCGCCAATTTGTGCAGCGGTTCCAGCATCACATGCTGTTAAGAATGCCAAGCTGCTTAGAACTAATACCGCGCTGATTAACTTCTTCATCGACTTCCTCTGGCTCCTAAGTTTAATAACTCAACAAATCTTGGAGCACTGAAGTGGCCCAAGCAATAACCGAAGTATCTCGTAATTTCGACCTTTCGCCCAATGGCGACCACTCTGTCGCAGGTAGAGCGATTAAAGCCACATTTGAAGCGCCTTTATACATACTTCCTGGGTAGATGCGCTGCATCTTTAACTGCTTCGATTCTGGCAATTTAATAGGCGAAATACGCAGATTCTTACCCTGCTGAATCATCTCGTGAATTCCCAGTTTTCTTGCAGATGCACGAAGCACTGCGACCTGAACTAATGCGATTACCGGATCTGGCATCGGTCCGAATCGATCAATTAACTCTTCTTCAATTGGTTTGATCTCCATCGGATCTTTCACGTCCGCAAGACGGCGATAAATATCTAGACGCAATCTTTCAGAATCAACATAATCTTCTGGAAGGTGCGCATCTACCGGAATCTCAATCTTGCATTCATGTGACACTTCTTCAGTTTCAACAATTCCAGTCTTGTAATCATTTACCGCTTCGCCAACCATGCGCATATATAAATCAAAACCAACGTCGGCAATGTGGCCAGATTGTTCGCCGCCCAATAAATTGCCAGCGCCGCGAATTTCCAAATCTTTCAACGCCACTTGCATGCCGGCACCTAAATCAGTATTTGTGGCAATGGTATTAAGACGATCAATTGCAACTTCAGTAAGTGGTTTATCCGCCGAATATAGAAAGTATGCGTAAGCACGATCTCGACCTCGACCAACGCGTCCTCTGATCTGATGTAATTGCGAGAGGCCGAACATGTCAGCGCGTTCAACAATTAATGTGTTTGCATTAGGAATATCTAAACCACTCTCAACAATTGTGGTGCAGACCAAGACATCAAAATCACGATTCCAGAAACCTAGAATTACATCTTCGAGCATGTTCTCGCTCATCTGACCATGAGCCACACGAATACGCGCTTCAGGAACTAACTCTTTTAATTTAACTGCAACGCGATCAATTGATTCCACGCGGTTATGAATGTAGAAAACTTGGCCATCGCGAAGAAGTTCGCGGTGAATCGCTGCGCTTATCTGCTTATCGTCTTGCGGACCCACATAAGTAAGAATTGGGTGGCGCTCTTCCGGCGGGGTCGTAATCGTGGACATTTCACGGATGCCGGTAATCGCCATCTCTAATGTACGTGGAATAGGCGTAGCGGACATAGCTAAAACATCCACGCTGGTGCGTAATTTCTTCAGCTGCTCTTTCTGTTCGACGCCGAATCGCTGCTCTTCATCAACGATAACTAAGCCTAGATCTTTAAATTGCACGTCGTTAGAGAGCAATCTGTGCGTACCCACAATTACATCTAAGGCGCCTTTACCAAGTTCGGTAACGATCTCTTTCGCCTCCTTGGCGCTATTAAATCTTGATAACCCCGCGACCTTTATTGGAAAACCTGCATATCTTTCAGAGAATGTTTTGAAGTGTTGTTGGACTAAAAGAGTTGTCGGGACAAGAACCGCTACTTGTTTTCCGTCTTGCACTGCCTTGAATGCAGCGCGCACTGCAATTTCAGTCTTTCCATATCCGACATCGCCGCAAATTAAACGATCCATAGGATAAGGACGTTCCATATCTCGCTTTACATCTTCGATAGTTGAAAGTTGATCTGCAGTTTCAACGTAGGCAAAGTTATCTTCTAGTTCGCGTTGCCACGGTGTATCTGGTGAAAATGCGAAACCAGGTGCACTGGTACGTGCAGCATAAAGTCGAATTAGTTCTCCAGCGATTTCACGAACTGCTTTTCGAGCACGACTCTTCGCCTTGCTCCATTCGCCACTACCGATACGGTGAATAGTTGGAGCATCACCACCGATGTACTTACTGATTTGATCAAGCGCATCGGTTGGAACAAATATGCGATCACCAGGTTGGCCGCGTTTTGCCGGCGCATATTCAATTACTAAATATTCACGTACTACTCCGCCAACACTTCGCTGCGCCATCTCAACATAACGACCAATGCCGTGCTGCTCATGAACAACATAATCACCACTGCGAAGTTGAAGTGGATCAATACTCTTCTTGCGTCTAGAAGGAAGCTTCTCGCCACCTGCGCTCTGCGACCCGGTTAAATCTCTCTCAGTGATGAAAATGAAATCGTTATCGCTAAATCCATGACGAAAAGCCGATGCGGTAAGCGTTATATGGCCGCTGGTAGGGGCTGCGTTAAATGGGTATTGCAACTGCACCGGCAGGTTGGCATCTCGAAAGATGCTGGCATATCTATCAATCATGCCCTTGCTAGATGCCGAGAAAATTACGCGCTTCTTCTCATTGAGCGCGCTCTCAAAAATGGAAATCAAGCGATCGCTATTTCCGCGTAGGGGCTCAATTGGGTCGATTTCGAGAAATAGATCCTCGTCTGAACCGAACTGTCTAAAGTCCTTCATAACTGGCAACTGCTCTACAAGTGCATCCCAATCAATATAAGTGCTGTCAGCTTCAATAGGGGCTTTGCCACCTACAGCAGCGTTTGACCAAGCGGCTTCTCGAAACTCTTCATTGGTAGCCAGTAAGTCGGCGATGCGGCCAACGACTCGTTCACGTTCAATAAAAACAGCTTCAAAACTATCTGGCATTGATTGGCTTATTAAATGAAGTTCTTCTACTAGCAGCGGAATCAGAGATTCCATTCCTTCAGGTAATAGCCCATTGCCAATCTTAGAAAGTAATTCGTTTTCAAACTTATTTGATAGTTCGCTCGCACGTTCCTTAATTTCATCTGTTATCAAGAGCTCTCGACAAGGAAGAATATTTACAGGGTTTGAAATGCTTTCACTGGTGCGCTGATCGGCAACTGCAAAGTAACTGATTTCCTCGATCTCATCGCCGAAGAAGTCAACACGAATTGGGTGGTTTTGATCTGGCGGGAAAATATCTAGGATGCCGCCGCGCACTGCATATTCGCCGCGACGTTCTACCAAGTCGGTGCGAGTGTAGGAAAATGAAACTAATTGGCGCTGCAAATCAGTTAGATCAAACTCTAGGCCTCTATCAAGAGTTATCGGTTTGGTATTTACAATTTGAGAATTAAATTTATGTATAACCGCACGAATTGGCGCGACCACAACCCAATTGCGGTTCTTATCCTGCAGCGCTTGCAGTGTTGAAATTCGCTTTGCGACGGTATCGCTACTTGGGCTTAATCGTTCGTGCGGAAGAGTCTCCCAAGCCGGAAATTCGAGTGTATCGGCATGGCATTCGCGGATCTCTTTAGCTAAATCTTCAGCTGCTCGTGACGAAGCAGTAATAATCAACATCGGCTTTCGCATTGCTCGAAGTGAAATCAAGTAAGCGAATGACGATGGAGGCGCGATGATGTCTCGATTGGAATTAAGTGCATCTTCAATTGCTTGATTGCCAAGTGGCAATAGGCCGCGCATCAGAACTCCTCTCTAATCAATCTCTTGCTCATATATTGGGATAAACGCCTCAAAGCCCCATTCCCGAAAAGGGAGGGGGCTAAATTCCGTTTCATATCCTATTGAGTACCTGCGATGATTTGCCAGTGAGCGCAGAGAGCCAGTTACGACAGTTGCAGATGCAAGATGATGCATCTCTACGTAGCGATGTTCGCGCCTTGGGCGAACTCCTTGGCCAATCTTTGGTCCGCCAAGAAGGTCAGCCACTTCTAGATTTAGTTGAAAAGGTTCGCGCTGCGGTTCGAAGCGGAAGCGGCGAAGCGGAACTTAAAGATGTAAACGTAGATCAAGCAGTGCAGTTGGTACGTGCTTTTAGCACCTACTTCCACTTGGCAAACGTTGCCGAACAAGTTCACCGTTCTCGAGTTCTTGAAAACGAACGCGCTGAGAGTGGTTCTTGGATTGCGCAAGCTGTAACCAAGATCGAAGAAGCGCGTAAATCAGGCCATGAAATTTCAGATGAAGAGTTAAAGCATTGGCTTGCAGATTTCTCTGTGCGTCCTGTTTTTACAGCTCACCCAACTGAAGCATCTCGCCGTTCGGTATTGAGTAAGTTGGCTCAAATCTCTGATCTACTGGAATCTCCGGCAAGCCGTGTACGTGATGCGCGCTTATCTGAAGAGATTGATTTACTTTGGCAAACAGATGAACTTCGCGTTGAAAGACCATTAGTTATTGATGAAGCTGTAAATGCACTTTATTACTTAGATGATTTATTCCGACTAACAGTCCCTGAAGTTCTTGATGAATTTGCAGTTGAAGTCGGTCGCTTGGGCGTCAACGTCTCTCCTACCGCTAAGCCGCTTACATTTGGTACCTGGATTGGTGGAGATCGAGATGGAAATCCAAACGTTACCCCTGATGTAACTCGCGAAACAATCGTGGTTCAAGTTGGCCATGCAATCCGTGTTATTTCCGAAGCGATGTCAGAACTTCGCCAATCACTTTCAGTCTCAACACGAATCATCAAAATCTCTGATGAAATGAAAGCTTCGGTGGAGCGCGATTTGGAGAATATTCCTGAATTCGAAGCGCGCTATCGCCGCCTAAATGCGCGCGAGCCATATCGTTTAAAGACCACCGCGATTGTGCATCGACTTGAACTAACTCGTAAGCGTCATGCTGCGGGCGCGCCACATGTTCCAGGTCGCGACTATGCAAATACCGATGAGCTATTGGCTGATCTAAATATCATGCGTGATTCACTGCTAGCTAACCATGGTGAATTAATTGCAACTGGCTTACTTGAGCGCATTATTCGCACAGTTTCAGCTTTCGGTCTTATTCACGCAACTATGGATGTTCGCGAACACTCACAGGTTCACCATGCAGCACTTGCAAACTTTGGTATCGCGGCAGATTACGCAACACAGGATCCAAATAAGCGCTTTGATACTTTGATTGCAGAGTTAGATAGCAAGTCGCTACGTGCACCAAAAGACTTAGATGCACAAAGTGCAAAAACTCTCGATACTTTCCGCGCAATCGATGAATTAATTTCGCAATTCGGTCCAGAAGTTATTGAGACTTATATCGTTTCGATGACCAAGCAACCAGACGATTTAATTGCAGCAACTGTGCTTGCAAAGGAAGCTGGTCTAGTAGATATCAACGCCGGAGTTGCAAAGATTGGTTTCGCGCCATTGCTTGAAACAGTCGCAGAACTTAGAGCGGCAGATGTAATTCTTGAAAAGCTTCTATCTAGCCCGACTTACCGCAAATTAGTTTCGCTACGTGGCGATGTGCAAGAAGTGATGCTCGGTTACTCAGATTCAAATAAAGATGCCGGCATTGCAACTAGTCAGTGGGAGATCCACCAGGCACAAAGACGCCTGCGAGATGTCGCTATTAAGTACGGCGTAAAACTACGTCTATTCCACGGTCGTGGTGGTTCAGTTGGTCGTGGTGGCGGTCCTACTTACGATGCTTTGATTGCGCTTCCTTGGGGCTCACTTGATGGCCAGATCAAGATGACCGAACAGGGTGAAGTTATCTCTGATAAGTATTCAATCCCGATGTTGGCACGTGAGAACGTCGAATTAACACTTGCAGCTGCGCTCGAAGCGACAGTTCTAAATCGCGGGCCGCGCCAATCTCAAGAGAATTTAAAGCAGTGGAATGAGTGCATGGAGTTAATCTCTGAACAATCTTTCCAGCGCTATCGCAATTTAGTTAGCCATCAAGATCTTCCAGCTTATTTCTACGCATCCACTCCAGTAGAACAACTTGGCGATATGTTCTTAGGTTCGCGTCCATCTCGTCGCCAAGGCGCAAACGATGGAATCGAAAACTTACGCGCTATTCCTTGGGTATTTGGCTGGACTCAGAGCCGTCAGATTGTTCCTGGTTGGTATGGAGTTGGTTCAGGTTTAAAGGCCGCTCGCGAAGCTGGCAATTTAGATGTGCTTAAGCAGATGCTTCACAATTGGCATTTCTTCAAAACCTTTATCTCGAACGTTGAAATGACCATGGCAAAGACAGATTTAGTAATGGCTGAACATTATGTGAAGGCGCTGGTACCAGCAGAACTTCATCACTTCTTAGATGACATCAAGGCAGAGTTTGATTTAACCAGCCGCGAAATTAATGCGCTTCGCGGAAATGAAGATTTGCTTGGCGATCAACCACTTCTTGCTCGTACTCTGCAGATTCGCGATCAATATTTGGCACCGCTACATATGATGCAAGTTAATTTGCTTGAACGTGTACGCGAAGCTGGCGATGATGCAGATCCACTACTTCGCCGTGCCCTACTTCTTACAATTAATGGCGTTGCGCTAGGCCTACGTAATACCGGTTGATTTCAGTACAAAAGTTAGTTGTTGTATTGGCTCTGTGCCGCTTGTAAACCATGCTTAATTAAGTATTCGATTGCATCTGCGCCACGAGAAACAAAACCTGGAATCTCACCCTTTTCAGCGCTTGCAAAATTCTTCAATACAAAATCTGCAGGATCTTGTTGACCAATTGGTCGACCAATTCCCATACGAATTCGGAAGTAATTAGCGCTCATTGCGCTAGTAGTGCTCTTCAAGCCATTGTGGCCATTATCGCCGCCACCTTGTTTGATGCGAATTGTGTTAAATGGAATATCTAGTTCATCGTGAATAACGATTAAGTTTTCGAAACCAATTTTGTAGAAGTTACAGAGCGCCTTAATAGGTCCGCCCGATTCATTCATATAACTGTGGGATTTTGCTAAGACCACTCCCGGCGCATCAATTCCAACACCGATTTTGTAGGCTGCAACATCTGCGCGAGCCTTATGAGAAGTCCACTTTAAAGAGTTAACACGCGCCATCTCATCGACAACTAAATGGCCGATGTTATGACGCGTGTTCTGATACTCAGCCCCAGGGTTTCCTAATCCAACGACTAGCCAAACCATGGAGTTAACTCTTCTCTTTTAACGCTTTATTAATTACGCAGATGGTGTTGCATCAGCTGCTGGAGCTGCCGCTGCTGCTTCTGCTGCTGGAGCTGCTTCTTCAGACTTAGTTGACTTCTCACCTAGGTGAACAACTGTCATCTTTGGATCGCTTACTAGCTTTGCGCCTGCTGGAAGTTCAACATCTGAAGCATGCTTTGATTCGCCAGCCTTCATACCTTCAAGGCTTAGCTTCAACTCTGATGGAATGTTTGTTGTTTCAACTTCAACTTCAACAGTGTTGTGTACGTGCTCAAGAATTCCGTCAGCATCGTGCTTGCCGTATGTGTGAACAGGAACTGAAACAGTTACCTTCTCACCGCGACGTACAACAAGTAGGTCTACGTGCTCAAGTGTTAGCTTTAGTGGATCCTTAACAACTGCCTTTGGAAGTGTTAATTCATTCTTGCCATCCACAACAACATCTAGCAATACGTTTGATGTCTTAAGCGCTGCTGCTAATTCACGTGCAGGTAGTGATACGTGCTTTGGCTTCTCGCCGTGGCCGTAGATAACTGCTGGAACTAGGCCATCGCGACGCGCACGACGTGAAGCACCCTTACCAAATTCGGTACGAGCTACGCCGTTGATTGTTA
>JBFYJK010000087.1:0-3488 GCA_041311445.1 Candidatus Nanopelagicales bacterium
TTTTCCTGCGCATCTGCAAGTAGACGTGCACGCAAAATACGCATCGCTGATTCTTTATTCTGTAGCTGTGACTTCTCGTTCTGGCAGCTAACTACAATTCCTGTTGGTACGTGAGTTAAACGAACGGCAGAGTCAGTTGTATTAACGCTCTGTCCGCCAGGACCTGATGAACGGTAAACGTCTACGCGTACATCATTCATATTTAGCTCAACATCTACTTCTTCCGCTTCTGGAAGTACTAAAACACCTGCTGCAGAGGTATGAATACGGCCCTGTGATTCGGTCTCTGGAACGCGCTGCACACGGTGCACGCCACCTTCAAATTTCAGCTTGGCATAAGGAGATTGGCCAGGTGCAGGAGTGCCCTTTGATTTAACGGCGATCGAAATATCTTTATAACCACCAAGATCAGATTCGGTTACATCGATAACTTCGGTCTTCCAACCTTGCTTCTCAGCAAAGCGCATATACATACGCAATAAATCGCCAGCAAAGAGAGCAGATTCATCTCCGCCTGCGCCAGCTTTTATTTCCATAATTACATCGCGGTCATCGTTAGGGTCACGAGGCAATAACAACTCTTCTAATAGATCTGCATTCTCTGCTTCCAGAATTTCAAGCGCTGGAATTTCAGCTGCGAAATCTGGATCAACATCTGCTAACTCTTTTGCAGCAGCAAGATCATCAACGCTCTGCTTCCACTTGCGATAACCAGCAACTACTGGACCAAGTTGCGCATAACGGCGACCTAACTTGCGCGCATTATTTGCATCCGCGTGAATTCCAGGGTCGGCCATCTGCTTTTCGAGTTCGGCATATTCATTTACCAACTCAATCGCTGATGCAAAACGCTCAGACATTTCTTCCTCTTCCCTGAAATTACTAGTTCACTGCTCTATAAAAATAAAAAGACCGCACCCCAACGCCAAGGTTGGGATATGCGGTCTTTTAAGAAAGCTACTTAGACTTCTTACCGAAACGCTCTTCGAACTTAGCGACGCGTCCACCGGTATCAAGGATGCGCTGCTTGCCTGTGTAGAACGGGTGGCACTTGTCGCAAACTTCAACATAGATAGTTCCAGCTGCTACTGTCGAACGAGTCTTAAATGATTCGCCGCAACCGCAGTTAACAGTTGTCTCGACGTACTCTGGGTGAATCTCTGGCTTCATGATGGTTCCTTTTTAATTAGACCTGGGTCGAAATCGCTTTCGTGAACCAAGTCGGGATCAGGGGTTAAGGGTAACCGCGGGGCTACCCACCAACCAAATTGCTACTTTTTTAGGCGTAATTACTTAGCTTCGTCAGGACCAACAGTGGTCTTCTGAACCTGCATCAAGAATTCAACGTTGCTCTTGGTGCCCTTCATGCGCTCAAGAAGCAGTTCGATTGCCTGCTGTGAATCAAGTGCGTGAAGAACGCGGCGAAGCTTCCAGACAATGTTGAGCTCTTCAGTGCCCATAAGAATCTCTTCCTTACGAGTACCTGATGCATCAACATCAACCGCTGGGAAGATGCGCTTATCTGCAAGTTTGCGATCGAGCTTAAGTTCCATGTTACCGGTGCCCTTAAACTCTTCGAAGATAACTTCGTCCATCTTTGAACCGGTCTCAACGAGAGCGGTTGCAAGAATTGTTAGTGAGCCGCCATCTTCGATGTTACGAGCTGCACCGAAGAACTTCTTTGGTGGATATAGGGCTGCTGAATCAACACCACCAGACAAGATACGGCCAGATGCCGGAGCTGCGATGTTGTATGCGCGGCCAAGACGAGTAATTGAATCTAGAAGGACAACAACGTCATGTCCCATTTCAACTAATCGCTTTGCGCGTTCGATAGCAAGCTCCGCAACAGTGGTGTGATCATCTGCTGGGCGATCGAAAGTTGAAGCGATAACTTCGCCCTTAACTGAGCGCTGCATATCTGTAACTTCTTCTGGGCGTTCATCAACTAGAACCACCATCAAATGGCACTCAGGGTTATTTTCAGTAATCGCGTTTGCGATTGATTGAAGCACCATGGTCTTACCGGCCTTTGGGGGCGAAACGATAAGTCCGCGCTGACCCTTACCGATTGGGGCAATCAGGTCGATAACGCGAGTTGTAAGGATATTTGGCTGTGTTTCAAGGCGTAGGCGCTCCTGCGGATATAGCGGAACTAGCTTTGAGAAATCAACGCGATTGCGTGATTCTTCTGGTGAAACACCGTTAATTGTGTCGATGCGAACTAGCGCGTTGAACTTCTCGCGGCGCTCTCCTTCGCGGCCCTGCTTAACCTGGCCGGTAATGACATCGCCCTTGCGAAGTGCGAACTTACGAACCTGCTGCATTGAGACGTAAACATCGTTAGGGCTAGGTAGGTAACCGCTGGTGCGTACGAATGCGTAATTTTCAAGGATATCTAGCAAGCCGCCAACTGGAAGCAGTACATCATCTTCTGAGATTGTTGGTTCGCCGCGATCTTCGCGATTGCGGTGGCGGTCGCGACCACGTCCGCGATCACGGTTACGGCGTGAGCCGCCATCTTCGTTCTCATCGCGGTCATTGCGATCGTTATTACGTTCGTTGCGATCTGATCGCTCTGAACGGTCGCTATCTGAATCTTCGTTGTTGCGCTCTTTCTTGTTCTCGTTCTTCTCGTTATTGCGCTCTGCGCGACGAGCATCGCGTTCTGCGCGAGCTGCTTCCTTTTCGGCCTTTGCAGTTTCGCGGTTCTTCGCCTGTAGATCAGCGATTGCATCTACTAGTGAACCCTTCGCCATCTTTGCAGCGCCATCGATTCCGAGTTGTGTAGCAACCTTCTTCAACTGCGGAAGTGTCATCGCAGCAAGCTCAGGGCTTTCGGAACGTACAGTTGTATCTTCTGACATTTATTTCCTTATTGGTTTTATAAATCCTAAAAATCTGAAAAGTTAAGAATTTTTAAGAGATTTTGTGATTTATCAGTTAATGTAAAACTGGCCGGAGGCCTTACTGATGTCTGAAGCCTAGCAGAGGCCCTTAGATATTGGAAACTTGGTAACCCACGCTTGAAATATCGAGGTTTTCGACCTCAAAACCGCTGCCAGCTGCACGGACTAAATCGCCTAATTCGTGGTTTAAATCAGCATCAACTAATAGCGCTAGAACAGTTGGGCCAGCGCCAGAGATAAATGCGGCAACGCCAGCAGCACGAAGTTTCTGCATTAGTGCATATGACTTTGGCATCGCAGCTTCGCGATAAGACTGATGTACATAATCTTCAGTTGCTGCAAGTAATAGATCAGGGCGAATTGTTAGCGCTTGAGTAAGAAGCGCGGTATTAATTGAATTCTTAACTGCATCTTTATGTGGAATGGTCTCTGGCAGCATCTTGCGCGCCTTTGATGTCGGCACATTGTTTGATGGAATAAATGCCACTGCAGTGATGCGTGGTGAAACTTCTAATTTGATGGCATCAGCAAAATCATCGCCAGCCCATGCAAGTACTGCCCCGCCGTAAAGCGCTGCCG
>JBFYJK010000022.1:0-6633 GCA_041311445.1 Candidatus Nanopelagicales bacterium
GTCGCTGCTAATCGTCGGATTACATACTTCAACATTTTATTTCTTGTGGATCCTTTCTAATTTTTTTAATAAGTGTTGCGGCGGAAAATAAAATACCGCCCCAACCAACAAGTTTAAGAAATTAATACTTTACGTAAAAAAAACCGAAAACAAATGTTAACAGTTGTTAACACTAAAATAATCCCCCCCCCCAACACTTATTAAAAAAATTAGAAAGGATCCACCAAAAATAAAATGTTGAAGTATGTAATCCGACGATTAGCAGCGACAGCTGTGATTCTGACCTTAGTCAGTATGTCGGTCTTCGTGATCTTCGCAGTTCTGCCTATGGATCCGGCAAAACTCACCTGCGGAAAGGCTTGCTACCCAGCTGTGGTTGAAGCAAATCGCCACCGCCTCGGTTTAGATGTCCCAGTACAAGTTCAGTACGGACGATTTGTTAAAGGTTTATTTCTTGGCCGCGAGTATGGCGACGGTGCAGCAAAGTTTGAATGTCCAGCACCAGCTTTCGGATACTCATTTAATCGCCATGCATGCGTTACAGATTTAATTAAGGAAGCATTCCCAGTTACCTTCAGCTTGGCCATCGGAGCATTCACGCTCTGGCTATTTGTCGGTGTGCTCTTAGGAATTATTGCCGCCAGAAACAAGGGCAAATGGCAAGATCGAGCCTCTACGGTCTTCGTTCTTGTCGGAACATCACTTCCAACATTTATCAGTGGTTTGCTGATTTTGATTTTCGTAGCTTTGAAATTTAATTTATTGAATCCTCTTGATATGGGTAAGTGGGTATCACCACTAGAAAATCCATTTAAGTGGTTCAACATCTTTATCTTCCCTTGGGTTACTTTGGCGCTTGCAAGCGCTGCGACGTATACCCGTTTTACTCGTTCGAATTTCTTGGAAACAGAGAATGAGGATTACATCCGTACTGCTCGAGCAAAGGGCTTAGGCGAGGGAGTGGTGCTACGTAAGCATATTCTTCGTGCGGCTCTTGCACCGATCGTAACCATGGCAGGTCTTGATTTCGCTGGCCTCTTGGGTGGAGCGATTATCACTGAAGGCATCTTCAACCTTCCAGGTCTTGGTCGCTTATCAATTCGCGCAGTACTTCAGGATTATGACTTACCAACAATCGTTGCGACCACTATCTTGGCTGCAACTTTCGTTGTTGTTATGAACTTAATCGTAGATATTGCTTATGCATATATTGATCCTCGGGTGCGTGTACAGTGACAAATTCCAATTTTCTAGAAGTTAAGAATCTAAACGTTGCTTTCCCGACCGAAGACGGTCTAGTTAAAGCAACTTCTGATGTCACATTTAGCGTCGCTCGCGGCGAGACTCTTGCTGTCGTAGGTGAATCAGGTTCAGGTAAATCTGTTTCATCACTTGCTGTGATGGGACTACATAACCGTAAGATCGCGCAAATTACCGGCTCTGCGGTTCTCAACCTTGAATCTGGTCCAGTAGATGTTATCTCTGCAGATCCAGAAGATGTACGTAAGCTCCGCGGTAACGCGATGTCTATGATCTTCCAAGATCCGATGTCTGCGCTACATCCTTATTACTCAATCGGAGATCAGCTATCTGAAGCTTGGCGCCTTTACAACGAAGGTTCTAAAGAAGATGGCATCAAGCGCGCAACAGAGATGCTTGATATGGTCGGAATTCCTAACGCAGCAAAGCGCGTTACAGAGTTCCCGCACCAGTTCTCGGGCGGTATGCGTCAGCGCGTAATGATCGCGATGGCTCTTATCAATAACCCATCACTACTTATTGCCGACGAACCAACCACTGCTCTGGACGTAACTGTTCAGGCGCAGATCTTGAAGCTAATCAAGGATCTACAGGTTGAATTCAATATGGCCGTTGTATTGATTACTCACGACCTTGGCGTTGTTGCTGAAGTTGCAGACCGCGTAAACGTTATGTACGCAGGTCGCATCGTGGAACAATCAAAGATCGATGACACTTTCTATAAGCCAGATCATCCTTACACAATCGGTCTGCTGCAATCTATTCCACGCGTTGGCAAGAACGAGCGTTTACACGCGATCCCTGGCCAACCACCATCACTAATTCACCTTCCTGAAGGTTGCTCTTTCCGCGCTCGTTGCGAATTTGCTAGCCAAGTATCTGGAAACCTATGTTCAACAGAGATGCCTGCGCTTCTTGAGAAGTCATCTGCGCATCTTTCACGTTGCCATTTAACTGAGGCGCAACTCAAAAAGGCGCGAGAGGCGGTTATCTAATGTCCGAACCAATTCTCAAATTAGAGGGCTTGAAGAAGCACTTCAACACCACAACCGGTGGCGCATTCAATAAGCAGAAGGCAGTCCTAAAGGCTGTCGACGGCATTGATCTAGAAGTTGCACCCGGTGAGACCATCGGCTTAGTTGGCGAATCAGGTTGCGGTAAAACCACAGCTGGTCGCACCATCTTGAAGCTATACGAACCAACTGAAGGCAAGATTATTTTCGAAGGCGAAGATATTTCAAAGCTTTCTCAGAGTAAGATGAAGCCTTATCGCCGCCAGATGCAGATGATCTTCCAAGATCCATATGCTTCGCTAAATCCTCGTCAGACTATCGGCACCATCATCGCCAATATGTTTGATATCCAAGGCATTAAGCCAGCAGGTGGCGTCGAAAACGAAGTTCGCGCACTTATGGAACGCGTTGGCCTAAACCCTGAGCACATCAACCGTTACCCACACGAATTCTCTGGCGGTCAGCGCCAACGTATTGGTGTGGCGCGTGCGATTGCGCTTAAGCCAAAGCTAATCGTGGCTGACGAACCAGTTTCAGCGCTGGATGTATCTATTCAAGCTCAGGTTGTTAACCTACTTGAAGATCTTCAGAACGAATTCAAGATGTCTTACATATTCGTAGCTCACGATCTATCCGTGGTTCAGCACATCTCTGATCGCGTTGTAGTTATGTACCTTGGAAAGGTAATGGAGCAGGCAGATAAGGTCGATCTATTTGCTAAGCCACGCCATCCATATACTAAGGCGCTTCTATCTGCGGTTCCAGTTGCAGATCCAAAGGAAGGCCGTAAGCGCGAACGCATCATGTTGCAGGGCGATCTACCAAGCCCAATCAATCCACCATCAGGTTGTGTATTTAATACTCGATGCTGGAAGGCGACAGATAAGTGCCGCACTGAAGTTCCGCAGCTACTTGAGATTGCTCCAAAGCATAAAGTTGCTTGCCACTTCCCGGAGAGTTAATAGTCAAAATAAGTTAAATAAAAAAGCCCCGCCGAATATGGCGGGGCTTTTTTATTTAACTCTAATTACGCGAGCTTGCCCTTAACGTCAGCGGTCTTATCACCAACAGTAATTGCAATATTTAGATCTGCGCCTGGCTTGGTCTCGCAAGCAACGCCGAACTTAAAGGTTTCTGATGCGCCCTTTGCAAGTGTTCCTTGTGGCTGACCATTTACTGCATTGTCGCCATCTAGAACATCGTTACAAGCAGCCGTTCCAGTTGTGGTTGCGATAAATGAAATTGTCGCCCAATCAATAGCCTTTGCGCTGCCATTTGTAACTGTTGCTTCGAACAAGTTAGCAGTCTGACCCTTTGCATAGTTTGAAGCGAATGCGCCAGGTGTGAAGTGGGTTGGCTGTGAAAGCTTGATGGTCACGCCATTTCCTAGATCGATGTCGCCGCCAACTGCGCCAGAAACATCTGCGCTGTTATCAACTAAATCCTGGTTCTCGCCATTGGTTACTGCAGTGCCTTCTGTGCTTCCGCCGCCGCATGCGGTCAGAATTAGAGCAGCTGCTCCAAGTAAGGTAAGTAGCTTCTTGTTCATTGGTTTCCTTTCAAAATCAACTACCAAATTTTAACGCGGTTTTTGAGGTACAGAGCGTCATTCTCATTCACGTCGAATGCGTCATAGAACTCATCGATATTTCGCACAATCTGATTGCAGCGAAGCTCATCTGGTGAATGTGGATCGGTGGCGATACGTAAACGAGCCTCTTCTGGGCGGATTAAGCGGCGCCAACATTGAGCCCAAGATAGGAAGAAGCGTTGATGCGCGCTTAAACCGTCGATATTCGGGGCCTCTGAGCCATTTAAGGCGATTTGATAAGCCTTGATTGCGATATTCATGCCACCAAGATCTCCGATGTTCTCGCCCAAAGTGAAGGCGCCATTAACTTTTACATCAGGGGCAGCAGTCGGGGAGAGTTCGTTGTATTGAGCAACTAAATCAGCAGTGCGCTTCTCGAATTCGTTGCGATCGGCATCTGACCACCAATTAATTAGGTTTCCATCACCATCATATTGAGAGCCCTGGTCATCAAAACCGTGTCCAATTTCGTGGCCAATAACTGCACCGATACCACCGTAATTAGCGGCGTCATCTGCTTCTGGATTAAAGAACGGTGGCTGCAAGATTGCGGCAGGGAAGACGATTTCGTTAAAACCAGGAGAGTAGTAAGCATTAACGGTCTGCGGAGTCATGCCCCATTCATCACGATTAATTGGTGCGCCCAATTTAGCTAATTCATAATCTCGTTCGAAACGTGCGATATTTCCAAGATTGGTATGTAAATCATCGCCAATTTCTAGTGCGCTGTAATCGCGCCACTTATCTGGGTAACCAATCTTTGGCGTGAATTTAGCTAGCTTTTCTAGCGCCTTTAATTTGGTCTCTTCAGTCATCCAATCTAAATTCTTAATTGAAATTTCGTAGGCTTTCAAGAGATTTTGCACCAGCTCTTGCATCTGCTTCTTTGAAGATTCAGGGAAGTGGCGCTTTACATACTCTTTACCGATCTCTTCACCGAGAGCTCCTTCGACCATTGAAATTGCTCGCTTATAGCGCTCGCGAATTTGAGGGGTTCCAGAGAGTTTGGTGCCATAGAAAGAGAAGTTTTGATTAACGAGCGCCTCGTTCAAATATGCAGCTGATCCAGAGAGGATGTGCCAACGCATCCAGTTACGCCAAGCTGGCGCATCGAAATTTCCAAGCATCTTATTGAGGCCTTCGAAGAATGATGGTTCGCGGACCACAACATGGGCGAACTTCTCTTCAGCAATCTTGTTGGTTGCTAAGTAGGTATCCCAATCAAAGTTAGGCATTAGCGCCTTGAGTTCTTGATAGGAGTGCTTGTTATAAGTGGCTACAGCATCGCGATCTTTGACTTGATCCCAATGCATTGCAGCGATTGCCGTTTCATGTTTTAGAAGTAAGTCGGCATCAATATCCAGCCCAGAGAGTTCCGACATCTTTTTTACATGCTCCAAGAAAGCTTCACGAATCTCTGCATATTGATCTTCGCGATAGTAAGCCTCATCCGGAAGGGAGAGCCCTGCTTGATAGATATAAATTGCGTAATGGGTGGTATCTCCGACATCAGGGTAGATATATGCCAAGAAAGATCCTGGTCCACCTTCGACTTCAAGCTCGGCGGTTGTCACCACAAAGCTCTGAGCATCAATAACCTTTTCGACTTTAGCTAAATCTGCCTTTAGAGGCTCGATTCCGTCAGCCTCAATCTTGGCGGTATTCATAAATGAGTTATAAAGACGGCCGATTTTGCCTTGGTCGGCTTCGATAATCGCCTTAACTTGGGCTTCTGCCTCTAGGAAAAGTTCATAGGTAATGCCCGAGTTACTGCGGTCGGCAGGAATCTGGTGGGTCGATAACCAGGCGCCATTCGCATATCCATATAGATCATCCTGCGGACGAATCTTTGGATCAAAGAGGCTCTTATCGATTCCTGATTTCATTCTTGCTCCTGTATTCACGAACTTGGCAATAGTTGAATATTCAACAATTGGCTAGACTACTCCCATGTCTAAGAGCGCCAAGTGGCTAACCCCAGCAGAGGAATCTGCATGGCGTAAATATATTGTGGCTAGCCGCAGAATGTATGAAGCGCTCGATGAGGATTTAACCGCACACGGGTTATCGCTTTCAGATTACGAAATTCTGGTCCACCTCTCTGATGCCAAAGACCGCTCACTTCGAATGTCGGAATTGGCAGATAAAACGATCATCTCTCGTAGCCGACTTTCACATCGCATTAAATACATGGAAGGTAAGGGTTGGGTCGAACGCCAGAAGTGCGCTTCAGATAAAAGAGGCACTTGGGCAGTGATGACAACTAAGGGTTGGAACACAATCGTTAAAGCTGCGCCAGATCATGTGGCAAGTATTCGAAAGCGATTTATTGATCAAATAAGTAAAGCAGATCAAGCAAATATCGCCGCCATCTTTGAAAAAGTTGAGAGCAATTTACGTAAAGATTTTAAAGAGTAATTCTTATAGTTCTAACATCTTAGAGAAATGAAAAGCCCGCCACATAAAGTGGCGGGCTTTTCTAAACGTAATCGCTAGATTACTTAGCCTTCTTAGCTGCTGCCTTCTTGCGGCGCTTTGGAGCTGCCTTCTTAGCTGCTGCCTTCTTTGCTGCTGGCTTAGCTGCTGCCTTCTTGCGGCGCTTTGGCGCTGCCTTCTTCGCTGCTGGCTTAGCTGCTGCCTTCTTCTTACGGCGCTTTGGAGCTGCCTTCTTAGCCGCTGGAGCTGCCTTAACAGCTGCCTTCTTACGGCGCTTTGGTGCAGCCTTCTTAGCTGCTGCCTTCTTACGTGCTGCCACGTATTTCTCCTATC